>CAVKNZ010000007.1:0-52813 GCA_963657885.1 Bacteroidaceae bacterium
TTAGCTATTTGCGACGCCGAAAATCACTCTTGCATTTTCTAAATGCTTCATTGATAATAGTAAGCGTCGCTTATTTGGACCATTGGTGTAGCGGTTAACATGTCTCCCTGTCACGGAGAAGACCAGGGGTTCGATCCCCCTATGGTCCGCCATTGTGGTCCGGTAGCTCAGCTGGTAGAGCAACGGACTGAAAATCCGTGTGTCGCCGGATCATCCCCGGCCTGGACCACCATAAAGCACAATCCTCGATAAACTCGGGGATTTTTTTGTTACTAAATTATTCAAAATAAGGATGAGTGGATATGAGTCTTTTTGAAGGAGTAAATATCATTAGTAGAGCTGGAATTATATTTAACGTAGCAAATAAAAGGACAATTGAAGGAATTAATTCAGTTTTCTTATACGCTTCATTCATCATCTTTATCGCATGGTTATCGATGAATAGACTTATTAAACATAGAAAAGAAAGAATAAAAAGAATGCCTCCAACGATATAAATCGTGTTGACATCAAGATCAGTTAAAGTTGCTAAATAAGCATCTGGATGAATAAAGCAAGTGACCGCGAGAATAAAATCAGCGATAAAAAGAATTAAGGCTAATATTAATGAACTTCCCAAAATAATTTTAATCGCGCTTCTCATAGATAAATGATTAGTCAACTCAAAGAAAAAGACAAGAATAAAATTGTTTCTAGATTCCTTTTTCTAATTTTTAAAACATCTTGGCTTTTATTTACAAATTCATTTCTATCTATGCAATAATTATTGCATGAAAAAGTTTCTAGGAAAGATCTTTAACACTCGTCTATTAGTTGTATTCTTCCTTTTCATCGAATTATTAGCGGTGATTCTATTAGCTATTTTCTGTCTAGATTATTTAGCTGAAGTAAGAACGATTCTTACCTTTATCGCTGTCATCGTCGCTATTTTTATTTTTAATTCTCGTTGCAATAGCGCCTATAAAATTACTTGGCTTTGCTTTTTAATTGTCGCTCCGATATTTGGTTCGGCTTGTTACATCCTTTTTGCTAACAAAAAATTTACACCTAGAGAAAAAAGAAGATATCGACCAACTTATGAAGCTTTAAAAATTGCTAATGCATCAAAGGAAAGCAAAAATATCATCGATAAAATTGATCCAAATAAGGAGCATAATGCTTATTTTATCGGTAAATATTTAAATGATTACGCTTCAAGCGGAATCTATAAAAATAGCAAAGTTAACTATTATCCATGGGGCAATGATGCTTTTAAAGTGATGCTTGAAGAGCTTAAAAAAGCAAAACACTATATCTTTTTAGAATATTTCATCATTCAAGAAGGCTATATGTGGGATTCAATGTTGGATATTTTAAAGCAAAAAGTTAATGAAGGCGTAGATGTTAGACTCATGTATGATGACATCGGCTCAGTTGGTACATTGCCCGCTAATTACTATAAAAAGATGCAAAGCATTGGCATTAAATGCATCCCAGTTAATAGAATGCGTGCTTTCTTTGATATCAGAATGAACAATCGCGATCACAGAAAGATACTTGTCATTGATGGGCATACTGGTTTTACCGGAGGTATTAACTTAGCCGATGAATATATCGGTCGTAAAATCCGTTTTGGCGTTTGGAAAGATAACGCCATCATGATTAAAGGTGATGCTGTTTTTAATTTGACTTCCTTATTTCTATCGCATTGGACAAGCTTAGATAAAAGCGTTCCTCAAATTAATGATTTCTCTAATTATCTTCCTTCAAAATATATTGATGAGATGGAAGAAAAACATCTCGATGATGGATATGTTTCTCCTTATGGCTCTTTGCCATTTACTTATGAAACGGTTGGCGAAAATGTTTATTTATCACTCATCGCGAAAGCTAAAAAATACATTTATATAACAACGCCTTATCTTATTTTAGATGAACAACTCAATAACGCCCTTAAGCTTGCCGCGAAAGGGGGCGTTACAATAAAGATAATCACGCCACATATTCCTGATAAAAAGACAGTTTTCGAACTGACAAGAAGCTATTACAAGGATTTAATCAATGCCGGCGTGGAAGTATATGAATATACGCCAGGCTTTATCCACGCGAAAACCTTTCTTGTCGATGGGGAAATGGCAACTGTAGGGACGATTAATCTTGACTATCGAAGCTTATTTTTACACATGGAAAATGGCTGTTTCCTCTATAAATGTTCATGCTTAAAAGATATTGAAAAAGATTTAAATGAAACCTTTGAAGTATCGCGTAGAATTAGCAAGGAAATGGCTGATTCTTCGCCATTAAGCAAAAGACTTCATCGCGTGTTACTGCGCTTATTCTCTTCGGCAATGTAGTTATGGATTTAATAGGTTATATCAATACTTTTGGTAATGTATCATTTAACGATAAGCCTTTTAATGATGTCGATGCATTAATCATCGCTCAACTTAGCTACATCAATTTTGATTTAATTATGCCTTCGTTAAAGGAAGACAAAAACTATTCATTAAAACTAAAAGATTTACCATTATCTAAGATAAAAGAATTAGCGAGTGATGAACTAACGACAAAAAAGAACGCTCCAATGCTCATCGCTTTAAAATCATCTTTAAGATTTAGAAATATCTCAATTAGCTACATTTTAAAAGAATCAGATTTAGCCACGAATAAACAATTCTTTGCTTGCACTTTTAAAATCTCTTCTTCAATGCACTATATCGCTTATCGCGGAACTGATCTTAATTTATATGCTTGGAAAGAAGATTTATCGATGAGCTATATCGACTGTGTCGCCGCTCAAAAAGCCGCTATTGATTATTTAAATGAAGTGACTTCACTTTTTGATGGCAATTATTTTATTGGAGGCCATTCAAAAGGCGGAAATCTTGCTTTTTATGCTGCACTAAATCAGGATAAAGAGCACATCGATCGAACTATAATAGCCTATTCTTTCGATGGCCAAGGTTTTTATAACAATGCTTTATTTGAAAACGAATATTTCCATTTGATTTATCCAAAATTAGTGAAAATAGTTCCGAAAAACTGCGTCATTGGCATCATGCTAAATGACATTAAAAATTTTGAAGTAGTGGACGCCAAATCTGTTGGCATCTTTCAACACAACCCTCATAACTGGCTCATCAATAAAAAAACTGGTGAATTTAAATTTCTAAAAAATAGAAGTAAAAGTAGCTACATAAATGAGCTTGCAGTTCGTAACTGGATTGATTCATTAACCAAAGAAGAGACAATTTTAATAGTCGATGTCATCTTTGAATATTTAGGCGGACTACATTTAACACTTTATTCTCTTATTGAGAATATTCCGAGAACAATATCGACATTTTTGAAAGTGCAAAAAGGATATAGCAAAATCCAAAAAGAGAAGATATCTAGCATCTATAAACGATTATTTTATTATTACAAAAAGGCTTATTCATTTTATAATAGCAAAGAAGGTAGATTAGCCTTGAAACAATTAAGCAAGGAGAAAAAAGAAAATGCTTGAATTTAAATACGATACTCAACTACTCATCGAAGGAAAAGATCTCGATGAAGATAAAATTAACGAATATATCACTAACAATTTAAAAGGCGATTGCCTATTAGCGGTTGGTGATAGTGAACTTATCAAAATTCATTTCCACACAAACGAACCTTGGGACTTACTTAAATATTGCTCTACATTAGGAGAAATATTTGATATTGTCGTCGAAGACATGGACCGTCAAAGTCGTGGACTTCATGGTTAGTCATAACTAAACATATCTAGTAGTTAATTTGTAAGCGTTACAATGCATTTTTTTGTTGTTTTAACTCATTTTATCATTATAATGATATTAATTATTTATTTTGGAGGATGTTATGGCGCACTTGCAAGAGCACGCGAGACAGCAAATTGTCGATATTGTCGAGCGTTTTAAAAATGAAAAAACTCCATTGATGATGATCCTTGAAAGCATTCAAAGCGAATTTGGCTACATTCCTTTGGAAGTCCAAGAATTAGTCAGTGAATTAACTGGAATCCCAGTCGCGGAAATTTATGGTGTTGTTACCTTTTATTCGTTCTTTTCCCTTAAGCCAAAAGGAAAATATGTTATCGGTGTCTGTTTAGGAACAGCCTGCTACGTTAAAGGTTCGCAACAAGTGATGGATAAATTCAGCGAAGTTTTAGGTATTAAGCCTGGAGAAACTACCGATGACGGTCTATTTACCTTAGATGCTCTTCGTTGCATTGGGGCTTGTGGAATTGCTCCAGCAATTTCAATAAATGGCAAAGTTTATCCAAAAGTTGATCCAAATAAAGTTATTCAAATTGTCAAAGAATATCACGATTTAGAAGAAGGGAAGGAAGCTAACTAATGGAAAAAATAACTACAGAAAAACAATTAGTTGAAAAAATAGAACATTGTTCATCTTGCCTAGATTCTAAATTCAATGGCAAAGATGGTAAAAAGCACATTGTCGTCTGCGGTGGTACAGGTTGTGTATCTTCCCATTCAAACGACATTTTAGCTAAATTAGAACAGCTTATTAAAGAAAAGCATCTCGAAGATGTCTGCTCAGTCAACCGCGTCGGTTGCTTTGGTTTTTGCTCGCAAGGACCGTTTGTGAAAATCTTCCCAGATGATAGATTATATAGAGCTGTAAAAGTTAGCGATGCTGAACGCATCATAAATGAAGATATCATCGGAGGAAATTGCATAACCGATTTACTTTATGAAGATCCAGCAACGCACGAAAAAGTTGAACGACAAGATGATATCAATTTCTATAAAAAACAAATTCGTATCGCTTTAAATGGCTGCTCAATGATCAATCCAGAAAACCTCGATGAAGCCTTTGGCTATGGAGCGTTTAAAGGATTACTAAGAGCTTTGAAGATGAGCCAACAAGAAGTGGTTGACGAAGTGCTAAAAAGCGGACTTCGCGGTCGCGGAGGCGCTGGCTTCCCAACTGGCAGAAAATGGCAATTCGCTCTCAACCAAAATAGCGATGAAAAATATGTCATTTGTAATGGCGATGAAGGCGATCCAGGCGCATTTATGGATCGTTCCATCTTAGAAGGCAATCCAGTCGGCGTCATCGAAGGTATGATGATTGCAGGCTACGCGATTGGAGCCAAAGATGGCTATTTCTATGTTCGTGCTGAATATCCAATTGCTGTCGAAAGATTGCGCATCGCAATAAAAGAACTCGAAGATATCGGTTTATTAGGCGATAACATTTTCGGAAGTGGCTTCTCTTTTAGATGCCACATTAGATTAGGTGCAGGAGCCTTCGTTTGCGGTGAAGAGACGGCTTTACTTAATTCCATTGAAGGAAAACGAGGTATGCCGCGTCCAAGACCTCCGTTCCCAGCTGTAAAAGGTTTATGGGGCAAACCATCAATTATCAATAACGTTGAAACATTAGCAGATGTTTCTTGGATTTTACGTAACGGAGCGGATAAATTCGCTAGTATCGGTACCGAAAAATCTAAAGGCACGAAAGTTTTTGCTTTAGGCGGAAAAGTTAACAATGTTGGATTAGTTGAAGTTCCAATGGGAACTACATTAAGAGAGCTAATCTACGATATCGGTGGAGGAATTCCTCACGATAAGAAATTTAAAGCGATTCAAACAGGTGGTCCCTCAGGCGGATGCTTAACTGAAAAAGATTTAGATGTTGAAATCGACTTTGATTCTTTAGTAGCTCGAGGTTCGATGATGGGTTCCGGCGGAGCTATCGTCATGGATGAAGATAACTGCATGGTTGATGTCGCTAAATTCTATATGGAATTTATTTGCGATGAATCGTGCGGTAAATGTTCACCATGCAGAATTGGCACCAAACGAATGCTAGAGATTCTTACCAAAATAACAAAAGGCAAAGGAACTCCAAGCGATTTAGATGATTTATTAGAATTAGCGGATACCACCAAAAACAATTCGCTTTGCGCATTGGGACAAACATCAGCGAACCCAGTTTTATCAACGATGAAAAACTTCCCAGAAGAATATAAAGCTCACGTCACTGATCACAGCTGTCCTGCACATGTTTGTAAAGCGATGCTTGTCTATCAAATCGATCCGAATAAATGTAAAAAATGTTCACTTTGTGCAAGAAATTGTCCAGTTAGTGCAATCAGCGGTGAAGTTGGTAAAACTGCCTATGTCATCGATACAAATAAATGTATTAAATGTGGCGTTTGCTTAACTAGCAGTTGCCATTTCGGCGCGGTATATCGCAAGTAGGAGAATATTCATGGCAAAAGTAAATATAAAAATTGAAGGCAAAAGTTATGCAGTCGATGATAATTTGACTGTTTTAGAAGCTTGTAGAAAATGCGGATACAATATCCCGTCATTATGTTCATTTAGACATGGCGAATGCTCGCTTGCAAGTTGCCGTGTTTGCTTAGTGGAAGTTAAAGGAGCTCGTGGCTTAGTTGCATCTTGTGCTTATCCTGTTAACGAAGGTATGGAAATAACAATTTCCAGTCAAAAAGCGGTGAATGCACGTAGAGAAAGCGTCGAACTTCTTTTATCAAACCATCATAAAAATTGTCTACAATGCGATAAAAATGGTCATTGTGAACTTTTAGAAGTCTCTAAACTTGTTGGAGCTAGAGACAATAAATTCTTAGGCGAATATTCACCTCGAACAATCGATGAACTCGCACCAGGCCTAGTTCGCGATAGCGGAAAATGCATTCTCTGTGGACGCTGCATTGAAAGATGCAAAAACTTGCAAGGCATCGGTATTTTAGGATTTGAAAACCGCGGTTTTAAAGTCTCGGTTTCCCCAAGCCAAAACCGTTCATTTGCTTTAAGTCCTTGCATTCAATGTGGTCAATGCGTATTAGTTTGCCCAACAGCAGCTTTAATGGAACATAGTGAAATTGATAATGTCGATAAAGCTATAAAAGAAGGTAAATTAGTAGTCTGCCAAGTTGCCCCAGCTGTCAGAAGTGCGATTGGTGAAGAATTTGGCGAAAGAATTGGCACGAATGGCACGAAAAAGATGATTGCTGCTTTACATAGATTGGGTTTCTATCGCATCTTTGATGTTAATTTTGGCGCTGATTTAACAATTATGGAAGAAGCTAATGAACTTCTTGAAAGAATTGCTCATAAAGGTGTGCTTCCGCAAATCACATCCTGTTCACCAGGCTGGATAAATTATATGGAATATTTCTATAGCGATTTAATTCCTCATATATCAACATGCAAATCGCCTCATCAAATGCAAGGAGCGATCACTAAATCTTATTTTGCAAAAGTGCATAATTTAGATCCTAAAGACATCTATGTTGTTTCAATCATGCCTTGCACAGCCAAAAAATATGAAAAATCACGTCCAGAAATGGAAGTTGATGGCATTAGAGATGTCGATGCTGTCTTAACAACTCGTGAAATTGCTAAGCTTATCAAAAGAAGCGGTATCAACTGGGCGAGACTACCAGAAGATGAAGAATTTGACCAAGATTTATTAGGCCAATACAGTGGCGCTGGTGTTATCTTTGGTGTCACTGGCGGAGTTATGGAAGCAGCCCTAAGAACGGCTTATCATAGTCTAACTAATAAAGAATATGGCAAAATTGAATTTAGCCAAGTTCGTGGACTACAAGGTGTCCGCGAAGCAGATATCGATGTCAACGGAACAATTTTAAAAGTTGCGATTGCCTCTGGCATGAAAAACGCGAAAGTATTGTTAGATGAAATCCGTGAAGGAAAATCAAAATATGCTTTCATCGAAATCATGGGTTGCCCAGGAGGCTGCGTCAATGGTGGCGGTCAACCTTATGTTAAGGAAATGTTTTTACCAAATGAAGATGATGACATATTAGATACTTACATCTCTAAGCGCGCGAGCGTTCTATATAATGAAGATGAAAGACAAGTAATTCGTCAATCGCATAATAACCCAGATATTATCCGTTTATATAAAGAATATCTAGGCAAGCCATTAAGTGAACTTTCCGAAAAATTATTGCACACGCATTACAATAATCATCGAGAAAGATTCCCTTCATTAAAGAAATAAAAATCAAGAAAAAGCCACGACAAAATCGTGGTTTTTTAATGTGAAAGCCTATTCAGTAAATTTTTCTTGATTATCCTATATACCCATGATACTATACTAATCGGTAAAGAAATACTGATTATGAATATATCTAAAAGACAACTCGAAAGATATCCAATATATCTAAAATATCTTCTCTCGCTTAGAGGCGGAGAGAATAAAAACGTTAGTTCTCCAATGATTGCCAAAGCGCTTGGCCTATCCGAAGAGCAAGTTCGAAAAGATTTGCAAATCGTTTCCAAACAAATTGGTAAACCTAATCAAGGTCGAGACATTGAAGAGTTAATCAAAGATATTCAAACTTTTTTAGGATATGACAAAATTGATGAAGCGATCATCATCGGTGTCGGTCATTTAGGAAAAGCTTTCATGAATTATAGCGGCTTTTCTTCTTTTGGACTCAATATCGTCGCCGGTTTTGATATTGATAAAAACCTCATTGGCACCAAGATTAACGGCAAACCAATTTATGATTTGTATTCACTAGGAAGCGTTGTGAATAACCTTAAAGTTAAAATCGCAATTTTAGTAGTGCCCCAAGACAACGCTCAGATGGTTGTAAATCAGCTTGTCAACTGTGGCATAGAAGCTATTTGGAACTTTGTTCCAACTCATATTGATGTTCCGGAGAATGTCGTCGTAGAAAATGTAAATCTAGCATCTTCTTTGGCGGTTCTCTCACATAAATTAAATACCAAGAAGGAGAAATAGATTATGGTAGAAAAAGAAACTTTAATCGATCCAAAAGCAGAAGTCGATGAATTAGTTAAGAAAGCCGCTGTCGCTCTCGATGAATTTTTGCTTTTAGATCAAGAAAAAATTGACCACATTGTCGCAAAGTGTTCAGTTGCTGGTCTTGACCATCACGGCACATTAGCTAAAGCGGCAATCGAAGAAACTAAACGTGGCGTATTTGAAGATAAAGCTACGAAAAATTTATTCGCTTGCGAATATGTCGTCAACAATATGCGCCATCTTAAAACTGTTGGCGTGATAAGTGAAGATCCAGTTACTGGCATCACAGAAATCGCTGATCCAGTTGGCGTTATCTGTGGAATCACCCCAGTGACAAACCCAACTTCAACTGTCATTTTCAAATCTTTGATTTGCTTAAAGACACGAAATCCAATTATTTTTGCTTTCCATCCAAGTGCACAACAATCTTCAAAAGAAGCCGCGAAAATTATGCTTGAAGCCGCGGTTAAAGCTGGCGCACCTAAAAACTGTATTCAATGGATTGAACATCCTAGCATGGATGCAACTTCAGCATTGATGAATCATCCAGGAGTGGCAACAATACTTGCTACAGGTGGAAATGCGATGGTTAAAGCAGCTTATAGTTGCGGAAAACCAGCTATGGGTGTTGGAGCAGGAAACGTGCCAGCATATATGAATAAATCTTGCAACGTTGAACAAGCAGTCAATGATATAACCTTATCAAAATCTTTTGATAACGGTATGATTTGTGCTTCTGAACAAGCAGTTATCATCGATAAGGATATTTATAAAGAAGCCGTCGACATGTTTAAACGCTTCAAAGTTTATTTTGCTACGCCTGAAGAAAAAGCAAAATTATCAAGATACATGTTTGGCTACGCCTTTGGCGATAAAGATGTCGAATTAGCTAAACTAAATCCGGCCATCGTCGGTCAAAGCGCCCATTGGATTGCAGAGCAAGCTGGTGTAAAAGTGCCAGAAGATACTTCAATTATCGCTGTTGAATGCACAGAAATTGGTGTAAAAGAACCTTTAAGCAGAGAAAAACTATCTCCAGTTCTAGCTTTCTTTAAATCTAAAGATGATGTCGAAGGCTTTGATATGGCTGAAAAAATGGTTTCCTTTAATGGTTTAGGTCACAGTGCTGCAATTCACTGCAAAGAACAAAAAATGGCTGATGATTACGGCGAAAAAGTTAAAGCCATGCGTATCATCTGGAATTCACCTTCCACCTTTGGTGGCATTGGTAATGTCTATAACTCCTTCTTACCAAGCTTGACTCTTGGATGCGGCAGTTATGGTCATAACTCTATCGGCGGCAATGTCAGCGCCATTAATTTATTGAACATTAAGAAAGTTGGAAAAAGGAGAAACACTGTGCAATGGTTTAAAGTTCCGCGTAAGATTTACTTCGAACGCAATTCAATTCAATATCTACAATCTTGCAAAGATTTAAATAAAGTATTCATCGTTACCGATACTTCGATGGTTCAATTTGGTTTCTTTAACAAGATAACTGAACAATTAAACCTCAGAAGAAACACTGTTAACATGCAATTATTCTGCGATGTCGAACCTGATCCAGATATCGAAACAGTTAAAAAAGGAACTGAAATGATGAAAACTTTCCAACCTGATACGATCATCGCTTTAGGTGGAGGTTCAGTCATGGATGCTGCTAAAGGCATGTGGTTATTCTATGAACATCCAGAAGTTAACTTTGATGATTTAAAACAAAAATTCATGGATATTCGTAAAAGAGCCTTCAAATATCCTGAATTGGGTAAGAAATCTAAATTAATCTGCATTCCTACAACATCCGGAACTGGAAGTGAAGTTACTCCATTCGCAGTTATTTCCGATAAAAAGAATAATAAGAAATATCCTTTAACCGATTATTCTTTAACTCCAACTATCGCAATTATCGATCCAGAATTTACAACTAATTTACCAGCTAGATCCACTGCGATGACAGGAATGGACGTACTAACTCACGCAATCGAAGCTTATGTTTCGGTTATGGCTAGCGATTATACCGATGGATTAGCATTAAAAGCTATTCAACTCGTCTTTGAATATCTACCTCGAGCAGTCAAAGATGGCTCCCATGACTTAGAAGCACGTGAAAAAATGCATAACGCTGCAACAATTGCCGGTATGGCATTCGCAAATGCTTTCTTAGGAATGACCCATTCTATGGCTCATAAAGTCGGTGCTGAATTCCATACAGTCCATGGTCTTGCCTGCGGTATCTTATTACCATTTGTCATTCGTTATAATGGCGAAGTGCCAACCAAATTATCTGTTTGGCCAAAATACAATACTTACTGCGCAGATAAGAAATATCAAGAAATCGCTAAACTATTAGGTCTAAAAGCTTCAACTGCTGAAGAAGGTGTTAAGTCTTTGGCAAAAGCCGTCTACGATTTAGGAACAGGAATTGGCTTAGATATGTCATTTAAAGGCTGCAACATCGCTGAAAAAGATTGGAATGAACATATCGATAGAATCGCCTATCTTGCTTATGAAGATCAATGTTCACCAGCTAACCCAAGGGTTCCTCTTGTCGAAGACATGAAGGTTATTCTTAAAAAAGCCTATAACGGTTATAAAGAATAAGGCTTACATAAAAAAATAGAGGTGCATGAAAGTGCACCTTTTTATTTAATTCTTTCATTTACTTTGCTAGACTAAAAGTATCGAAAGGAAGAAAGAATATGGATCAAAGATATTCTCTAACCTTATCGTCCGCGATTATATAGTCGCGTTAACATAAAAGCCGAGTTCGCTCGGCATTTTTTATTGTCTTTAAATCGTTATAGTTCTTAAATTAACCCATTTAAAAAGCTCACGGTTAGGTGAGCTTTAAGATGGTTAATGCTATACGCTTGGGATTGAAATGTATGAGGAGACATCTCCATGTTGAATTGAATAGAAAGCTTGGAAATAATCATCAATTTGAATGAGGCCAACGGTGACAAGCGTGCCAGATGTAGATAAAGTTCCATCAGGATAAACCTTATAGCATATCGTATATTCTGCGCCTGTCTTCTTTTCGCCAATGGTAAAGCCTGAAGCCTCTAAAGTAGTGATATAGCTATCATAAAGAGGACGCTTATCTTTATCATCGAAATCGAAGTTGAGGTCGTCGCAGTCAACAACGAAGGCATCATAAGTTTTTTCATCGATAGTTTTTTCAAGAGCAAACCAACGATATTTACTATTTTCGCTAGTAAATGGAATGATGTCATCTTTATATGTTTCACCTAATGTTGAGAAGTGAGAGATGATTTCATCTTTAGGGAAAGAGCTAGCATCATGAATTGTGAAAGTTGGATCGATGTTAATTAAAATCATACCTTCATCGTCCATTTTTTCGCCGGTTAATGTGACAACTGGACTACCAGTTTCATTAATGTCCTTACGCTTTCCGGAATCATCGACTGAAATATCAAATTTAGCCACCAATTTATGGGTTTCTTTGTTAAAGGTGAAAGAATTATCACCTGTAAATCCTTTGGAGATGATGTCATAAATTGAAGATTTGAAGTTTTCACTTGCTTCATCTTGACCGAAATAGACATTGCTAATATCGAATGTCATCGTGTAAGTAGTGCTATCAAAGCCTTCAAATAAAGCGTTGACGCAGATGTATAATGGGCATTCGTTTACATTGAATTCGATGACAATTTTTAATCCGGTTTTATATATGTTTGCATACATATTTGTGACTATCATTGGATTGATTTTATAGCTTCCATCGGCAAGTTTTCTTTGTAAAACGTAGTTACTACCAATAACTTCAGAAGTTTGAAGAGTTTGATTTATATGTTCTTCATCTAAAGAAGCGATTTTGCAGCGATAGATGTCCGCTAAATTGATTTGATTTTGAACATATTCCTTTAAATCTTCCTCTGGTTTTGTAACAACTGAGTAGATTCCTTTGTATGTTTTATAATCAGAAACAGGAACATCATAATTTGTTAAATCTTTTCCGGCTAAAGGGGAATCATCCGCGGCGTATTCACTGTAGCCTTCAGCTCCTTTAATTAGATATTCAAGAGCAGGACTTAATTGATCAGTTGTGATAATGCCGTCGCGTAGCCATTCTCTAATTGTGGCTTTATATTTGCCCCAATCGATTGGCATCTCTTTTTCAGAGTCGACAAATTCGGCATTTTTTCCAAGGTTTTCGACATTGATTTTTCCGGATAATCCATCTTTAGTGAATGCAAGAGTGAAGTATTTGCCGCCAAAAAGTTCTTTTAAGACATTGCTAAATAATTCATCGCCACTTGAGACGATTGTGGCAACATCGTTTGGCACGTCACTAAGCATGTAATAGATTCGGTTATTAGCGATATCGCTTTTAAACGAAAGGCCAAAATCGCCAAACATTCCTTGCAAAAATTCATCATTAAGAAAGCTTGATCCATACTGCTTAGCTAAATTAAATAGTCCGCCGATACGACCTATTTTTACATCTTCAATGTTAAAGATATAGGCATCTTGTTCATCGATTTTCCCTAATTTGAAAGAAGTGATGATTTTAATTCTACTTTTAAAGACATTAACTAAATTAACATCAGCGATAAAAGTGTAATTTGTGTCGGTAGCATCGAGATAAAGTGCAGTGACATATTGCTTTAATGTGTCATTGCTTCCAATGCTACTTTCATAACTATTTAAAAGTATTTGATTGAAGTCATCCGCGGTAATTTGCATATCAATTTCTTTAGTAGTTTTTATGTTATCTAAAGAGTCGACAGCCGCGTCCATTAAAACGTTATTGATATCGAAAGTATCGTTCTTTTTGACGCTCGATCGTTCTCCATCATAAAAGCAAATATAAAATGCTGCGATTGGTAAAACGATCAAAATGACAAAAAGAGTGAGAATAATTTTAAGGGCTCGATGTTTTTTCTTTTTTTTCTTTTTTTGGAATTCTGGTTTAAGTTGTTTCGCAGCTTTCTTCTCTGTTATATCTTTATTTGGGTCCATACACATTTATCCTTGTTGAAGTTATTATACAAAATGTTATCATTTTTGTGCTAAAATTTTCTCGATATGAAAGCAAAGAAAAATCGCATTAATAAATTTAATTGTCATCCTTATTTAGCTGCTGCCTTAGTGGTTGAAGATAAATATCTAGTTCTTAGAAGCAATTCTCGAGAAGTTTTTGCGAAGCAAGGTTATTATTTTCCAGGTTGCGAATTAGATAAAAATTTAGATGATAAAAAGCAATTAAAAAATCAACTATATTTTAAATATCGTCTTCATGTAAAAGTGGGGAAATGTCTAGGAGTTGGAACAAGCCAAATTTCCAAAAGAAAATATTGTTCGCTATATTTATATAGATGCGCATTAAGTGAAACGACGACTATGTCAACTGCGGATGTATATCCATGCTTATTTTCGGCGCATGAACTTCCTTCGCTTAAATTCTTACCCGGAGATGATGAATTGGCTTTACGAATTTCGATATTTGACAAAGTCTATCGAGAAGTTTCTCGAAAAACCCTTTTAAATGAATATGATTACAATTTATCGAGACTATTTTATAAGTGCCTCGTCTATAATCGTGCAAAAATTGAATATCAAGATATAGCTGACTTTGGCCGACTTTTAAAGATGGATTCAACAATAGAAGAAATTGAAAAAGCATTTGTCTACATCTCTAAAAGGGCTGATTTTTCACTTAAAGAATACATTGATATGAATAAAAAACTCCTTAAAAAGGAGGCTCTGGGTCTATGAAAAAGAATCGCTTATTTCTCTTTTTATCGACCGCAGTTTTATTAACTAGTTGCGGTGGCGATACTTCGATTCGTCGCGATGATCGAGAAGGATCAAGTTCCACCAGTGTTTCAATAATTGATGATGATGACATATATTCAAACATCACTTCAAGTATCACAACTAGTGAAATGCAAACAATTATCGATACCGCTAAAAAAGGATTGAATGGCATTCAAAGTGTAACTTCCAAATACGCATATATATCTTATAAATACGATAGTAACTACACAAATCAAAGCGTTAACGAAACAAATTCGCTCACTAGCAAAACGCTTTGCTACTCCAATAGCGTACTCTATACGAATAATTCGGCGACTAATTTTTCTGATTTTAAAAAATTTAATTTCGTATCTAGTAGTGAAGAAAAACGTCTTTCAACATTTATCTATTTAAATCTAAATGATGAAGAAGGACGATTCATCGAAAAAAGAAGCGTTTATCAAAAAGATGGAGAGACATCAACAACTGTTAAAATCGATGAAAAAGTAGATTATTCTCCAACAAATTATGATGATACTTTCACTTTAATAAAAGAAGATGATATCTATGATGTCAGTTCTAATTTAGATAAAGTTGAAGTTATCGGCGTCTTAAATGATGGCAATACCATCGCTAGATTTATCCTTAAAAATGAAGAAACTACTTCAAAAGATGGAAGCACTTTAGTTAACGTTCAAAAATGCGATTATATCTACAAAAATAATAATCTTGTCAATATAAATTTATATGTAAGCCAATATTATAAAGATGCTGATTCAAAACTATATCCTTATGAAATAATGACTGTTTCAAACAGCTTCTCGTACACTGAAAACGGAAGCTATGATAAAAATCAGATACCATCTGTAAGCGTTAGTAAATAAAAATTATTTTACAAATTTTCAATATCAGGAATTGAATCGCGATTGTATTCCTGATTTTCTTTTATTTCGTAAGTGTAAGATGATTCACTTTTTTCAAGCAAGAATGGTTCACTTAATGGTTCATCGAATATGTTACTACCAATTAATTTTTCAACTTTTTGATATTTATAATCGAGATAATATTGAATTTCTTCAGCATTTTTATCAATCGCACGGAAGCGATATAAGCAATATGTATTGGTGACAAATGTTGTTAGAGACTTATTGTTAAATTTAACAGTGTAAGTTCCTGGTTCTGTTGACATTGTTTCCACTAAAACATCATCGTTTTTACTAAAGCCATAGGTGACGCGGTCTCTATCAGCCCAACTTATGGAAGATGAATTCATGCGATCACCTAAAGTCGTATTTGCTAGATAAGTGTCCTCGTCTGTATAACCGATGCTTTCTTCAGAGCCAGTCTTTTTACCATAACCATAGTCAGTGATAGTTTTCTTAGTGATAGATTTATTGTCATCAAAAAGAAGATAAGTATCGGTTGTTCGAGTTGACACAGATTTAGCATTCAAGAAGGCTTCTTCTCGATTAGAAGTGTAGTTTGTAACGATTGTATTGTTAGTGTAAATTGAGGAAGTTTCAATTACCGAAGCATTGATATCGCTATCGGTTTCAGTAGAAAATTTTCCTAAATATTCTTTGTAATATGATTTATTAGTTTGCTTATATGTGCGAACAGTTGGGTAAGTAAAATTCATCGAAGACGAATCGACAGCACTTTGAGCGTCAGTAAGGGAAATATATTTAACAATTTCGACATTGGTGTCTTCCCACCAAGACCATTTTTTATCGCCACAAGAGGTGAGCAATGCTGGTAGAGACACAACTAATAAAATTAAAGATTTCTTTTTCATAATTGCCTGCTTTTATTTTATACAATTCTTTCTTTACTTCAATAAATATTGACTTTATAGATTCATCTTGCTGTTGTAAAATTAGTCTCGTGAGAAAAAAGACTTTCATCATTTTATTATCGATTTCTTCGATTTTAGGCATTTTATACATTTTTTCTTTATTTATGCCTTATTTTGTCGATGTCGATAAATATACAGGAGCTGTTCATCATCTTGTTTTTGGTTTTCGTATCGGCTTTGGTAAAAGCGGTCTTAGCGATGAAAAAATCATCGGTTCTTATCCGATTTTAATTTGCCAAATTCTTGGATTGATTGGAGCAATACTAAATATCGTTTTCTCTTTTTGGTATAGCAAAAGGAAGTCCGACAGCGGAATCATCTATTTTCTATTCGCCTTAACAATACCTTTTTTTGCTTTCGCTTTAACCGGTGTCACTCTTTCATGGTCAATTTATCAAGCTTTAAATACAACAGGTAGTTCAACTGTTATTTATACTGCCTTCTATTTTGTTTCTTTATTTTCGACGATTATCATTTTTCTAATCAATTCATTTTTACTTATCTTCTTTGCTATCAATCGAAAAAGAAGCAGCAAATTTAAAGAAAGTTAATTCATTTTCTTTTCTTTGCTATAGTTAGGAAGTTACTATAGTTTTACATCGATAGGCGATGTGCTAAAATAAATAAAGTTTCTAAAGAAACAAAAAACATCAATTACTCGAATTCATGAAAGGAAATTAACAAAATTATGAAAAAAGTAAAAAGAAGTATTGTCTTAATGATGTTAGGCACGATTCTAACAGCTTCGTTAGCTTCATGTAACACAACTGGAGCTGGAAAAGATGACTATGGCATTTCTAAAGATGCAATCGGACCTGAATTATTAGGAATTCTTCACGATCGCATGATGGACACTCATACAACTTACATTAAATATAGCCAAGTAAATAGTTATTTGAGAACCGATCCATCAACTGATGAAGATGCAGAAGATAGTTCAAAAAATGTTCTTTTCTATTCAGGAAAAAAAGTAAGCAAGGGTTATGGAAGCACTCGTGAGCACGTCTGGGCTTGCGCAAATTCAAGCAGCATGTGGACCCACACTGCGGCAGATGGTGAGCACTATGTCGATGGAGCTGGCTATGCCGGTGGAGGAAGTGACTTATACCATATTCGCCCATGTGGAAGCAATCTAAACACAGTTCGTGGAAACGGAAAATTCATGGAATTCCCAGAAAGCGCTGTAAAGGGCACAGATTATTGGGAAGCTAGCGAATCAGGAAGCTCATACATCATGAAAGTTGACTGCGAATTATCAGCAGTAAATGTTGACACTATTAAACTAGTTGATCAACAAACAGCTGCAGAACAAGGAATAACAATTGATGTCGGCTATGCAAAAAAGGTTGAACCTGCTGATGAATATAAAGGCGATATCGCTAGAATTCTCATGTATGTTTATGTCCATTATTCATCAAAATTAGGCGACAATGAACGATTAGATGCCAAGCAGAAATCATATTTAGGTGATTTAAGACTTAATCAAGTGTTTAGTTCTTCTTATTCTTATCAAGATATTTATAAATTGCTCGTCAAATGGAACAATCTTGATCCAGTCGATGAACACGAAAAGAAAAGAAATGACACTATTGAACAAATCCAAGGAAATCGCAACCCATTTGTCGATCACCCTGAATATATGGCTCGTTGCTGGAGCATTGACGAAGAAGAATAAAATTCTACAATTAAAGGTCTCGAGTCTCTAATTGAGACCTTTTATTTAAATAAAGATGACTTTATGACAAAAATAGGACTTATATCACTAGGATGCGCGAAAAATCTCGTCGATAGCGAAATTATTTTAGCGATGTTTAATTCTCCTGAATTTCAAATTGTTAACACCATTGAAGATAGCGATATCATCATCGTCAACACTTGCGGTTTCATCGAAGATAGCAAAAAAGAGTCAATCGAAAATATTTTAGATGTCTTGCGGTATGGCAAAAAAGTGGTGGTCACTGGCTGCCTTGTAGAGCGTTATAAAGAAGAGCTAAAAGAATCGATTCCAGAAGTATCCTTATGGGTCGGCATCAAAGATTATCCTAATTTCCATAATTTAATTAAAAATCTCATCGATGATAAAAAAGAAGTCAAAGCCTTTAATCCTTTCTCTAGATTATTGGCCACGCCATCGTTTATGGCATATCTACGCATATCCGAAGGTTGTAACAACTGTTGCACCTACTGCGCGATTCCTCTAATTAGAGGAAGATTTAGAAGTCGAAGCCTAAATGATTTACTTATTGAGGCTAATGATTTAGCTAATAAAGGCATCAAAGAATTGGTTTTGATTTCTCAAGACACCACAAGATATGGAAGTGATTTAGATAAACATATATCTATCATCACTCTTTTAGATGAGTTGGCGAAAATTAAACAATTTTCTTCAATTAGACTTCTATATTTATATCCTGATGAAATTAGCGATGAACTAATTTTATTTATCAAAAATCATCCGGTAATTAAGCCTTATTTTGATATTCCATTCCAGCATTCTTCTAACGCCATTTTAAAAGCTATGCATAGAAGAGGAAATAAAGAAGAATATTTAGCTTTAATCGATAAAATTAGATGCAATATTCCTGATGCGGTCATCAGAACAACCTATATTGTCGGCTTTCCAGGCGAAAGTGAAGAAGATTTTCTCGATTTGATGGACTTTACTTCTAAATGTCATTTTGATCATATGGGTGCCTTTACTTATTCTAAAGAAGATGGCACATTAGCCTATAACCTTAAAAATCAAATAGATGAAAAGACAAAAAAAGCCCGATTAAATAAAATAATGTCATTACAAAAGAAAATATCTTATAAAAAGAATAAAAATCATGTCGATGAAATGATGACTGGCTTTGTTACAAATTACGACAAAAACAGCAACTTATATTATCTAAGAAGCTATTGGAACGCCCCAGATGACATCGATGGAAACATTACTTTTAAAGCTAATAAAACTCATAAAATTGGCGATGAGGTGAAAGTAAAAATCACTTCTGCATTTGTATACGATTTATATGGGGAAGAAATCGAATAAATCGTTATTGAATATTGTGACTCTATAAATTAAAATCTATATATCGCGTTTAGCGAGCTGCCTCCATAGTTAAGTGGTATAACGGATCCATGGTAAGGATTAATTCGTAGTTCGATTCTGCGTGGAGGCACCATTAAAATAATTGACTGATGCGTATAAATCAGTCTTTTTTTATTAGAAATAGACTTAAAAAAGCACATTGCTTGTCATTTTCGCTTTTTCCTTTATGATGAAGTTATGAGAATAATTGTTATCGGAGCCAATGCTTCAGGCGCAGCCTTTTTAACGCGGATGCGTCGTCTTGATGAAAAAGCGGATATCACAGTTTATGAAAAATCGAGTTTTGTTTCATCGTCAACTTGTTCATTACCTTATTTTATCGCTGGCGATATTTTAGATGCCTCATTACTAAGCGTTCAAACGCCTCTTTCTTTAGAAAGAAGATTTAACGTAAAGGTAAAAATTAATCACGAAGTTGTCTATATTGACCGAAAGAACAAACGCGTTGAAGTAGTTGATAAAATAAACCATAAAAAGTTTTTTGATAATTATGATAAATTAGTCATCGCCACCGGCTCTAGCCCAATTGTTCCATCATTTGTAAATATAAAGTCTAAAAGAATTTTTACTCTTAGAAATATCGATGATGCCGTAAATATTAGAAAAACTATTAATGAAAATAACATTAAAAGAGTTGCCGTTTTAGGCGGAGGCTATATCGGCTTAGAAATCGCTGAATCGCTTAAAAGATTATCTTTGGATGTCGACATTTTCGAGATGAGCGAGCAAGTGCTCAATAATCTAGATAATGATGTTAGTACATTTATTAAAAACGAACTTATCGAAAAAGGCGTTAAACTTCATCTAGGAAAAGCGGTGAAATCGCTTGATGAAAATAGTGATGGAATAAGCGTAAAGTTAATCGATAAAGAGAAACTTGATTTTGATTTAGTTATTCTAGCTTTAGGAGTAAAAAGCAATTCTTCGTTAGCTAGAGAAAGTGGCCTCGAACTTGACATTAAAAATAGCATCCAGGTCAATAGCTATATGCAAACTAGCGATGAAAATATATATGCGATTGGCGATATAGCTTCTTCAAAAGAATTTGTTAGCAATGAATCAAAATTTATTTCCTTAGCCAACAAAGCCGTGAAAGATGCACGAACCGCCGCAAATCACATCAAAAAGATAGATGAGCGTGTTGAAAACACTTTAATTACCTCGATTGTAAAGGTCTTTTCCTTGACTATTGCCTCAACAGGAATAAACGAAAAAGAAGCAAAAACGCTTAGGAAAAATTATGAAAAAGTCATCATTTCTCCTCTTTCAAATTTAGCTCTTTTTTCTGGCGAGACGATGCTAATAAAAGTGCTTTATGACAAAGATGATTTATCAATTTTAGGCGGACAAATTGTTTCGAAAAAAGGTGTCGATAAACGAATCGATGTGTTAGCTACCGCAATCATGGCAAAACTTAAGATTAATCAACTTAAAAATTTATATCTATCGTACGCCCCAGACTATTCAAGTCCAAAAGATCCAATAAATATGGTGGGTTATGTTGCTGATAATCTAATTAATGGTCTAGTTAAACAATACTACTTTGAAGATTTAGATAAACTGGATTTAGAAAAAGTAGAACTACTTGATGTGCGAACCAAATTTGAATTTAACAGTCATCCTGTTTCAGGTTTCAAGAAAAATATACCTGTCGATGAATTAAGAGATAGACTTCACGAACTAGATAAGAAAAAGAAAATATATCTATTGTGCCATTCAGCAATTAGAAGCTACATTGCTTATAGAATATTGACTCAAAATGGCTTTGATTGTTTCAATTTAGCTGGTGGCTATTATCTATTTGAAGCGATAAATCGATACAAATAAAATTATTGAGATTTTTTATCATTGCTCATTTCTTTGAGCTGTTCTTCGATAAAGTCTAAGAATTTATCAAATGGAATTTTCTCTAATTGAGCCCGAATGTAACTATGCTCAGAGAATTCGACTTTTCGGCCAACCAAATAATCAAGACTGACTCCAAAATAATCAGCTAATTTTATAAGATCATCAATGCTAGGCTGAAATAAACCATTTTCCCAATTAAAGAGAGTTTGGACTGATACATCCATATAGGCAGCAAGTTCTTTTTGTGAGATTCCCGTATTAGTACGCAATTTTTTTAAGTTCATATTTTTAATACATACATTCAAGCAAAACTAATTTGAAATAGATGAAAAATTAAAACAGCCTTTTAAGAAATAATTTTTGAATTAAAGTTTAATTTGAATTTATGCAAATCTATCACCTCTTTTTAATTATTCCTTGTGTATAATTTAGTTAGTTACATTTATGGAATACAAAAGAAAAAATAATTCGATATTCTTTAGACTCGATAGAGGCGAAGAAGTCCTTTCTTCTTTGTTAGAAATTGCTAAGAAAGAAGACATTAAATTAGCATCAATAAGTGCGATTGGCGCTTGCGATGAACTAACCATTGGTGTCTATAGCGTTAGCAAAAAGAAATATTATCAAAAAACATTTAACGGTGAGTTTGAAATCACCTCATTAAATGGAAACATTTCTCGAAAAGATGGCGATATTTATCTACATCTTCACATTAACTGTGCAGACATTAACTACGATACTTTTGGAGGGCATTTAAATCATTGTAAGATAAGTGCCACATTAGAAGGATTCATCAATATCATTGATATAAATAATGACCGTTATAAAGATGAAATAACAGGATTAAATCTTTTAAGGTTTGATTAATTGGCTTTCTCTAGACATTTACATGTTGTTATTTTTCCCATTTTATTTATAATTAAAATGTATTTATACATTGAGGTTTTACAATGAAGGAATTAATTAAAAAATTAAACAATTTTAGACTCAGTGCATCTTTAATTTCTATTGGTGCCGTCGTTGAAATTATTGTTGCTGTTCTTTATTTGGCGCTTTATCAAACAAATGGCATAACTACCGATGTTGATGGAGCTGAATCGATTACAACTGCTTTATACGCAACCGATGTAAAAGCGTTTGGCATGGTCTATTTCATCGCTGCTTTTGTCTTAATTATTGTTGGCGTGACTTTAATTTATAAGGCCGTTCCATTTATTTTTCCTAAGAGTAAAGAAACTCCTATTCGTTCGTTAGGTTGGCTCTTTTTAGCGGAGTCCGTTCTTCTTCTTTTGATGACTATTATTTCCATTGCCTTCATCAGCAAAGAAGTTAGCCGTCATACAGTTGGCTATGTGCTACTTATTGTTGTTGCTTTATTAGCAAATATTTATTCTGGACTATGGATTTATCCAACGCTTCGTTGCCGTTTCTATTGCCCAGAAGTCGTTAAAAAAGACGAAGTAAAGCAAAATAAAGAAGATAAAAAAACTGAAACTGTCTAATCCATAGTTTTTGTACACCTCCTTTCGAAAAGCCGATACTCTCGGCTTTTTTTCAATACTTAAAATCACAATTAGATGTCTCATTTTTAAAGAAAACAAAATACAAACCATAAAGGCGAACAACAAAAGAAACCAACTAACATAAGTTGTTTCCACATCCTTTAAGGAAGAAGTAATAGATCAATCAAAAGACAAATATCAAAGAAATAAAGGCGTCGTTAAGTGAACAGCCGCCAATTATGTTTGTTAACTTAAAAGCCATTAGCCCGCATCTCGCGGGCTTTCTTTTAAATGATGCCTAGAAAAGAATGGTACCAGTTTTTTGCTTCACGTTCAGGGTGCTATTATGGCCAAAAGAAAACATAAATGGTTGCTATAAAGTTCATACGTTCTAAAGTTTTTAATTAAATTAGGGGAAGATAAGCGCTAAGATTTTGATGCCTTAGAAGGTTTTATCATTGCTACTTCTAAAGCAATCAAAGATTATTAATCATTAAAAAAGTCCGCACGGATGCAGACTTAATATAACTAAATAGTTAATTTATTTTTCTTCTGGCAGAAATTCAAGGCAAGTTTCAACCGCGACAAATAAGGCGGCGACAAATAAAAGAACTGCCATACCAATTAAACCAGGTTGATTATAAATTGGTAATGGATTGCTTCCTGTAGCTTGAACAAATCCAGGAGTGAGTAAAGCAAAGACACCAGCAGCGACTAATAAAGCCACTGTAAGAGGTCCGCTAACTTTACGGCACTTAGGAATAAATGTAGCTAAAAGTGCAACTGTTCCAACAACAAGTAGGAAGAAGCCAACGATAGCTAAGGCGACTCCATGAGTCCAAACTAATTGATAATAATTGCCCATCGAAGTTTTATCGACAACTTTGCCAGCAGTGATGCCTGCTAGGCCATAAGCGATACCAACTAGGATTAATGCTACTAAATTGATTACAGGTGATAGGAATTTACGCATAAATTTATTTCTCCTTAAATAAAGCAAGGTCAATTATAATGTTCACATCGAGCAAAATCAAGAGACAACGATTTTTCTTCTTTACTAAAAGAGTAAAAAGTGCTAAATTGAACGTGCTCAAGGTTCTTGAGTGAACTCTGTTAAAGAGTGGCGGTTGGCCACTCTTTGTCTTTCTTAGGAGGTTTTATGAACGTCGAAAAAGAAGTATTAAATCTAATTGAAGAGCCAATTAAAAAGCTAGGCTACAACAAGATTGAAGTTTCTTTTAGCAAAGAGAAAGGAACAAACTATCTGAGAGTTTTCATCGATAAAGACGATGTTATTTCTCTTGACGACATCGTCAAAGTGAACGATTTTATCTCTCCACTTTTAGATGAAAAAGATCTAATTCAATCAGAATATATTTTAGATGTCTCCTCTTTCGGCGCGGAAAAGAAAATCGACTTAGATAGATTAGATAAATATGTAGATAAATATGTTAATCTTCATCTTACAAACCCAATTAATGGTGAAAACTATTTAGAAGGCACTTTAAAAGAGGTAAATGATAAAGAAGTAACATTGACCTATAAAGTCAAAACAAGAGTTATTGAAGTGAAAATTATGCGAGCAAATATCGACAAAGCTCGTTTAGCCATCAAATTTTAAGGAGGATAAACTGATGGACTCAAAAGTATTTATGGAAGCTCTCGATGAAATCGAGGCTCAAAAAGGAATTTCCAAACAATCGATCGTGGATGCTTTAAAAGAGGCGATTAAGAAAGCCTACATTCGCGAAATCGATGCTGAAGATGATGCAAAAGTAGATGTGACAATAAATGATAAAGAAATCAAAATGACAATTACTAAAACTGTCATCGACGATTCTTTAAAAGATAACATCATTGATTACGCAGAAATTGCTCTTTCTGATGCAAAGAAGATCAAGAAAACCGCGAAAGTTGATGATGAAATAACTATCGAAGTTGACGTTGAAAAATTAAAAAGAATTACCACCAATGTCGTTAAATCAATTTTGAAACAAAAACTTTCCGAAGCCGAAAAAGAAATTCTTTATGAACAAAATAAAGATAAAGTTAATGAAATGATTTCTGGCGTTGTTGACCGCTGCGATGATCGCGGAGCGATGGTAAACATTGGCCGTTCATCAATTTATTTAACTAGAAAAGATTTAATTGGCGATGAAACATTCGATCACGGCGATACAATCCGCATGTTTGTTGCTAGCGTTTCCAACACCGGTGATCGCGGACCATCAGTTAAAGTTTCTCGTTCCGATGCTGGCTTCTTAAAAAGACTATTTGAAGAAGAAGTTCCTGATATCTATAACGGAACCATTATCATTAAAGGCATTGCTCGTGACGCTGGCATTAGAGCTAAACTTGCTGTCTATAGCAACGATCCAAATGTCGACTGCGTCGGCGCTTGCATCGGTGTCAATGGAACCGCAATCAAAAAGATTGTCGAACAACTCGGTAATCGCATTAAAGATAAAGAAAAAATCGATATCATTCCTTACACCAGCAATGAATCTTTATTCTTAGTTGAAGCTCTTCGACCAGCGACAGTTACTTATATTTGTCTCACCGATGAAATCGATGAAAAGAATGGTCGAAAGATTGCAATTGCTATCGTTAAAGATGGTCAATTATCTTTAGCTATTGGCCGCAAAGGGGCAAATACTCGTCTTGCTGGACAATTAACTGGCTGGTCAATTCAAATTCACGAAGAACAAGAATTAGCTAACTTAAGTGATTACACTTTCAAGTCAGTTGAAGAAATCAAAGAAGAAGATAAACAAAGAGCTAAGAAAGAAGCATATGATAACTATCTTGCTCAAGTAAAATTAGCCCGCATTAAAGAAGAAGCTCAAAAAGAGCTCACTTCCGGCGTAGAAAAGAATAAACCTCAACAAATTCTTGATGAAGATATAAAAGAAGAAAAGAAAGTCGCTGAAGAGAAACCTACAGTTGAAGTAAATGAAGAAAAGGTTGAAATAGCTCCAGTTAAGGAAGAAGAAAAAGTTGAAACTCCTACAACAGTTAAAGTTACAACAACCTTAGAAAGTCTCGAAGCCAGCTTAGAAAATGAGAAGAAGAAAGAAACTCCATTTAAAGCTACTCACAAGACTAGCAAACGTCCGCACAACATCAGCGAACAAGAAGTGGCTCACGAAGAAACTCCGGTTGAAGCGCCAACTAAAAAGACTCCTCAAATGGACATCTACACCAAAGAAGAACTCGAAGATTTGGATAACGAATCATTTGATGATGACATCTACGATGATGAAGACATCGATTACGACGAATACGATAAGTATTACGATGACGATGACAAATAATTAAAATATGAAGAAAATTGTTTTAAGGAAATGTTTAGCTACCAATTCGATGCACGAGCAAAATGAGCTCTTTCGAATTTGTAAAGATAAATCTGGAAGCATATTCTACGATCCTAGCTATAAAGCTAATGGTCGCGGAGCCTACATTTTAAAAAGTCCTGAAGCAATTTTATTAGCAAAAAAGAAAAAAGTCTTAAACAAGGCTTTTGAAACATCCGTTGATGATTCAATTTACGAAAATCTCCTTATGGAGTTAAAGAAAGGAGTGCAAAATGGCAAATAAAAATAAATACGATAATCGAAGAGTTAACTTGCCAAATGCAAATAATGCGAAGAAAGGCGCAGCTAAAGTCAATAATGGTGTCTTTGTCTATTCAAGAAACATGACTGTCGCTGAACTTGCCAAAGAACTCAATTTAAATGCAACTGATATCATTAAATTCTTATTTTTAAATAAGAAGATGGTGACAATCAATCAAACATTAGATGATGAGACAATTGGACTTGTCTGCCTAGAATTTGGCTACGACTTTAAGAAAGAAAAGATCGTCAAAGAAGAAAATTTTGAAGAGATGGAAATCGTCGATAAACCAGAAGATTTACGTCCTCGCGCCCCAATCATTACCATCATGGGACATGTTGATCATGGCAAAACGACCTTGATTGACGCGATTAGAAATTCGCGACTAGTCGATTCCGAAGTTGGAGGAATTTCCCAAGCTATCGGTGCTTATCAAAAAGAAATCGATGGCCAAAAATTAACATTTTTAGACACTCCAGGACACGAAGCTTTTACAGCGATGCGTTCTCGAGGTGCAGCTGTCACTGATATTGTTGTTTTAGTTGTCGCGGCCGATGATGGAGTTATGCCTCAAACTGTCGAAGCAATTAACCACGCGAAAGCCGCTAATGTTCCTATCATTGTTGCGATTAACAAAATGGATAAGGAAGGCGCAAACCCAGAGAAACTTAAAAACGAACTCATGGCTTATGACATCATTCCTGAAGAATACGGCGGAAATAACATTTTCTGCGAAATATCAGCGAAAAAGAACACTGGAATCCGCGAACTACTCGAAGCAATTATCACTGTAAGTGAAATGCTCGAACTCAAGGCAAATCCTAATCGATATGCGATAGGAACTGTTATTGAAGCTAATCTTGATAAAGGTGAAGGCCCTAAAGCAACTTTACTTGTACAAAATGGAACTTTGACATTCCAAGACTATGTAGTTGTTGGAACTGCATATGGCAAAATCCGAAGAATGACCAATGAACATAAGAAAATTGTTAAAGCTGCACCTCCTAGCACTCCAGTAAGCGTAATTGGCTTAAGTGAAGTGCCAAATGCTGGTGACCATTTCATGGCTTTCCCAACTGAAAAACAAGCACGCGATATCGCTTTTAAACGCGCCTTAATTAAAAAAGAAGAAGAAAGAGCCGCGAATAAAGGCATGTCGCTCGATGAATTATATAAACGTATTCATGAAGGCGAAACGCAAACTATCAACATCATCATTAAAGCTGACACAACTGGTTCAGCAGAAGCTGTTAAATCATCTTTAGAAAAATTATGCAATGATCAGGTAAAAATCAACGTTATTCACTGCACAAGTGGAGCGATAAGCGACAGCGATATTATGCTTGCCAGCGCCTCTAACGCCATTATCTATGGCTTTAACATTCGCCCATCTTCTCAAATTGCTCAAAAAGCCGAACAAGAGAAGGTAGAAATAAGATTGCATAGAATCATCTATGATTTATTAAACGAGATGGAAGATGCGATGAAAGGCATGTTAAAGAAAGAAACAGTTGAAAGTGTGACTGGTCAAGCTGAAGTTCGTTCACTCATTAAAATTTCAAAAATTGGCACAGTTGCTGGCTGCTATGTCACTTCTGGTTCGATTAAAGCAAATTCTTCAGCAAGAATCATCCGAAATGGTGTTGTTGTCTACGAAGGCAAGATAAAATCATTAAAACGCTTCAAAGATGATGCAAAAGAAGTTAAAGAAGGCTTTGAATGTGGTATCAACATTGAAAACTTCAATGACTTAAAAGAATTAGATATCATCGAAGGATATGAAATGGTGGAGAAATAATGGCTGATAGAACTCAACGCATTCAAAGCGTCATCGGAAAAAATATTTCAGAAATCATCCAATTTGAAGTCAAAAATCCGCGAATCGGTTTCTGTGTGGTTAACGAAGTAGTGGTTACTCGCGACTTTTCTTTGGCTAAAGTTTATGTTTCTTTTTTAGGAGCTAAATATCCTAATCAAAATTTAGAAGAGCTAAATAAAGTCAAAGGTTATATCCGTTCATCATTAGCGAAAAAAATCGACATTCGCAAAACTCCTTCTATTGAATTCTATCTTGACGAAACGATTTCTAAGACTGAACGTCTTGATAAAATACTTAAAAAAGAGCAGGACGATTTAGAGAAATTAAAAAACAAATAAAAAGGTAGCCATCAGCAATCGCTCGATGGCTTTTTAAATAGAAAAATTAATATTCTTTTCCTTTAAAAGTTAGATTTAATGGGAATATTTTTCTTTCAAATTCTTTTTTAATCATCATCTTTAAATAAGAGAAATATTCCTTTTTATATTCTTTTAATATAGCGAGATTTATAACATCAACTTCATTTTTAGAAAGTCGAACAAAGGAAAATACCCCAATAGGTTTTTTCTTATAAAAGATAATAAAACGATTACTATTTTTAATAGGTTTTTTAGTTTTAATTTTACTAATAAGTTCATATTCAATATCAGCATCATTAACGCCAATTACCGGCTTAAAAGATATTGGAGTTCTTTCAATCTTATAAGAAATATCTTCATAAAATAGTTGTTCTTTAGAATAATTAGAAAGCATCGTCAAGAAATTATCTTTGCTTGAAGGATAGCTTTCATAAAGCTTAAGTAGCAATTCTTTAATATCGGCCCGTTTAGTGACTCCATCGTTTGGACAATGAGAGGAGAAAACAGGGATATTTTCTTCATTTTTAAAGCGAATGATGTCAGATTCTCGAACGTGAATTAAAGGACGGATGAAATCAATATTTGATCTCTCTAAATGCATTTTTGGCTGAAAAGTAGCTATACGTGCTCCATAAATTTGATTCATCAAAAGCGTTTCGATCGCATCATCAGCGTGATGAGCAAAAGCAACTTTGTTGCAGTGATACATCTTTGCCGCTTTATTTATCGCCGCCTTTTTCATTCTTGAACAAATTGAGCAAGGCAAAGACTTTCCATCTTTTTGTTGGGCTTTTAAGATGGGGTAAACATCGCTAGCGTCAATCACTTTTAAATCTAAATTCAAAGTTTTGAAATATTTTTTTATTTCTGTTGCATCAAATCCATCAAAACCTAAATCTAAAATAGCAGGGACAATCGCGAAATTTACAAATTTAAATTTTTGATAAATATTTAAGGCATAAGCTAAAACCATCGAATCTTTTCCGCCGGAAACGCCAATCATAATGCGATCATTTTCTCTGAATAGATTATATGTTTGATCAGCTTGACGAATGAGTCCTAAAACAGTTTTTATTGCTTTCATAAAAATATATTATAAGATGATTTAAATATGAAGCAATCCTCAGGCTGTTTATTAATAAACAAAAGGGTCGGTTTAACATCTCGCGATGAAGTTAATATTGTCTCAAAAGCCTTGAACATTAAAAAATGTGGGCACATCGGCACATTAGATCCTTTTGCCAGCGGATTATTGATTATTTTAGTTAACAATGCGACAAAAATATCGCCATTTTTGGAAGAAGAAGATAAAACTTATGTCGCTAAACTTAAACTTGGAAGTGCGACCGACACAGGTGATTTAGAAGGAAAAGTCATTGAAAATCAGACTGTGCCTACATTAAAAAAGAAAGAAATAGAAGACGTTCTCAACTCTTTTCTTGGAGAAATGGAACAACTTCCTCCAATGTTTAGCGCGCTTAAATACAATGGAAAACATTATTATGACTATGCAAGAAAAGGCGAAATAATCGAAAGAAAAACGCGAAAGATAAAAATATATGAAATTAGGCTTCTTTCCTATCAAGATGATGAAATCACCTTTATTACAAAAGTAAGTAAAGGAACATATATAAGAACGCTTGGAGAAGATATCGCTAAAAAACTTAATACTGTTGGCCATTTAGTCGCTTTAGAAAGAACTGCGATTGGTCAATTCAATCTAAAAGATTCAATCAGTGATGATGAAGTTGATGAAACTAAGTTAATAAGCATCGATAAAATGCTAACAAAATACAAAAAAGTAATTCTAAATAAAGAAGATGCTTTTAAAGCAAAAAATGGCATGAGACTGAAATTAGCCTATAATGATGAACATCTTCTTTTAGAAGACGAAGAAGGTATAATTGCTATTTATAAAAAAGAAAATGAGCATTATCGTTGCTTAAGAGGCTTAAGATGAAAACATATCAACTATATTTAGATAATTTAGAAGCGCCAAAAGAGAAAATTGCTATTTGTTTAGGCTATTTCGATGGCGTCCATTTAGCTCATAAAGAAATCATTAAAAAAGCAGTAACTAACTCTAACTATAAAGTGGCGTTACTAACATTTGATAAACCTTTGTCCACTTTATTAAACAACAACAAATCTAAAGAAGTTTTAACCTCCCTTGATGATAGATTTAAAATCATCGATCGTTTAGGCGTAGATTTTTATTATGTCCTTCATGTTGATAAAGATTTCATAAATCTAAATAAATATGATTTTATCGATATTTTGCATAAATTAAATGTCCAAGAAATTTATGTAGGAGAAGATTATTCTTTTGCCAAAAACAAAGAAGGAAACATTGCCTTTTTAAAACAATATTTCAAAGTGTTTGTTTCGCCAATTATGAAGATAAATGGCAATAAGATTTCCACCCAAGAAATCATTAAACTTCTTAAAGATGGTTACGTTGAAAAAGCTAACTTGCTTTTAGGACAAAATTATTTAGTATCAGGAATTGTCAAAGAAGGCTTTCATAACGGAGAAAAATTTGGCTTTAAAACAGCAAATCTAAAACTTAATAGCAACTATGTTATTCCACATTTTGGTGTCTATAAAGTTATCGCTTATATCGATGGAATCGCTCATTTAGCAGTCGCCAATGTTGGCGTTCATCCTTCAATTGACAAAATCGATACGCCAATCATTGAAGTTCACATCCCAAATTTTGTTGAAGATATCTATGATAAAAATATGAGCGTGGAATTTTTATCTTTTTTAAGAAGCGAAATTAAATTTAATAATGTCGAAGATCTTATAAAACAAATAAGCAAAGACGTCGCATCTTTATCTAAATAATTTTAGATAATACTTAACTTTCATTTATCTCTAGTATAGACTTAAAAATTAGGTTTTATTTTTATGCTATTAGGGAAACATATAAACAAATATTATCTTAAATATTGGTATCTCTTCCTTTTAGGAGTGGCCGCTTTAATTTTTGTTGACTATATTTCTTTATTTATTCCTCAATATCTAGGGGCAATTGTCGATGAAGTTGTTGAAGGCTATGTTGCTAGCGAAATTTTTAACAACGTCTTACAAATGTCGATATACATTCTTTTAATTGGCTTAGGCATGATGGCGGGGCGCATTCTTTGGCGGTTGACTATTTTTTCAGCTTCTAAAAAGATTGAGTCGAATATTCGACAAGAAATGTTTGATAAAGCCCTAAGATTATCGGTTGATTTTTATCATCAAAACAAAGTCGGCACAGTGATGGCTTGGTTTACTAGCGATGTCGAAACTATCGAAGAATATTTCTCTTGGGGAACCGTAATGCTCGTTGATGCCATCTTTTTATCGATATTAGTCTTAGTTAAAATGTTTAGATTAAATCTAGCATTGAGTTTGGTATCTATTCTTCCATTGCTTTTAATTATCGTTTGGGGACTTCTCGTTGAAAAAACGATGTCAAAACTTTGGGATGAGCGGCAAGTAGCTTACGATAAGCTCTACGATTTTAACGAAGAAAATTTTACAGGCATTCGCGTTATAAAAGCTTTCGTGAAAGAGCAAAAAGAAATAAAAGCTTTTGCTAAAGTTGCTAAAGAAAATGCCGACACGAACGTGCGTTTTGTTAAAATTAGCGTCATCTTCAGCGTCGTCATCGAAATATTATTATCTCTTATATCAGTCATTATCTTGGCCTTTGGAGGATATTTAGTATATCTATCGATAAATTCATTGCCTTTAAACTTATTTAATAACGAAATAAAAATTGATATAACTGCTGGACAATTAATTGAATTTTATGGTTATTTTGATTCAATAGTTTGGCCTCTTATCGCCTTAGGACAAATTATTAGCATGCGCGCTAGAGCTAAAACTTCACTTAACCGAGTCAGTCGCTTTTTAGACGCTGACGAGAATATCAAAAGCCCAGAAAATGCGGTGATATTAACTAATGTTTTAGGCAAGATTACCTTCAAAGATTTCTCTTTTCGCTTCAGCGATGGAAATGAAGATGCTTTAAAAAATGTTAGTTTTACGATTGAGCCAGGTCAAAAAGTTGGAATCGTTGGTAAAGTTGGATGCGGTAAGACAACAATAGTTAACATTCTAACTAGACTTTACAATATCGAAAAAGGGAAGGTTTTCATCGATGATATCGATATAATGGACGTCGATATTCATTCATTAAGAGAAGCGATATCCTATGTCCCGCAAGATAATTTCCTTTTTTCAGATAGCATAAAAAACAATATCGCTTTTAGTAACTTAAATCTCAATAACGAAGCTATTAAAAAAGCCGCTAAATTTGCTAATGTCGACATCGATATCGAGCAATTTAAAGAAGGCTATGAAACAGTATCCGGCGAAAGAGGTGTCACTTTATCCGGCGGACAAAAGCAACGCATTTCAATCGCTAGAGCTTATTTAAAAGATTCACCAATTATGATCATGGACGATTCAGTGAGTGCAGTCGATGTATCAACTGAAGGAGTCATCTTAAAAAATATCGAAGAAAATCGCGCGAATAAGACGACAATTGTCATCGCTTCTCGCGTATCAACTGTCGCTCAATTCGATAAAATTTTAGTTTTAGATGAAGGAGAAGTTAAAGGCTTTGATAGCCCGAAAAACTTACTAAAAAATTGCGAAAGTTATAAAAGAATGGTTGCCTCGCAAGAATTAGAACGAATGGTGGAGGAAAAAGTCAATGGATGATGAGATTTTACGCCTTCACGGTGATCACGCTTTAAGCAATAAAGTAATCTATAAAAGAACTTGGCAATACATTAAGCCAGAGCTTTTTAGTTTTATTTTGGCCTTTATCTTTATCGTTTTAGGAGCGATAACTGACGCTTTACTTCCATTATTGATGCAATTATTCATCGATACTTTCAATAGCCAAGATACCGCGAAAATAACGATTGCTTTCATTTTAACGATGACCGGCGGGGCTTTTTTACTCTCTTTACTAACTCAAACATTTGTCTATATCGAAAGCATAATTTTGCAAAAAGCCGGGCAAAGAATCATTTATCGATTGCGACTTGAAGTTTTTTCACATATTGAAAATATGTCAATAAATCAATTTAATGAAATGCCTGTTGGCTCTTTAGTCACAAGAGTTGCAAACTACACGTCATCATTAAGCGATTTATTTACTAACACTTTGACAAGCGTATTCCGCAACTTATTTTCCATAATAGTCGTATACGTATTGATGTTTTATTACTCTTGGCAGTTGTCGCTTATGATGCTAGTTGTCTTATTCATCATCTTTGCTGTCACCTTTATATTCCGTTATTTAATCGCTAAAGAATTTAGAAGAGAGCGAAAAATGGTAAGTAACTTGAATACATTTTTAAGTGAAAATCTCTCAGGGGTAAAAATCACTCAAATATTTAATCAAGAAAAGCGAAAAAGCTCTGAATTTAGTCAGAAAAATAGTGCCTTAAGAAAACAAAGATATAAAGTAGTTTCCCTTTTTGCTTTTTATCGACCGTTTATTTCTTTTATGTATTATGGAGCAATTGCTTTAACCTTCATTTCTGGCATCAGTTTCAATTTAAGTGCAGGCATGATTGCGGCCTTCTATTTCTGCATCGGCAAATTCTTTAATCCAGTGCAAAATTTAAGCGATTCATTAAATCAAATTCAAAACGCGAAAACGGCCGCGGAAAGACTATACAATTTGCTCGACGTAAAACCGCAAGTTCTCGATGAAATAGATGCGATTGAAATTGATAAATTCGAAGGAAAAATTGAATTTAAAAATGTCTGGTTTGCCTACGAAAAAGAGAACTGGATACTTCGCGATGTAAGCTTTGTAATTGAGCCAAAAACAACCTCGGCATTCATCGGAGCAACTGGCGCCGGAAAAACGACAATATTATCATTGCTAGTCCGAAATTTTGAAATTCAAAAGGGTGAAATTCTAATCGATGGAATAAACATCAAAAAAATCAAGATAGATTCATTGAGAAAAAACATCGGACAAATGCTTCAAGATGTCTTCCTATTTTCAGGGACAATTAGAAGCAACATCACTTTAAGAGATGATAATTATAGCGATGAGGAAATCATGAAAGTTTGCCACTATGTTAACGCCGACAAGTTCATCAGCAAATTAGACAAAGGATTAGATAGTCAAGTCATCCAAAAAGGCGAGAATTTTTCACAAGGACAAAGACAACTTTTAAGCTTTGCTAGAACAGTGCTTCACGAACCGCAAATCTTGATTTTAGATGAAGCGACCGCGAATATAGACACCGAAACAGAATTATTGATCCAAAATTCCTTAGAAAATATGCGCAGCATTGGAACAATGCTTGTTGTCGCTCATAGATTATCAACTATTCAAAAAGCTGATCAAATAATTTGCCTACAAAATGGATCAATTGTAGAAAGAGGAACCCATCAAGAACTTCTTAAAAAGAAGGGCTATTACTACAAACTTTATCTTCTTCAATTTGAAGAAAGCAAATAATTTGTGTTGAAACAGAGAAAATTATCATTATAATTAACAAAGCAACTTATTCTTGGAAAGAGGAATTATCCGACCTTTCTCTAGGATTAAGCTAAGAAAATAGGAGGATAGAAAAATGGCCTTATCAAAAGATGAGATCAGCACGATTGTCAAAAAATATGGCAAAAACGAAAAAGATACTGGTTCAGTAGAAGTTCAAATTGCCTTATTGACCGCACAAATCAACGACTTAACAAAGCACTTAAAAGCTAATAAAAAAGATGCTTCTGGACGTCGTGGCTTATTCGTCTTAGTTGGTAAACGTCGTGGATTGCTCGATTATTTAAATCGCACAGACCGTGATGCTTACGTCAAACTATTAACGAGTCTAGAAATTCGTAAATAATTAAACTAGAAATAGTAGAAACCACCTTTGGTGGTTTTTCTTTTTGCTTTAAAAGCCTTATTACTTTTCTAACATTTATGTTAAAATCATAATAGTTTACAAAAGGAGAAAGAAAAAGAAATGAAAAAAACGTTCGAATTAGAGTTCGAAGGCCGTAAGATTGTTGTTGAAGTTGGCGAAATTGCCAAACAGACCGCTGCGGCAGTTTTGGTCCGTTATGGTGAAACAGTCGTTTTATCAAATGCGACCATCTCAAATCACACAGTTGACTGGGATTTCTTCCCATTATCTGTGGAATATCAAGAAAGAATGTATGCTGCTGGAAAAATCCCAGGTTCATTCTTAAGACGTGAATCACGTCCAAGTTCACATGCTATTTTAGCAAGTCGTATCACCGACAGAACAATGCGACCTTTATTTCCTGAAGGATTCAGAAATGAAGTTCAAGTTGTCAGCCAAGTCATGAGCGTTGATTATGATTGCTCACCTGAATTAGCTGCTATGCTTGGTTCATCATTAGCGGTTTCCATCAGTGATATCCCATTCAATGGACCAATCGCCGGCGTCTATGTCGGAAGAGTTGATGGCAAACTTGTCATCAACCCAACAGTTGAACAAAAGAAAGTTTCAGATATCGATTTAACTGTCGCCGGTACAGCTGAGGCAATCAACATGGTTGAAGCCGGCGCTGCTGAAGTTAGTGAAGAAGATATGCTCGATGCTTTAATGTTTGGTCATGAAGCAATCAAAAAACTTGTTGCATTCGAAAACAAAATCATCAAAGAAGTTGGAAAACCTAAACGCGAAGTTCAATTAAAGACAATTCCTGAAGATTTAAGAAAAGAAGTTACTGAATTAGTCGATAAGAAACTTCGCAAAGCCGTTTCGACAAAAGACAAGCTCGAAAGAGAGGAAAAGATTTCCGCAATCGAAGTTGAAACTGAAGCAATTTATGCTGCAAAAGAATATCCAACTGAAAAAGATAAAGCTACAACAGTTCAAAGAGTTCACGAAATTCAAGAAGACATCGTCCATCAAGAAGTTCGTAGATTAATTACTGACGAAAAGATTCGTCCAGATGGCAGAAAAGTTGATGAAATTCGTCCATTAGACGCTCAAATCGATTTATTGCCACGTGCTCATGGTTCAGCTATGTTTACTCGTGGACAAACTCAAGTTATCTCAGTTACAACCCTTGGACCATTAAGCGATGAACAAATCATCGATGATTTAACACCAGTAGAAAAGAAACGTTTTATGCATCATTACAATTTCCCACAATGGTGCGTTGGCTCAACAGGTAAAATTGGCGTCTTAGCACGTCGAGAAATAGGTCATGGTGCATTAGGCGAAAGAGCTCTCTCATACGTCATCCCTGACGAAGAGACTTTCCCATACACAATTAGAACAGTCAGTGAAGTTGTCGAATCAAACGGTTCATCTAGCCAAGCTTCAATTTGTGCTGGATGCATGTCACTTATGGCGGCTGGCGTCCCAATTAAAGGTGTTGTCAGTGGTATCGCTATGGGATTGATTAGTTCCGGACCACTCGATGGAAAACATCCTTATACCATCTTGACAGATATTCAAGGTCTAGAAGATCACTTCGGTGATATGGACTTTAAAGTTGCTGGAACCGAAAAAGGTATCACAGCCTTACAAATGGATATCAAAATTGCCGGTGTCACTCGTGAAGTTTTAGCGGAAGCTTTAGCGCAAGCTCACAAAGCTCGTGCTGAAATCCGTAAAGTCATGGAAAAGGCAATTGCTAAACCTCGTCCAGATGTTGCTAAATATGCACCTAAACTTGACAAACTCACAATTGATGTTGATAAAATCCGCGATGTTATCGGAACAGGCGGAAAAGTCATCAACGATATCATTGCTAAATGTGACAATGTCCAAATCGACATCGATGATGATGGTCACGTTGTGATTTATCACATGGATCGCGAAATGATCAACAAAGCCAAACAAATGATTGAAGATATCGTTAGAGAAGCTAAAGTTGGCGAAGTATATGAAGGCGAAGTTACCCGCATCGAAGATTACGGAGCTTTTGTCAAATTATTCGGCAACTGTGAAGGCTTATGCCATGTCTCTAGACTTGGCTGGGGCTTTATTGATAGAGCTCAAGATGTTGTCAAAGTTGGCGATATCTTAAAAGTTCGCGTCATCGAAATCGATGAAAAAGGTAAAGTAAAAGTTTCTCACCGCGAATTTGTTGAGAAACCTGCAGGTTTTGTAGAAAAACCTGAATTTAAATCATTTAAAGGTCGTCGTAAATAATTATGTTTGATGTCATCCTCATTGGAGCCGGTGTTGTCGGCTCACTTATAGCAAGAAAACTTTCATCATATAAACTTGATGTTTTGGTCATTGAAAAAGAAAACGATGTTGGAAATGTTACCTCTATGGCAAATTCTGGCATCGTCCATTCTGGCTATGACCCAAAGCCTAATTCCAATAAAGCTAAATTTAATGTTTTAGGCAATAAAATGTATCCAAATTTAGCAAAAGAACTCGATGTTCCTCTTCTAAAACTTGGATCATTAACTCTTGCATTTAACGATGAGGATCTTAAACAATTAGACTATTTAATTAAACGCGGAGAGGAGAATGGCGTAAAAGTCAAACTCCTTTCCCGCGAGGAAGTCTTAAAATCCGAAAATAATTTGAATAAAAATGTAGTTGGTGCCCTTTTAGCGGAAGACTGCTATATCGTTAATCCATTTACATTGACTGTTCACGCGATGGAAAACGCTGTCGATAACGGCGTTACTCTTCATCTTGACGAAGAAGTGATTGATATAAAAAAGAACAACGCTTTCTATTGTGTTAAAACTAATAAAAACGAATATCAAGGAAAAGTAATTATCGATGCCGCTGGTATAAATAGTGCAAAAATTCATGCTTTAATCGAAGAAATTGATTACGCAATTACTCCGAGAAAAGGTGAATATTTTGTCCTTGATCATTTCCAAAAAGATTTTGTAAAGCACATCATCTTCCCTCTTCCTAGTGAAAAAGGAAAAGGTGTTTTAGTTGTTCCAACAACAAGTGGGAATTACTTGATTGGTCCATCTAGCGAGCTCGTTAAAGATGGCAATGATTTAAGCACCGACAAAATGACGCTTGATGAAGTTAGAAATAGTGTGACAAAAATGGTTGATAACATTCCTTTCAATCAATCGATTCGTGTCTTTTCTGGTGTTAGACCAACTCCAACGAACCACGATTTTAATATACGTTACGCGAAAAGCGATAACCATTTTATTGTAGTAAGTGGAATTGAATCGCCAGGTTTAGCTTCATCGCCTGCAATTGCTGAATATGTAGTTGATGATTTATTAAAAGCGGTTTTACCTTTAGTAAAGAAAGATGATTACAATCCTTGCGTTAAAAAACATGTCGTTTTAAAAGACTTATCGACGAAAGAAAGAAACGAATTAATCAAACAAAATCCAGATTACGGCACAATTATTTGCTCATGTGAAAAAATCTCCTTGGGAGAAATTAAAGATGAATTGTCTCGAAGCGTTCCTCCTAAAACTGTTAAAGCTGTTAAAAAAAGAACACGTGCTGGATTTGGCAAATGCCAAGGTGGATTTTGTCAAAGCAAAGTCATCCAAATTTTAGCGGAACACTATAACATCAAAATGAGCGATGTATTGTTAGATAAAGATGATTCAAACATCTGCCGATATGAAAATAAAAGTGAGGCCAAATTATGATTGAAAAAGATTTAGTAATTATCGGCGGTGGTTCCGCTGGTATGGCCAGCGCTTTAAAAGCTTATGAATTAGGCGTAAAAGACATTCTTTTATTAGAAAAGAACGATTATTTAGGCGGAATCTTAAATCAATGCATTCATAATGGCTTTGGTTTAATCGAATTCAACCAAGAATTAACTGGCCCAGAATTTATGACTAGATTTTCTGATTTAATTAATGAAAAGAAAATTGAATATCGTTTATCTAGCTATGTTCTTTCGATAAGCAAAGATAAAGTTGTCACTTATTCAAACGCCAGTGAAGGTGTTGTGGAAGTTAAAGCTAAAGCAATTATCCTTACAACCGGTTGCTACGAAAGGAATGCTGGAGCTATCAGCTTAGCTGGAACTAGGCCAAGCGGCATTTACACCGCTGGTCAAGCGCAACTATATTTAAATACTTATGGCTATCTAGTTGGAAAAAGAGTTGTCATTTTAGGAAGTGGTGATATCGGACTGATCATGGCTAGAAGAATGACTTTAGAAGGAGCAAAAGTTCTCTGTGTTTGTGAGATCAATCCCTATAGCGCGGGCTTAAACCGCAACATCGTTCAATGCTTAAACGATTTTAACATTCCTTTAAAATTATCTACGACTGTTAAAGAAGTTCGTGGAAATAATAAATTAGAAAAAGTTATCCTTGCCAAAGTTGATGAAAAGTTCAATTTCATCGAAGGAAGCGAAGAAGAAATTGAGGCCGATACATTGCTTTTATCAATCGGTTTAGTGCCGAATACGACTTTGTTAAACGACTTAAATATTGAATTTAGCAAAGCTCGTGGACCATTAGTTAGCCAAGATATGGAAACTTCTTTCCCAGGCATCTTTGCGTCAGGAAACGTCTTGCATGTTCACGATTTAGTTGATTATGTTACCAAAGAAGCGCGCGAAGCCGCGAATGGAGCGTTCAAATATCTAAACGGTCGAATCAAACATCAAGGATATGAATATTTAGTAAATGCCAAAAACGGCATTAGCTATGTCGTGCCAGGAAAAGTTGATTACGATGACGCTGATGAAAAAATCAATTTCAAATTCCGTGTTAGAAAACCTTATAAAAATGTTGACATCGTCTTCTACGAAGGAGAAAACGTCATCAAAAAAATCTATAAACCCGCAATCATTCCATCAGAAATGGAAATTATTGCTATCGATAAATCGCTATTAAAGAAAATTGATAATAATATCAATATTCAAATCGAGGAACGAAAATGAAAGAATTAACATGTATCATTTGTCCTAGAGGTTGTCATCTAACTGTTGATGATAATTTAAATGTGACAGGCAATTTTTGCCCTAGAGGTGCAAAATATGCTGTCGAAGAGCTCACTTGTCCTAAAAGAACATTGACCTCAACGATGAAAACCAATAGCTCAGTTCATCCTCGAATATCAGTTAAAACTGATAAGCCAATTGAAAAAAGACTCATAGAAGATGCCATGAAAGAAATTGATAAGAAAGTGGTGAAACTACCTTTAAAAATTGGTGACATCTTAATAAAAAATATCTGCGGAAGCGATTCAAACATCGTCGCGACTAGAAATTTGGAGTGAATAAATGGAAGATAAAGTGAAAATTATTCATCTTGGTGGTCAAGATGAACATGGAAAAAATTTAACGTGCATCGAGATAAACGATGATATTTTTGTTCTCGATTGTGGCATTAAAATGCCTGATAAAACTAAACACGGTATCGACTTTATCATTCCTCGTTTTGATTATTTACTCAAAAATAAAGATAAGGTTCGCGCCTATATTCTAACTAAAGGCGATGACTTAGTTATCGGCGGGCTTCCTTATTTAATTAAAAGAGTGCCGGCAAAAGTATATTGCACCGATGTGACTCGCATATTTTTGCAATCATTTTGTGAGCATCATCGCGCAAAAGTTCAATTTGATTATGACATTGTCGATCCATGCGATAAGCGCATTATTGCCGGTCGACAAGTGCGGTTTTTCCAAACTGCTTCTGCTTTAGCCCGCTCCTTTGGCGTGGCTATTTCCACCGACAAAGGGAATATCGTCTTTGTTGATGACTATGTTATCGATAGTAACTGCGATAACGGCTATGTTTCTAACACAAAAGCCTTATCAGAAATCACTGGTGAAGAAACGCTTTTATTGATGCTTGATTCAAGCTACGCCACAAAGCCAGGTTACACCAATCCTAAATTCAAATTAGTGCCACTTGTCGAAAGAACATTTAAAGATGCTCAGGGTCGCATTTTCGTCGCTTTAGAAACAAATGATGTTTATAACACTGAAATGATCATTAAATTAGCCATCAAATATGGACGAAAAATATACGCCTATGATGACACGATCCGTGAAATTTATTATCGAGTTGTTAAAACATATCGTTTCGAAATTCCTTCGAACCATATCGGCTATTTAGATGATGTTAGTCGCGCTAGACCAAATGAAGTTTTAATCATCATGTCTGGTTTTGGCTCGAGAATTTATCATAAAATTTCATTATTTGCCTCAGGCCAGCATAGCGATAAACGCCTAAAACTAATTCCTGGCGATACATTTATCATCGGTCTACATAGCGATAATTCTAATGAAACATTAGCTAGCGAAGTGGTTAACGAACTATATCGTAATGATGGCATTAAAATTATCTATTTCAATAAAAAACAATTCTTAAAAATGCGAGCGTCTGAAGAAGATATTAAAACGATGTTATCGACATTTAGACCAAAATACTACATTCCAATCGGTGGAATGTATACCGAATTATTAGCTAATGCTAAAATTGCTTTAAACACCGGAATTGGCTTAAATCACACCAATGTGTTTGTTTTAGATAATGGCATGATATTTGAAATCGACAATAAAGGAGCACGTATAAGTAATGAAGCCGTTCTAGTCGGAGATTTATTAGTTGATGGTATCAATGTTGGCGATAGCAATACATCAACTATCGAAGATCGAGCGATTTTCGGCGATGATGGAGCTATTATTGTTGGTTTTGCCTATTCTAAAGGTGCTAAAAAGCTAACTTATGGTCCAGATATTCAACCTCGTGGAATTATGACCATTAAAGAAAGCGAAAGACTAATTAAAGAATTAAATAAAGTCGTTGAAGTAACTTTAAACGAATGCTTAACAGCAGAAAAATATAATAAAGCGCATGTTCAAACTGCGATTAGCGAAAACGTTTCAAAAGCCTGTCGAAGGATGACTTTAAAAGATCCAAAAATTATTACAGCCATATACGAAGAAGACTAAAAATAGATGAAAAAGAAATTTCAGATTTCTAAAGAAGTTAACACGATGATGGCAGGTCTACTTGTCTGCTTGTTTTCTTTAGTCATTGTTTTCTCGAATAAATCTGTATTTAATTTCTTATCTGTTGGCATTTTAGGAGCCTTTGGTTTCGTTGGCTTTTGGATATTAGTTCCTATTTTATTCCTTTGGGGAATATATTTAATGTTCCATAAAAGTTTAAAAAAATATCGCATTGATATTGCGATGTGGGGCTTATTTATCATCTTTTTAGCTTTGCTAATTTTGTTTTCCGCGTTCGGAAGCGAAGGACAAAAAGTAGTTAACGATGATGGCGAAAGAATTATCATATCGATGTTTAATAAAGGTAATATTTCTGTATATGATGAAACCTACACTTATGAAAATCTTTTGTTTAATAATTCTGTTAACTATTTAAACCAAATAGCTATAAATTTTGCTAACACGAATAACTTAGTGCCTGAAGGAGAAGAAGCAACAGCTTTGATGGGCTTTGTTATCAATAATCCATATCTTGGCGGGGGCTTTATTGGCTATGTTTTCTGCGGAATGCTCAATAATAGTCTTACATCAGTTGGAACAATGATAATATCTTGGCTACTCATCATCATTGGTTTACTTATGCTATTTAACCGTCAAATTAAAAAATTGGTCGCTTATTTAAAAGGTAAAAAACATAGAGAAGAAGCTATTAATGATGTTCATAGCTTAAACGAAAATCCACCTGAAGAAAATTTATTAATTGAAGATAAAAATGAAGATGTCATCGATTTAATTCCTGAAGCTACAGAAGAACAGCCATCGATGAATGCTAACGAATTAACCGCGATGAGTTTTAACACAACACACGGTTTAAAAAAGCCAATATTTTCTTTAAATGGTGAAACTGAAGAAGAATTCATCATGCCTCAGCAAGTTATGAATCAAACTAATCCATATAGTGAAACTGTAAGTAGTGAAGAAAGTGAAGAAATCCTTAACGAACCAATATATGAAGCTGAAGAAGCTAATGATTCTAACTTTGTTAGCGATGAAGAAAAAAGCGAAGAAATCATTGAAAAAGAGGAAATAAAAGAAGATGAAGGTGTAAATAATGAAGTTCCTTCTGCTAATAAAAAAGAAGAAGAAGAGAAAATTGACACTATTAAAGAAAACGATTTAACTCACGTTCATGTTGAAACAATAACTGATCCTCTTCATAGACCTCAACCTAAAGCAGTGGTCAAACCTCTATACAAATTGCCACCTCTTGATTTGCTAGATTTGCACGAAAATATCGAAGATTTAACTAAGAATGACCAATCGTGTCAAGAACGCGTAGAAGCTTTAAATGCCATCTTCCACGATTTAAACATCGGTGCTGAATGCATTGGCTATAAGACTGGGCCATCAGTTACTAGATATAACATTGCCACAAAATCAAATGTCACTGTTTCTAACATTAAACGCGTTGTAGAAGATATCTCAATCCGTCTCGGCGGTGTTCCATTTAGATTTGAGCCAATTGTCTTTGGCGAAACTAATTCCGGAATTGAAATTCAAAATGAAATCCGCATCAACGTTGGACTTCGTGAAACGTTAACAAACTTACCAAAAGATGACAAATATAAATATGTCATTCCTTTTGGAAAGGGAATATCCGGCAATTTGCTTTATGAAAGCATCACTAAATTCCCACATCTATTAGTTGCAGGAACTACTGGTTCAGGCAAATCAATTTTCATGCATTCATGCATTTTATCTTTATTGATGCGTACTACACCTTATCAACTTAAATTGCTTTTAATTGATCCGAAAAAAGTCGAAATGACTTATTATAGAGACGTTCCTCATTTGCTTTGCCCAATTGTCAGCCAGCCACGAAAAGCTTTAGTAGCTTTAAGAAAATTGGTTAACGAAATGGAGAGAAGATACAATGTTTTTGAAGAAAGCGGTGTTCGTGATATCAGCGGCTTCAACCAAGTCGCAAAAGAAAAAGGCATCGAAGAAATGCCAATAATTGCTGTATTCATCGATGAATATGCAGATTTAAGTGATGAATGCAAAGAAATTAGAGAACCCGTTGTTCGCATCGCTCAAAAAGCGCGAGGCGCCGGAATCCACATGATTGTTGCCACGCAAAGACCATCAGTTAACGTCATCGATGGCGTCATTAAAGCTAATTTAGGTTCAAGAGTCGCTTTAATGGTTGGAACTTATGTTGATTCTAACACCATCATCGGTGAAGGTGGTGCGGAAAAACTATTAGGAAATGGCGATATGATTGTGGATTGCACATCTGTCACCCATGGATCAAAACCACGAGTCCAAGGTTGCTTTGTTACTGACTCAGAAATTAATAGAGTTGCCGATTATATCCGTAAACAAGCTAAACCAATGTATGATCCAGAATTCTTAGATTTAACTGATCACAGTCAAGATTTTACTCCGGGTGATGAAGGAATTACTGTCGATTTATCAGCTATAAAAGAATCGAGCGAAGAGCAACTTCTTGAACAAATTAAAGCTGATTTATCTAGCAAAGAATATTGCTCGATATCTTTCATTCAAAGAACTTATGGTGTTGGTTTTCCAAAAGCTGGAAGGTTGTTTGCTAAACTTGTCGCTCAAGGCTATGTTGCTAAACAAGGTGATTCTCGTGGAAATAAAGTTTTAATAAAGAAAGAACAATCTGAAAGTCCAACTTCAATCGACGAATCGACACTTTATCAAAATGATGAAGAAGATGTAAATAGTGATGAGGAAAACTAAAAAATGGCTTTAGGAATAGATATCGTTCAGATTTCTCGCATCAAAGATGTTGATCTTTTTTCTAAAGGCATCTTATCAAATAAAGAGATGGAGATATTTCTTACTCGAAATAAAAAAGCTGAATTTTTAGCGGGTCGCTTTGCCGCTAAAGAAGCTTTTAGCAAAGCTAAAAAGATGGGTTTAAAAATACCTTTAAAAGATATTGAAATTTTATATAAAGAAAATGGCTCGCCATACATTTTATATAAAGAGGAAGAGTTCGATGTAAGTATAAGCCATGATGGAGACTATGCAATCGCGGTAGTGAATATATTATGAAAATAAAACAAGCTAAATTAATTAATTGGGATGCTTTTTTGCTCGACTTAGGTGAAGAAGGAACTTTACATTTTGACTTTTATAAAGATGATGAAGTATTAGGCTATTATCTATATAAAAGTGAAGGTAGCAAACAATATTATCGCTTAGAAAATCCTGGAGAGCTTTTAGGTCATCGCCTCTATTTAAAATCGTATGAACGTGGTGAAGTGTTAATAAGCGTTTTAGATGCCGTGGATTTTCCTGATTTTGATAAACTTTATTTTTATGAAGGCGACGACTTAGGCGCGACATATTATCCAGAATACACTTCCTTCAAGTTATGGGCGCCTCTAGCAAATGAGGTTACGCTTGTTTTAAATGAAAAAAAGATGCTCATGAAGCGTAAAGAAAAAGGAATATTTTCGCTAATTGTCGATGGCGACTACGATGAAGCTAAATATTATTATTTAGTTAATAACGATGATAAAGTAGTTCGCGTTGTTGACCCATACGCTAAATCAAGTTCATTTAACGCAACTTATTCAAACGTCATCGATTTAGCTAAAATCGAAATGACGATGTATGATGAAACTTTACCTCCACTAAATTCTTATTTGGATGCCATCATATATGAAGCCAATGTCCGCGATATGACTAGCGATAAAAGTAGCGACATATTAAACAAAGGCAAATTCTTAGGATTAATCGAAAAAAATCGAAAAACAAAGAACAACAATCCAGCTGGTTTTGACTATTTGGTGTCTTTAGGCTTCACTCATTTGCAGCTCATGCCAGTGCAAGATTTTAACACTAAAGATGAACTAGATACTGAACACAATTACAATTGGGGCTATGACCCTGTACAATACTTCGCTTTAGAAGGAAGCTATTCAACAGAACCAAACAACCCTTATTCGAGGATGATTGAATTTAAAAAAGTTGTTCGCGATTTTCACCGTTATGGCATCAGAGTGAATCTCGATGTTGTCTATAACCATGTCTATGAAGGAAAGACATCAATCTTTAACAAAGTGGTTCCTAACTATTATTTTAGAAGAGAAAATGGCCAATTCATGAATCATAGTTACTGCGGAAGTGAAGTAGCCTCTGAAAGAGCAATGGCTAGAAAACTCATCATTGATTCATTATCATTTTTGGTAAATGTTTATCATGTTGATGGCTTTAGATTCGATTTAATGGGCTTATTAGATGTTCCAACGATGAATATGATTGCCGCAAAGCTAAAGGCAATCGATCCAAATATCATGCTTTATGGCGAAGGCTGGGACATGTGTTCAAAAACAAGCGATGGTTCAAAGCTAGCAACTATGTATAATGCCAACGAACTTCCTGATTACGCCTTTTTTAACGATCAATATCGAAACATTGTTCGTGGGAGTGGGGGAACAGCATTCTTAGATAATAACGGCTATATGTTAGGTAACACTTCCTTGAAAGAAGATTTTAAATATGTCTATGCAGGTTCTTGCTTTAATATCGGAAAAGAGCAATTATTCACTTCCATAAAGCAAAGCTTAAATTATTTTGAATGCCATGATAATGCAACTTTATTCGATGTCATCAAGAATTCTACCCAAGTGCACGAACCAATTCGCTTAGTTAAAAAGATGAATAAATTATTGATGCTATCCTTTGGCATCCCATTTGTTCACGCTGGTCAAGAAATTGCTTTAAGCAAATTCAAACATTCAAATACCTATAATGAAGGCGATAAATTCAATAAATTTAGCTACGACATCTTAGATGAACGTTTCGACATGGTCACAGCTTTTAAGGCCTACATTAAGGCTAGAAAAGAATTGGCGATTTTCCATATCGATGATTTAATAACAATCGATAAAAATGTCGATTATATCGATCATGATGATATCTTAGAAATAAAAATCAAAGATGTTAAAAATAGTGAAAATGTTTATCACATCTACATAAATCCAACGAGTGAAGGGAAAAGAATTAAATTAGGCTATGTTGCTGATTTCTATTTTCCAAAAGGCTTTAAAAAGAATGTTGAAAAAGTTAACTTTACATCAGTTGATATCGCTAAAGAACAATTATCAGTGTTTATAGAAACAAAGAACAAATAAAATTATGATTATTAAAATTCGTAAATTCTTCTCTTATATCCGCATCATCTTAGTTGCCGGTTTTTCGGTATTGCGCTTCCACTTTTTCTATATGATCCGCTACTCCAAAAATCCTAGTAAATATCCCTTAGAAAAACGCTTTAAAGTTATACAAAAAGAGATGCGAAAAATCATAAAAGCCTTTCATATTGATCTTCATATTGAAGGATTAGATAAAATCAATCAAATCGATGAAAAAGTGCTCTTTATATCGAACCATCTTTCCGAAGCTGATCCTGTAATCTATATGGGTATAATGAAAAACCCTGTCGCATTCGCGGCAAAAAAAGAGACTTTAAGTATGCCTTTTGTCGGGCGAGTTTTAAGAGCTATGGAAGGCGTGGCTTTAGATAGAGGCAACATTATGAATCAGTTAGGCGAAATTAAAAAGATTGTCACCTTAATTAAAAGCAAAGAAAAAGCAAATGTTACGATTTTTGCCGAAGGTACAAGAAATAAGCACCCTGAAAACGAATGCTTAGAATTTAAAGGTGGCTCGCTAAAACTTGGCTACATGGCAAAAACTATAATCGTTCCTATTTCCATTTATGGTTCTTTTAGATTATTTTCCATAAAACATTATCTTAGACGTTATCCTGTATATGTGAAATTTGGTGAGCCAATTTATCCTAACGAATATGAAAATATCACCAGCGTTGAACTAGCTGATAAGCTTAAACAACAAATCGATAAAGACATCAATCGTTTTAGAGGATTAGATCGTAAAGAAGTGCTATCACAAAAGCTATCTAAAAAGATAAAAATAGAAGAAATAAAAGTTGATAATCTTCCTCTAAATTCGTAATTTTTTTGGATATAAGTTCTTAATTATTCCTTTTTTATAATAGCAAGGTCCAACATTATTCCCTTTATAGGACACAGTTTGGTAATTCTTAGCTAAAGAAGTGATAAGAGTTTCACCATGAAGATATTTTTTAAGTTCATCATCGTTTAAGGCATACGAATTAGTTGCATCAAGCGCATGTGAATAATGATAAGAAACATATTCTTCACCATTTTTTGTATAAGTAGTGAATAATCCAACTCTAATGGCAACATTTTCTAACGCTTTTATCGGAGCAAAAGGCAAAGAAAAATGATATTCAATAACCGAATTTCCTTTATCAAGGCCTTTTCGGATTGAATGATATTCCTCTTTTTTCTCTTTAATAATAGACAATCCAGGCTTTTCTATTAAAGCAATAAAATGACCTTCGCCTGGAAAAAGATGCGGAAATAAATGTATTGCTTCTTTCATTCCTTTGTATCGATAAAATAAAGAATTTTCCGGCAAACAAATTAATTTAGCGTCGCTATTAGATAATAGATGAGTGACAACATCTTCATCTTCAAGTTTGGAATATGAACAAGTTGAATAGATTAATTTTCCACCTTCTTTAAGCATTGAATAAGCATAAACTATCAATTCTTTTTGAATGATTGAGGCTTTTTTTACTTTCTCAAATGTCCAATCTTCTTTCATTGCTTCAAGCTTGTTAAACATGCCCGAGCCAGAGCAAGGAGCATCTAAGATGATGGCATCAAATTTATTTTCTAAGCCTTTTATTTTTGTTAAATCCTTATTTAGAATAACGACATTTTTAATGCCCATTCGTTCGATGTTATCAAGCAAAATAGAGCATCTTGAAGAAGAGATGTCGTTAGCATATATGACTGATTTTTGCTTGCTAAAAAGAGCGTAAGAAATAGTTTTTCCTCCCGGTGCGGCGCACATATCAAGAACTTCCATATTTTCTTTGACGTCAAGAAAATAGCTAACTAAAGTAGCGCTTGGATCTTGGATGTAGTAGCAGCCGAGACTATGATAAATCATTTTTCCAAAAGCATATTCGTCTTGATCATAAAGATATGCATTAGGAACTAACGGATGTTTTTTTACATTAGGAAACATCTTTTCAAAGTCGACACATGACATTTTGTTAGTGTTAAGGATTAAACCTTTATGCTCTTTTTTGCCAATAGAGTTACACAATTCATCAATTTCTTTTGCAGAAAGGTAATCTTTTAAATGCTCTTTGAAATCCATAAAGTTAGTATAAATTAAGTGCTTTTTCTTCTCAATTTGAAAGTTTTTCTTTTCTAAGACCTCTTTTTAACTTTTATAGCCTTATGCTATAATCTTTTTTTAAGGAGTGTTAATTTATGAGAATGGTCGATATTATTACCAAAAAACGCGACGGAGGCGAACTTAGCGACGCCGAAATCAGCTTTTTTGTAAATGGCTATGTAGATGGTTCAATTCCTGATTATCAAGTAAGTGCTTTATTGATGGCTATCGTCTTTAAAGGCATGAGCAACAAAGAAATAGTAACTTTAACCGACCGCATGGAACATAGCGGTGATGTGATGGACTTAAGTTCAATTAAAGGCGTTAAAGTTGATAAACATTCAACTGGTGGCGTAGGCGATAAAACTAGCATCGCTTTAGGACCTATGGTTGCCGCTTGTGGAGCAAAATTAGCTAAAATGAGTGGTAGAGGACTTGGTCATACCGGAGGAACACTTGATAAACTCGAATCAATTCCTGGAATGAAAGTTTTTGTTAGCGAAGAGCATTTTATAAATCAGGTCAACAAAATTGGCTGCGCAATTATTGGGCAAACCGCCAAATTAGTTCCGGCTGATAAAAAATTATATGCACTTAGAGATGTTACAGGAACTGTTGAAAGCATTCCATTAATCGCAAGTTCTGTCATGTCAAAGAAATTGGCATCTGGTAGCGATTGCATTCTCCTCGATGTTAAATTTGGCAATGGAGCGTTCATGAAAAACGCCGAAACCGCTGAAGAATTAGCCCATATCATGTGCAATATTGGTAACGCTCTTGGTCGCGATACACGCGCTGTCTTAACGGATATGGAACAACCTTTAGGTCACGCAGTTGGTAACGCCTTGGAAGTAAAAGAAGCTATTGAAACGCTTCACGGAAGAGGACCAAAAGACTTCACTGAACTTTGTCTTAGAAGCGGAGCGATTATGCTTGAACAAGCCAAAATAGCAAAATCTGAAGAAGAAGGTTTAAAAATGCTTCAAGAAGTTATCGATAATGGCGAAGCTTTTAATAAATTAAAAGAAATGGTTAAAGAGCAAGGCGGAGATGTAAGCTATATCGAACATCCAGAAAAATTCCCTCTTGCCAAGCATATTGTCGAAGTTAAAGCCAATAAAGATGGCTATATCAAACGCATTGTCGCCTTAGAAATCGGCGAATCCGCGATGCGCTTAGGAGCAGGTAGAGAAACCTTTGACGATGTAATAGATATGTCGGCTGGCATCGTGCTTAATAAAAAAGTTGGCGACAAAGTAAATAAAGGTGAGACGCTTTGCACAGTTCATACAAATAAAGATGAATTTGCTGACATCTTAAAAGATGTTGAAAATTCCTTCATTATTGTCGATGAATTTGTCGCAGTGCCTCCAACAGTTCACGCCTATATTCACGAATGAGAATATTATTGCAAAATGTTTTAAATGCCTCGGTGACAATCGATGGAAAAACTGCGGGAGAAATATCCCATGGTTTTTGCGCATTTGTTGGGTTTTGTCAAAATGATGATGAAAATATTGTTGATAAAATGATTAATAAATTAATCAATGCTCGCCTTTTCCAAGATGAAAACGGCAAGACAAATTTATCAATCTGTGATGTAAAAGGAAGCATTTTGTCGATCTCTCAGTTTACTTTATACGCTTCACTTAAAGATGGAAGAAGACCATCATTTGTTGCTTCTTTAGAGCCAAAAAGAGCTAGTCAACTTTATGATTATTTCAACATAAAATTATCTAAATTAGGTATCAACATTCAAAAAGGTGTTTTTGGAACTGACATGAAAGTATCTTTGATTAACGATGGTCCTTTTACAATAATGCTTGATAGCGCGGAGCTTATAAAATGAAAGTGATGGTTGGCCTTAGCGGCGGTGTCGATAGCGCAGTCGCTGCCTATTTATTGAAAGAAGAAGGCTATGATGTCGTCGCTTGTTTCATGCGAAATTGGGATGCGATGGCTAATAACGACTATTTAGGCAATCCTACAATAGGCGATGATCAATGCCCACAGGAAAAAGATTATCAAGACGCTCAAACAGTAGCGGATAAATTAGGAATAAAACTATATAGAATCGACTTTATAAAAGAATATTGGGATCATGTTTTTTCCTTCTTTATAAGCGAATACGAATCAGGAAGAACTCCAAATCCTGATATTTTATGCAATAAATATATCAAATTCGATGCTTTCTTAGAATTCGCTCTTAAAAATGATTGCGATATGATCGCCATGGGTCACTACGCTAAACGCATCTATAAAGATGGTCACTATTATTTAGAAAAATGTTATGACCAAAATAAAGACCAAACATATTTTTTAAGTCAAATAAATGAATATCAAATATCTAAATGCTTGTTTCCCTTAGGCGATATCGACAAGCATAAAGTTCGAGAAATAGCTCATAAATTGAATTTAGAAATCGCTGATAAGAAGGATTCAACTGGAGTGTGCTTTATCGGAGAAAGAAGATTCCGTGAATTCTTACAAAATTATATCCCTGCGAAAGAAGGAAATATCGTCGACATCGAAACAAATAAAGTAATTGGAAAACATAAAGGTGTCTATTATTACACGATAGGTCAGCATAAAGGTTTAGGCATCGGGGGGATAAGCGGTGAAGTTGCTTCCGGCTGGTACATCGTTAAAAAAGATGCTAAGAGAAACATCCTATTTGTTTCACGAGGTAATAGCGATAAATATTTAATGAGCAATAAATGCATTGTAAAAAAATTAAATATCATCAATCCAGATGAAAAATTTCCTCAAGAAGTCGGCGCTAAATTCCGCTATCGGCAAAAAGATCATCCGGCAATCATTGATAAAATCGATGAAGATACGATTGTAGTTAAATATGATTACTATAAAGCTGTGACTCCAGGACAAGAAGCTGTGTTTTATAATAAAGATGGTTTACTAATCGCTTCTGGAACGATTGAAGAAGTTTATCGCGATGATGTTAGAATCGATATCTAAGTGAAAAAATTAATTATTCAATTATTTCAATAATTATGCTATATT
>CAVKNZ010000008.1:0-52379 GCA_963657885.1 Bacteroidaceae bacterium
TTATTTCAATTTCTTGCTTTAAAAGTTGCTTTTTCTAGATATTTTTTCTTTATATTAGTTATTATCTATTTAGCGAGGTCAAAATGATGAAACACAATATCACTATTTCTAATTCAATTTTCTATGTTGGAGCGAGCTCATATGAAGATAAACTTTTTGAAGCTCACTTTGCTATTCCTAATGGGATGTCATATAACTCATATGTTATTTTCGACAACAAGATTGCCATTATGGATGCGGTGGACAAAGTAGTTGTTACTGATTGGCTAGATAACATTAAAGACGTTTTAAAAGATAAAAAGCCTGATTATTTAATTGTTCAGCACGTTGAGCCTGATCACACCGCAGGGATAATTCAACTTTTAGATATTTATCCGGACACCATTATTGTTGGAAGCGACATGACTTTTAGAATGCTTTCAAATTTCTTTAGAGATACTGAATTTAAAAATAAGTTAGTTATCAAAGATGGTGATGAACTTAGTTTAGGAGAACATACGCTTAAATTTATAAGTGCTCCAATGGTGCATTGGCCAGAAGTCTTTGTTAGCTATGAAAATAAAGAACAAATTCTTTTCTCCGTGGACGCCTTTGGTAAATTTGGAGCCTTAGATCAAAATGATGAATGGGCATGTGAGGCTAGACGATATTATTTTGGCATCGTTGGAAAATACGGCGCGCAAGTGCAAGCTTTATTTTCAAAATTAGCCAATTATCCAATCAAGAAAATATGTTCATTGCATGGTCCAATCATTGATGAAAACTTGGCAGAAGTCCTGCAATTATATAAAACATGGTCAAGCTATTCTAGTGAAGTTGATGGAGTATTTATCCCTTATACTTCAGTCTATGGAAACACTGAAAAAGTAGTTAAAGAAGTTGCTAAAAAATTAAGCGATAACGGTGTTAAAGTAAGCATTGCCAACTTATCTGATTATGATTTATTTGAAGCCGTAGAAGATTGCTTTAAATATTCCAAAATCATTTTCGCAACCACAACTTATAACATGTCAATCTTCCCGTTTATGAATGAATTATTAACTTGTTTAAGTGAACGCAATTTCCAAAATAAAAAAGTTGGCATTATTGAAAATGGTTCATGGGCTCCGACAGCCGGAAAAATTATTAAAGATAAACTTTTAAGTTTAAAAAACATTGAAATTGTTGAACCGATGGTCCATATTGTATCTTCGAGGTCTAAGAAGAACAGTCAAGAAATTGATGACCTCGTAGAGGCAATGACTAATTAAATGAAAGGCTTACTTTTAACAAATGGCTATGGCTTAGCCGATGGTATAAAACATCAAGTTTCTAGATTAAAAGATGAATTTTTAGCTTTAGGAGTGGAGATTGATGTTTTAGCCAACAATAAACTGTTGGTCTATGTTAATGATGGTCAAATTAAAACAACTTTAGGAAAATATGATTTCATCGTCTATTTAGATAAAGATAAATATGTGGCTAGAATGCTTGAAAAAGCGGGATATCGTCTTTTTAACAAAGCTTCTGCGATTGAGTTATGTGACGATAAAATGCTCACGCATATCACATTAGCGGATCATGGAATCATGATGCCTTTAACCATTTCATCAACACTTTGTTATCGAGATGATGGAAATCGTGAATTTATAAATTATGTTGAATCACAAATCAAATTCCCAATGATTGTCAAAGAAAATTATGGCTCACTTGGTCGACAGGTTTATTTAATAAACAATCATCAAGAACTTTTAGATGTTGAAAATAAATTGATTCACGTTCCACATATCTATCAAGAACTCATCGATACATCTTTTGGTAAAGACTATCGCATCATTGTCATTAATCATAAAATTGTCGCTTATATGAAACGCGAAAACAAACATTCATATCTCTCAAATCTTGCTCGCGGAGGGGAAGCTTCTTTAGTGGATTTACCTTCTTCTTATTTAGATTTGGCTGTTAAAGCTAGTGAGATTTTAAATCTTGATTACTGTGGAGTTGATATCTTAGAAGGAAAGAATAATAATCCTATTCTTTCAGAAGTTAATTCCAATGCTTTCTACGATGGAATCGAAAAAGTTACACATAAGAATATCGCTAAAGCATATGCAAAGCATATAATAAATACCATCAAAGATGAAAGAAGCATTAAAAAAGATTAACTATATAAGTGTTGTTAACATCATCTTATGCCTTTTGATGTTGCCACCTCTTTTTTATGCGATTGTTGGATCATACGCTTTTGGGGCGGAACCGATGAAGGCTCTTCCTAGCGCCTTTGTCATCGCTTTAGCTTCAGTTGGATTTGTTGTATTCATCATTCTTATTTGTTTTAACATTTTTAATAATGAATATCGGCCAAATTACATTATTGCGACGATATTTTTTGTTTTATTTATCATTAATGCAATAACGATTTTCTATTTTAAAAGTCCTCAGATATTGACAGTTAAAACAACTGAGGAGACGATAACGCAGATATATTACACGTTAGATATTGCTACAAAGCTTAAATTCATCGCTCAATTCGCTGTTGTCTTGATGGTGATGTTTTTAATTGCTGATGTCTTTCCTAAAATTTTTAAAGGCGTCGATTTACTTTATTTATTGACCTTTTTTACGATTATATTCGCCATTTATTTAACTGTTTATTCTTTGATGAATGAAACTGAATTTTATACTAACTACATTCAAAATTTATTCATCCAAGATGGAACTGGTTATCATGCGAAAGCCATTTTTCCAAATAAAAATTCTTATTCAATCGTTTTGTTTGCCGGCATGATGGGTTCGCTATTTTTACATAATAGAAGTCATAAATTCTACTGGTTTATTCCAGCGACTTATTTATTTTTATTCATCATGATTTCTTTTTGCAAGACCCTTATTATTGTTGCTCCTCTATTTTATGGATTTTATTTATTGTTTAGATTTTTTCTTTCTTTTAAAGAACACAAAATACGTAATTTGATAACTTTAGGTGTTTTTATAGTTGCCTTCGCGGTTCTCTTCCTTTTCATGCATCAATTAAATGTAATTCATCCGGGAATCATTAAAAAATTATATGTTGTTATCTTCAAGAATTCTGAAAGTTATTCTTCGATTGATTCACGAGAAAACATTTGGATTAGTTCTTACTATTTGATTAGCCATTTCAATATTTTCTTTGGTGTTGGCTTTAATGTTTATGGCGACATTTTATTTGAATTTATGTTCAGTGAAACTACCGATGCTTGGCAGCATTTATACGCTCACAACACAATCATCGAAATCTTAGGCGATGGAGGTTTAATTTTCTTATCTGCTTATCTTTTCTTGCTCGGCTTTATCATTTACGCTTCGATAAAAATCTTCAAAAAATATAAAACGTTATCGATGTTTGCTTTAATTTCGATTGTCGCGATGCTTTCGATTTCTCTAGTGGAATCAGGGTCCTTTATTTTCCCTTATTCATTAGATTACGCCTTCTTTAGTGCGGTCATCTTTGTGCCGGTGCTAAACAAATATTATTACGAAAAGAAATTAACAAAATTAAATTTAGCGGGGTCAACGTTATGAAAAAAAGAACTTTATCAAGAATGCTTCTTATATGCGGATCTTTATTAGCCTTATCATCTTGCTCTGAAGAGATGGCAAAGCAAGAAAAAGATGTGAATATTCTTGTTTCTGCAAATTTAGAAGGAAGAATTGCGCATTCCACCTATTACGATGGCATTTCTAGCTACCGTAAAAAACTTTTAGCTAATAATTCATATGTTTCTTTGCTAGATGCCGGAAACTTCACTTATGGAAGTTATCTAAGTTCAGTCAATAACAGCGAAGAAATCATCTCTTTGATGAATAAAATGCAATACGATTATGCGATTTTTGGGAATGGTGATTATGCCTATGGAAGTGATTATTTAACTTCATTAGCTTCAAAAGCTAACTTCCAATTCTTGGCCACAAATTTAAAACACACAAAAGAAGGGGAAAACAAATATAGCTCCTTTAAGAAATACGCTTTAGTTAATTATGGAGGAACAAAAGTTGGCTATATTGGACTTCTTAATCCTTCTTTAATTATTGATAACGGTCCAAGAGATTTCATGGATGCAGATGGAAATTTTGAATATGAAATAATTGGAAATGAATCCAATCTAAGGGCGTATTATGATGAATTACAAACTATCATTCAGGAAATTAAAGATAAAGGTGCCCAATATGTGATAGCTTTATCTTCTCTTCCTTTAGCTGGCACTGGTTCAGTTAAAGAACTTATTGAAAGCACACATCAAATTGATGTTGTTATCGACGGCACGAATGATGTTGCCGAAGCTAGCAAATTATATATAAACGATTGGGCGCAGAACATACCAGTTATCTCACTTGGCAAAAATCCTCAGATGTTTGGTCAAATTACCTTAACTCGTGGAGGACAATTAACTTCGACATTGATTTCGAATTATGCACGTATCGACATGGAAGTCACAAATTATATAAGCGATCTTTCAAGCAAATATAGTGCCGAGCTTTCATCAGTTTTAACTACTTCGAACAGCGAATTATCAATTTATAATAACGCCGGCGCTAGATTAGTTGATAGTCAGGAAAATGGTTTCGCTAATTTACTTACGGACGCTTATAAAAATAGTTTAAACGCCGATGTTGCTTTACTTAATTCTGACTCAATTAGAGGGTCTCTTCCTGAGGGTAATCTAGGCTATGATGATCTTAAAAAATCTCTTCCATATGAAGAAAAAATAGTTTTAACAGAAGCAACTGGTCAACAAATAATCGACGCTTTAGAGTTTGCTTCTATGGATACAGTTTTGCCATCAACTGATGCAAATTCTACGCAAATCGAGGGTAGTTCTAAAAAATTTATGCAAGTTTCTGGCCTTAAATATAGCATTGATACATCTGTTACTTCCTCGGTTAATTTGGAAAATGGATTCTTTAAATCGGTTGATGGAGAACGCCGTGTAAAAGATGTCAAAGTGCTTAAAGATGATAGCTATGTTGATATTGATTTAACTGCCACCTACAAAGTGGCCACTTTAGATAGAATCGTAAATAAAGAACTTCTTGGCTTTAATATGTTTAACAAAACTGATGGGGGAACATCTTCAACTGATATAACTTCACTCGTAGATTTTCTGAACAACAAATTAGCCAATAAAGTTGATACGTATTTAACTTCTCAAGGACGAATTACTATTATCTAGTCATAAGAAAAGGCCTCAAGTTGATTTTAAATAGAGGCCTTTTTATTTATTAATAAACGATGACAGTTCCGTCTTCTTTTACTTCAACTGTATCGCCAGTTTTTACTGTATCAAGAAATTCTTTTCCTAATTGATCAATGGCGATCATTTTGCTATTTTCCCAGACAGTTGATAGGACAACGCCGGCTCCTGCTAAAGAGTCGATGTGTTCAGAAAAAAGTAAGCACGCTGGATTTGATTTCATTGAGCAAATAACTTCTAGAACCATGCCTCCAGTCGTGGAGCCGATAGTTTGTGGAAGACATAAAGCAATTCCAGTTATATCTTTTCCATAAATGTCAGGATTATTTTGATCAGCGACAATTACTCTACTTTTTTTGCCTAAGGCTGATTTTTGAAATGTGGCAAGGGTATTTACACCTTGTTTTGAGACAACAGCAGGACCTTTGTAAGTTCCAGCTGCTAAAACTCGACCTTTGAATTCTTTCATTTATTTAGCCTTCTTTCCGGTGATGATATCTAATAGTTCATCATCTTTATAATATCGCGCGAGCGTGTATGTTCTTAATTTATTAGAACAAGTCATCAAGCGATGTCTTTTTGTTAATGGATTTGATGTATACATTAATGGACATATGCATGTTACACGAGCCCCGGTTGCGTAAAGCGCTTTGTATTTATCGGTTTTAACAAATTCTTTTTTAACCCCTGGCGCGGTGCAAAGTATTGTTTCAACCGCGACTTTCTTTCGATTTTTCTTCTTTAATGAATCTAATATTTTATCCGTCCAATCGTTTAATTGATTTAGCGATAAATGAGGGCAGCCGATGAAGGCTTTATTTCCTTCCTTGTCTTTCTTTTTCCACATGATTGGATAGGATTTATAGACTCGTTCAAGCTCTTCATCAGTGATGACATATTCTTTGGCGTCTTTTGCTAAAAGCTTTTCACCTAATTCTTTAGCTTCTGGAGTCAAATTTTCGATATGGTATAAGCCGACCGCTCCATTAGAGGCGCTCGCGGCACCGAAGTCTTTTAGATAGTCTTTAGCTTCATCGTTGAGTTCAGTTCCGATCCATTTATCTAAGCCAACAACATATGGAACATCTTCCATGACCTTCATGCCGATTGCGCTTCCAAGAATTTGAGGAATTGGTTTCTTAGTTGTTTTGATGATGACTTTCCAAGTGGCTTTTCTTCCTTCATCAGTAAGTAATCCAAATTTAGGAACATAGCCGATAATAGAACCAAAAATATCGATGATTCCAGAATTTCTATTGCATCTTGCACCTAATACTGAGTTCGCGTAGTTGACCGCGGAAGATTCAGCCCAAGAAAGAACATCTCCCTTTTTAGGAACATTGCCAACTTCTTTAAAATAGCAAGCGCAGGAGAAGGCATCTTTATTTTTAAGACCTAATTTTGTTAGTTGTTCTTCATAACGGTCTTGCGTTCCATAAAGAATCTTTTTGAAGATTAATTTTTCTAATAAATCGCATTTGACGTTTTCAAAGTCGACTGGTCGAGGATCCATCGTAAAGCCATCTTCGACTTTTAATCCTGCATCTATCAACTCGTCCATAATTCTATAGACTGGAGTCAATAATTGAAGTCCAAAAGAAGTAACTAAATGACCTTCGCCATGACTGACTTTAACAAGCTCTGTTGCCTCAAACATATCGCCATATCTAACGATAGTTTCCATGACTTTTGCCTTAGTTTTGCCTTCTTTTCCTTGAAGAATAGCAAGCTGTTCTTCAGTTAATTTCATCTTTGGTTGATACATTAATATAACCTCCTGAAGGTGTTGGTATCTAAATAAATTATAAAGATTAGGCGATATCTTTTAAAAGCCTTAAATTAAGTAACTATGATATAATCTTTTTAGAGGTGAAACATGAAAAGAATTAACACATTAATGGTCGTTTTATTATCATCGCTAGTTTTAGGAGCGTGCAATAACACATCTAGCGAAAGTAAAGATGCAACTAGCGATGTATCCATGGATAGCACATCTTCTACTGAAACTAGCACAACATCTGGTCAAGATGAGGGAGGAACCGAGTTTCTCAACAAATCTTATAAAGTGGAACTACAAGGTGATGCCTGGGACATGGCGATGGGAAACACAAACCAAATCTATGAAGATGGAACTAAACAAGCTGATAAAGTTGAACTCCTTAAGAATCATTTAAATTCGAATAATGGCGAAGATAGCGGACTTATTTCTTCTATGGACGGAACTTGTGTTTTTAACGGGAAATACTTAGAAGAGGCAAAAGTTCATGCTTTGCAACTTGGAAATGCAAAATCTTCGATGGGCGAATTAACTTTAAATTTTGCGATGCCTATCTCAAAAATCGAAGTCAAGGTTGAAGGTTATTCAAAACCATATACTGTAGGTGGCGATTATAACGAAAATGCTGACCAATATTCAATCTTAGCCATTGGAACGAGCGAAAATCCGAAGATGAAAGTTCTTGATATGAGCGTGACTAACCCCGATAAAGCAGATTTACCTGTTATTTTAACAGGTTCAGTTGAATTTACCTCTGGTGCTTCTTCAATTACTTTTAAAGGCATTGGAGATGAAAGTTTCTCTGATGGAGCATTCGCATCCGGCCGAACGATGTTTCATTACATCAACTTCTATTATTAATCTTTAAATTCTATTGAATATTTCCAGACTACATTGACTAATAAACGTTATTAACGTTTGTCTTCTTTTAAAACTTCTTTTATTTGTAAACGCTTTTTGAATATCTTTCTTGATAATAAGAAAGAGATAATTTATTATCTTCCCTAGAAGAAGGATGAAAAATAATGAATACAAAAATTAAAACTATTCACGGAAGAGAAATTCTTGATTCCCGTGGAAATCCAACTGTTGAAGTTGATGTTACTTTAGAAAACGGCATGTTTGCTCGTGCGGAAGTCCCAAGCGGTGCCTCGACTGGTATCTATGAAGCCTTAGAACTTCGCGATGGTGACAAATCCCGTTATTTAGGGAAAGGAACCTTAAAAGCTGTCGCTAATGTAAATGACATTTTAGCTAAAGAGCTCAAAGGGATGGACGCCTCAAATCCTGATGCCATCGATGATGCGATGCTTAAGCTTGACGGCACAAAAGGAAAAACCAAATTAGGCGCGAACGCCATTCTTGCTGTTTCCTTAGCTGTCAACAAATTAGCTGCTCAAATCGAAGGAAAACCTTTATATCGTTATTTAGCTAAAGGTAAAGATGTCTTACTTCCAGTTCCAATGATGAACATTCTCAATGGCGGTTGCCACGCATCAAACACTGTCGATAGCCAAGAATTCATGATTATGCCTGTCGGCGCGCCAAACTTCAGAGAATGCTTAAGATGGTGCAGCGAAGTCTATCACGTTCTTGCGAAAAACTTAAAGGCCAAAGGAATGGCGGTCTCAGTTGGCGATGAAGGTGGCTTTGCTCCTAACCTTGAAAGCGATGAAGCAGTCTTAACTGAAATTGTTAAAGCTATTAAAGATGCAGGCTATGTCCCTGGCAAAGATTTCTTCTTAGCGATGGACGCTGCTGCTAGCGAATGGAAAGATGAAAAACGTGGCGTTGGCTATTATCACTTACCAAAACAAGATAAATATATGACCAGCGATGAATTAATTGATCACTGGGAGAAACTACTCGATGAATTCCCAATTATTTCTTACGAAGATATTCTTGATGAAGAAGACTGGGAAGGATGGGAAAAACTCACCAAGCGCATCGGACATCGTGTCCAACTCGTCGGTGATGACTTATTCGTTACTAACGTTGAACGTTTAGCTAAAGGTATCAAAGTCGGCGCGGCTAACTCAATTCTTATTAAACTTAACCAAATCGGTTCAGTTAAAGAAACTGTCGCTGCGATTAAGATGGCTAATGATGCTGGCTATACCGCTGTCACTTCTCATAGATCTGGTGAAACTGAAGATACATTCATCGCTGATCTCTGCGTTGGACTTGCTACTGGACAAATCAAAACTGGCGCTCCATGCCGCGGTGAAAGAGTTAATAAATACAATCAACTTCTCCGCATTGAAGAAGAACTCGGAAGCGAAGCTAAATTTGCTGGTATGTCCGCGTTTAAATTCAATAAATAATTAGATTGTTTATTTACATTAAGTCCTTGAAATATAGGACTTTTTGTTTGATTAGTTTTGTTTTTCTAACTGTAAAAAGAGAGTATATTTACTAATTTTAAAAATATAAGTTTCGATTCCATCTTTTTCTTCCTCTTTTTGAGGTGCCTCTTTCAATAAAGATAGCTTTCAATATGTTAATATATTGACTTCGCTAATTGTGGTAGCGGAGAAAACTCGACTTAAAAACATATGAGGAGGCTATGTTTATGAAAAATAGATTTAAAAGAATATTGATTTTTACCGCCTCGATTTTTCTTTTAAGCGCCTGTAGTAGCAATACTGCATCTTCTTCTTCATCAACTACTTACATCGATGATGATAAAACCAATAATCCAATTGAAAAAACGAAATTGTCATATACGTATACTGATTATATTGACCACAATATCTACCAACTTGATAATTGCCCGTTAGAAGGAAGCCCTAAATTATTAGTTTTTCCGGTCTGGTTTTCGGATTCTAAATCTTTCATCAGTGAAAGCAAGAAAGAAACAGTTCGAGAAGATATTCAAAAAGCTTATTTTGGTACGAACGAAGAAACTGGTTGGCGAAGTGTTAAAACCTATTATGAAGAACTTTCTGGAGGCAAATTAACTTTAACTGGAACAGTCACCAATTGGTTTACTGTCAATTCTTCTTATAGAAACTATCAACAAAATGAAAAAGGTGGAGAAGCAACAAACGCCCTTGTCTCTACTTTAACAAATCAATATTTTACTAATCACCCAAATGAAAAAAGAAGCGATTATGACTATGATAACGACGGCTATCTTGATGGAGTGATGCTTATTTACGCTGCGCCTAACTATTCCAATTTTCCCGATTATGAAGATAAGGATTACGATAACCTTTGGGCGTATTGCTATTGGCTACAAAATGTAAACAAGGATAAAAGCACACCGATTCCTAATGTTTTCTTTTGGGCATCGTATGACTTTATGTATTCTGCTTCAAAAGCCAAAACGCAGACAGGAAATACTTACAATGGTGGAAATACCGATCACTGTAACATTGACACCCATACATTCATTCACGAAATGGGTCATGTCTTAGGCCTCGAAGATTATTATGATTATTTAGGCAATGCCTACACGCCTGCCGGCGGATTTTCGATGCAAGATTATAATGTGGGAAGTCACGATCCATATTCCGTTATGTCTTTAGGTTGGTCTAAACCTTACATTCCAACTGAATCGATGACTATTTCTCTTCGTCCATTCCAAGCAAGCCGTGATTTAATTCTTTTATCGCCTAGCTTCAATAGCGGCAATTCACCATTTGATGAATATTTACTTTTAGAATATTACACTCCAACTGGACTAAATGAATTTGATTCCACTTATCAATATGGAAATTATCCTCTTGGGCCTAGCATAAGCGGAATCCGTTTATGGCACGTTGACGCTAGACTTGTTTATTATGCAAGTGAAAGTTCAACTCCAACTTCTAAAAACATTACAACAGATTTAACAAAAGGTATTGGCGTCACTCACGCGATGACCAATAGTTATGAATATAAAAATAATTATTCTTCCTATGATGATGATAGCGGCTCTGATTATTTATCACCTTTAGGAAAAGGATATTATGACTATAATCTTCTTCAACTTATTAGAAATAACAGCAAAGAAACTTATAGACCTTCATCTACTTTATCTTCCGGCGATTTATTTACTGAAGGCGATAGTTTTTCGATGAAATCTTATTCACTTCAATTTGTAAATGGCACTAAACTAAATAATGGCTATGCTTTAGGATGGACCTTTAATGTTAAAAGTATTAACTCCAGCGAAGCAGTCATCGAACTTACTAAAAATTAAAGGGAAAACACACACATATGAAAAAGGCATCACGTATATTTACTTTATTATTAACTTCTTTCTTGCTCACTGGTTGCACTTTTACGCTTAATTCGCATAGCAATAATAGCGATACGGTTGATGCCTCTTCTAGCGATGAAACATCAACAGATGAAAAAATTGATGTTACATCTGTTTCCTTAAATAAAACTTCTTTATTTTTAGCGGTTGGAAATAGCGAAACCTTGATTGCTACAGTTAGTCCATCTAACGCGACTAACAAAAACGTTACATTTTCATCAAGCGATGAATCAGTTGCTTCTGTTGATGATTCTGGAAAAGTCACTGCTCTAGCAGTTGGAAGTGCAACTATAACTGTTAAATCTTCAGATGGTGATTTTACTGCTTCATGTTCTGTTACTGTTATTGAAAATTATGGAGTAACTAAAACCGAAATGAAATTGACCTATGATGATTACGCCGCAAATAGCGCATATTTTACTGATAGTTGCCCGACTGTTGGTCAACCAAAGCTTCTCATTATTCCTATTTGGTTTACTGATTCAAGTAATTACATTTCTTCTGATAAAAAAGACAATGTAAAAAGTGACATTGAAACTGCTTATTTTGGTGCGAGTAGCGAAACTGGATGGCGTAGCGTAAAAACCTATTATGAAGAATTAAGCGCTGGAAAGGTTTCTTTAACTGGAACTGTATCCGATTGGTATGAAGTTAATGCTAGCCTAGAAGAGTATGGACCAGTAAATGCTGGCGGCGTTTTAACAAATAAATTAGTCGCAACAGTGACAGATTGGTATTTTACAAATAATCCAAAGGAAAGCCGAACTGATTATGACACAAACGGCGATGGCTTTTTAGATGGCGTAATGCTCATTTATGGCGCGCCAGATTGCTATTCTAACTCAACATTTAAAAAAAATGGTTATGGCAATCTTTGGGCGTATTGCTATTGGCTATGGGAAAATGAAAGCAATATAACTAATCCAAATCCAAATGCCTTCTTCTGGGCATCATATGATTTTATGTATTCTGCATCAAAAGCCAAAACACGAGTGGGCTCTAATTATGGCGGAGGAGACACCAGCCATTGCAATATTGACACGCATACTTATATCCACGAAATGGGCCACGTTTTTGGCTTACAAGATTATTATGATTATTCTAATCAATGTCGCCCTGCCGGCGGATTTTCGATGCAAGATTATAATGTCGGAAGTCATGATGCATATTCCGTTCTAGCCTCGGGTTGGGCTGATCCTTATATTCCAACTGAATCTTGTGAAATTGTTATTTCAACATTCCAAGAAAGCAAAGATTTAATTTTATTAACTCCAAGTTGGAATGATATTGATTCACCTTTTGATGAATATCTTTTATTAGAACTTTATTCTCCTACAGGATTAAACGAATTTGATTCAACTTATCAATATAATTCGCGATATCCTCTTGGACCCGATAGTTTAGGTATTAGATTGTGGCACGTCGATGCTAGATTATCGCATTATACAACTTACGATGATGATGAAGAGTTATCAGCGGACAATATTTCAGTAGATCCAAGAGTTGGAACAGGCTCGGTGCACATTATGTCAAACACATATTACAAAGAAGACGGTGAAGGCAAAAGCCATCTTTCTCCACTTGGAAAAGAATACGCCAATTACAACCTTCTTCAATTGATACGTAACGATAAATCTGAAACATATCAACCTACTTCGTATTTCACAAAATCATCTTTATTTAAAGAAGGCGACTCTTTCTCGATGGATGAGTTTAGCAGTCAATTTGTAAATGGAACGGAACTTAATTCTGGAAAGAGTTTAGGTTGGTCATTTACTATTAAAAGCATGAACTCCAGCCAAGCAATTATTGAACTTACTAAAAACTAAAAGGATATAAACATGAAAAAACCATTGCGATTATTAACTTTATTATTAACCTCATTCTTACTCACGGGTTGTGTCACTATCACTAATTCAAATAGCAATAGTGGTGATGACACGGCTGACACTACTTCCGTTAGCGGAGATGATTCATCTAATAGCGGTAACAGCGTAACATCTATTGATAGCGATGAAACAGTTCATGTTACTTCTGTTTCTTTAAATGAAACGAGTAAGTCTTTAACGGTTGGAGATACTTTCACATTAAAAGCCACAGTCTTACCAGAAAATGCATCAAATAAGAATGTAAGCTATGCTTCGAAAAATTCTAGCGTTGTTTTGGTTAATAACTCAGGTCTTGTCACTGCATTAAAAGCCGGTTCAACATCAGTTATTGTAACCACAGAAGATGGTAGTAAAACAGCAACTTGTAGCTTTACAGTCGCTTCAAAAAGTGATCCAACTCCGGAAGTGATTCACGTTACATCTGTTTCTTTAAATGTTGCTTCTAAATCGCTCACAGTTGGAGATACATTTACTTTATCCGCCACTGTTTTACCAAACAATGCATCCGACAAATCCGTTTCCTTTACTTCAAGCAATTCTTCCGTTGCTTCTGTAGCTTCATCTGGACTTGTCACCGCATTAAGTGCAGGAACAACAACTATAAAAGTTACGACCATAGATGGAAATAAAACAGCATCTTGCCAAGTTAATGTCACGAAAAAGACAGCATCGAATCAAGTGGTAATTAATTCTAATAACACATCAAAGAATACAAATAATCAAATTACTGCATTAGATGAAGATGATTTTACTTTTGAAGGGACTGGTATCACCAAATTTGAAGCGGAATGTAGTAATGTTTACCCTTCTGGTGATACGTCATATAAATTCTCATCTAGTAAGAAAGGCGGTTCATTAACAATTTCATTCGATAAGATTTTAATAAAAGGAATTTCCTTAAGCATAGCTAGTTATGGGGATAAAAACACCTCTGTAAAAGTTGCTACATCTAGCAATACATCCGGTCAAAGCATGTCTTTAGATTCAGAAAATAAAAAAGAATATACGTATTCAACATTTTCTACTTCTGCGAGTGAATGCACTTCAATTACTATTTCATCAAGTGCTCAAAAAAGATTCTATTTATATAGCATCACACTAACTTTAGGTGCAGTTGATCCTATTTATCCTATTGCTATTTCCCTTCCATCTACATACAATTTGGCTTTAAATGGTTCTGAAACCTTAACTCCAACAGTAAGTCCAACAAATTACAATCAAGGAAATATCTCTTGGAATAGTAACGATGCCTCAACAGTTTCAGTTAATAATGGTGTTATCACTGGTTTAAAAGAAGGAAGCGCAACTATAACTGCTTCAATTAACAATGAAAGCGGATTGTCTTTAACCGCATCGTGTTCAGTGACTGTCTCGCCTATTAAAGTTACTGGTGTTTCTTTAAACGAATCATCTATTTCATTAACAGTTAATAAAACGAAAAGCTTAGTCGCTACAGTTTTGCCTAGCAACGCATCGAATAAATCAGTTACTTTCTCAAGCAGCAATTCATCTGTTGCCTCGGTTAATGGCTCAGGAGTAATAACTGCTAACAAAATTGGAACTGCCGTTATTAAAGTAACGACAGCTGATGGAGGTTATACCGCATCTTGCAATGTATCTGTTATTGAACAAGTTCTAGATGCTTGGACAATCATGATTTATATGTGTGGTTCAGACTTAGAAAGTGAAAACGGTTTAGCGACTAGCGATTTAGACGAAATACTCAGTGTTTCAAATAAACCTAGTAACGTTAATATCATTATTGAAACAGGTGGAGCAAAATCGTGGGAAAGCAAATATAGTATTAGCGCCAATTACTTAGAGCGTTGGGAAGTGAAAAACAGCAAATTAAATAAGGTGGCCTCTTTAACTAAAGCTAGCATGGGAAAGCCTTCGACATTTCAAAGCTTTATGGAATGGGGATTAACAAATTATCCTGCCGATAGAACCGGTGTTATCTTGTGGAATCATGGTGGCGCTCTTGATGGCGTTTGCTACGATGAAAATTATAGAGATTATCTTGAAAACTATGAGACTGAATCTGTTTTAAGCAGCTTGAATTTATCGAGCAAATTAGAATGGATTGGCTACGATGCTTGCTTGATGCAAGTTCAAGATGTTGCGATGGTTAATAGCAAATATTTCAATTATATGGTTGCCTCACAAGAAAGCGAAAGTGGTTATGGCTGGGACTATGATAGTTGGCTACCTTCTTTATATAACAACCCTGAAAGTGTTGAAACAGGTACTGTTTTAAAATCTATCGTTGATTCCTTCATCAATGATAATGGTGGTGTCAGCGGAAAAGGTTCGTATTATCAAGGTCATTATTATTTAGCCAATCAAACCCTTTCCTATTTGAATTTAAGTTACATGAATGAATATTATTCAGCTTGGGAAACTTTAGCATCTCAATTATCAAATAAAGTTACTTCCTCGAATGCTTCATCCTTTAGAACAAGCATTATTGGTAAAACCAAATATTTTGCCGATTCATATTATGGTGAAGGATATTATTCTGATTTTTCAGTCTTTGATGTTTATCACTTTTTAACTATCTTATCGAATAATTCAACATTTAGTGTTTCCGCAATATCTGATGTTAAATCAGCATTTAATAATTTAGTTGCTTATTCTTCGGTTCAAACTGAAGGAGCGAAAGATGCACATGGTCTTTCTTTCTTCTTTGATATAACCTCTAGAAGTTATTACAAAACAAATTCTCAAAATAACCAGTTCCCAACATGGGATACGTTCTGGAAAAACTATTGCGGTAGCACAACATCTACATATTACTACAATAGTTAAATTTCTTATTTGCTGGAGTTTTGCCATTAAAATGAATGCAAATTGATGGTAAAATTATCTTATAATCTAATTAATATGTCCTTTAAGAAAAGCAATGATGTTCTTTCAGGCGATTTACTTCGCGTTAAACGTCGAAAAGGTTATTTTCATTACGGCATCGCTTTAGATAAAGATCATGTCATCCATTTCTCAGGTACGAATGATGATTCAATATCTAATTATAAAGATGTGAAAATCAGAAAGACCACTCTATCTTTATTTCTTCGAGGTGACAGTTTAGAAGTTAACACTCCTTTTGATTCTCCATTCTCTAGAGAAGAAATTGTCAGCAGGGCTAAATTGTATTTAGATCAAGATAAATTTAATGGCTCTTACTATAATCTTGTTACCAATAATTGTGAACATTTTGCTAGATATGCATATTATGGAACTAAGAGTAGTAAACAAGTTAACACTGTCGCTGGTGTTGTTACTGTTTTAACTGGTTCTGTTGTCGCCGCTTCCACTTTAGCAGTGGGCTTAGCTCGAAGCAAAAAGAAGAAAGACAAATAGTATTTATATTGATTTCATCGAAACTTATTAGTTAATAATGGCATTATAGCCATTATAAATTCATAATTATTCTATGAATAAAGTTATTAAATTATTTTTATTAACTTCTCTAATTGGAGGATTTTCTTTATCTATTGAAAGAAATGAGGGCGCGCCTGTAAGTGTTGATGCTATAACTTCCTTTAGTTACGATGATGACGCTAGCTTAGAGCCAAATTATAAAACGCAAAATGATTTAACTTTTAAATACATGAATCTAGGCTCAGCAATAAATAACTATCGTGGAGACAAGATTAAAGTTGGCGTTATCGATTCAGGAATTAAATATGATCACGAAGACTTTAACGGTACGTCGATAAACGCTAATTCTCGTTACTATGAATGGTCATCAACAAGCAATCAATGGGTTTACTATTCATATGATAAGTATCAAAGTAAGCTTGATGACACTTTTCATCATGGAAGCGAAGTTGCCTCAACCATAGCTTCTGCAATAAATAGTTTAGGTGGCGTAGGCATTGCTCCTAATGTTGAATTATACGTTTTTAAAGTTACCAATTCTAACAACGGTTACGAAATTGGAGCAATTCAATCTGCTTTAATTGACGCAGCTAACATGAAATTAGATGTTGTTAATATGTCTATTCAATGCTACGAAAATGCTGTCTCCTATGGAACTTCCTATCAAGGCGGCTCAACTGGTTGTTCAAATATTTTTAGCTATTATTTAAATCTTGCTTATAATGCCGGGGTCACTCTTGTCGCAGCCTCTGGTAACTATAACACTAGTGAGCCATCTTATCCTGCATCAAATAATCACGTTATTTCTGTTGGCTCTTTAGAAAAATATTCAACAAACACGAAAGCGTCATATTCTAACTATGGGCAATATATTGATTTAGTTGCCCCTGGTTATGTAAATGTTGCGACTAATACAACCAATAAGGCATATAAAACGATATCTGGCACATCTTTTTCCGCGCCACTTGTGACAGGAGCAATTGCTCTTTATAAACAGAAAAATCCTGATGCTACACCTGCTCAAATTGAGCAAGCTTTATATGATAGTTGCGACAAAATTGATGATTCTTCCTCTCAATATAGCAATTGGGCGGGGAATGGATCATTAAATGTTGAAAAGTTTTTAGGCATTGATGAAAGCACATTTGCATCCATTACTCCGGATGCAACTTCTTTAAATTTATACAAGAATTCAACGTATCAAATAAGCATTAAAGCAACGCATAATGATGGTAATATCACTAAGCAAATTATTGATGATAGATATTCTTTTATCGTTTCTAATCCAAATGTCTTATCCGTTAACGAAACCGGAAAAATAATTGTTAAAACTAGCGGGGAAGCAACTATAACTATCAAAGGGCCTAACAATACATCGGCAACAATTGAAGTTGATGTAAGTCCTATCGATATTCCTGTAACTGATATTGCAATCACTAACAAAATAGAAAATGTTTATATTGAAGATGAAGATAGACCGTTATCGCTAAAATATACAATTTCGCCTGAGAACGCGACAAACACAAAAGTATATTTCTCTTCTAGCGATAGCAGTGTCATTTCTATCGATGAAAATGGTAATTTTACTTATAAGCATTATGGCGAAACGACAATAACTGTAACTACGGACGATGAAGGTTATACCGATTCATTTACTGTTACGGTTTTTGATATTGTTACGGACTATAATGGTGAGCTTCTTTCGATTGATGATGATTCATTTACTTTAAACACAAGATTTGAGCCAAATAATGATGACAGCCTCTTTGTTTATGAAAGTACAAGTGAACTGAATACAGTTGATGATGAAACTGGAATCGTCTCTCTTGTTGAAAGCGGAGTGACCATTATTGAAATTACAGGTATTATTGATGCTATTAATGATGGTTATACTGACTGTATCAAATATATTTACCTTTACATAGATGATGGAGATACAGTTAAAAAAGCGACAACGTGGGCCAACGAATTCCTAACAAACATTTCTTGTGATTCGACTGGAAGAACTCCTCCTAGCCTCAATGGCTGGAATAATTCTAAAACCTCATTTTCTAACTTAGATGAAGTGTGTCAGCATTATATCGCCACCTATAACGCGGATGAAAATAGCGATGATGTCATTGCAAAAGCGATGTCTAAATATGACTATGTCATCTCTAAATACAATAAAACGTCTATTGTTTATGCTGAATTTATAACTGAAAGAGCTAAGTCTTCTTCAATTGTTCCAACTGTAAATAGTCCGATAAATACAGCCAATATTTTGATTATTGTTTCTCTAAGTATCGTTATCATCGCTTCTATTGGAGGATATATTTTAATAAGAAATAAACATGAAAAAGAAAATAATTAACATTCCATTTTTAAACTATAAAACGCACACCATCATTTATGGCGATTATTTAAAGAAAACTCCTTTAATTATTCTTCATGGTGGTCCTGGAGGATGCGTTGAAAGATATGAGTCTTTAATTGAATTATATAACCGTTATGATGTGCCTATCATCATGTATGATCAACTTGGTTCAGCTTATTCAAAAGTGCCTCATGGACATTTTGAACTTTATAATTTCGATACCTTTATCAGCGAACTAGAGAGCCTCATCTCTTATTTAAAGATAAAAGATTATTATCTATTAGGTCATTCATGGGGAGGAATGCTTGCTTTAAAATATTGCTTGACTAAAAAACGTGTTGGTTTAAAGAAACTTATATTGTTTTCCACGCTTCCATCGACTTCTCTTTGGAACGAAGAGCATATAAAAATGATTAACGATTTTCCTTGTGCTTATAAAGAAGCCATCATGGATGATTATCGAGGGCTTAAAGTTAACAAAAAGATTCGCAAGTTAGCCATCAAACATTTTTACAATGAACATATTGGCAAAAAGAGCAGTTCCCATTATGTTCGTAAACGTAAAAGATTCCCTAAAGTTAATAAAGAAATATATGAATACATGTGGGGTAAAAATGAATTGTTTGGCACTGGCACATTGCTAGATTATGATGTTACAGATTCCTTAAAAGATATTGATGTGCCTACTCTACTACTTTCTGGAAGATATGATGAATCAACACCTTTTATGAATGAGTTCATGAATAAAGAAATAAAAGGTTCTAAATGGGTCGTTTTAGAAAACTCTCATCATGGAGGCTATAACGAAGAACCAGAAGAAACTTACAAAGCGATTATAGACTTTCTAAATAGTTAAGTAGTTTATTTTTTTCTTTATCACTTAAGAAGGCAGAATTTATAGAATTCTTGGCAATTTGCCTCAAATCTTCCATAGAAACACCAATTTCAGTGAGCAATTTATATTCATTTTTTAAGTTTGTATTTGAAACAGTCATATCATCGGTATTGATGGTAACGATGATTCCTTTATCTAAGAATTGCTTAACTGGTAACTCGTTGATTGATGATATCGTTTTTGTATCTAAGTTCGATTTAGGGCAAATTTCTAATGGTATTTTTCTTTCTTTTAGAATGGTTAGAACTTCTTCATTTTCAGATGCGTGAACTCCATGTCCGATGCGTGTTGCTCCAAGCTTAATCGCACTTAAAACGGAGCTAGCATCAGAGGCTTCACCGGCGTGCATCGTAAAAGGAATTTCTAAATTGTTAGCCATGATGAAGAAGTCGGCAAATTTTTCATTGGGGAAAAGAGCCTCCGCGCCGGCAAGATCAAGAGCGACAACGCCTCTATTAAAATATTTGCTAGCTACTTTTACGGTTTCGATGTTAGCTTTGTTTAAATTATCTCCGCGCATTAAGCAAAGTATCAAATTAGCTTTGATGTTATATTCTTTTTCGCCTTCTTTTATGGCTTCTATAAGCGTTTGTACAACTTCATCCTGACTGAGGCCTTTATTCGTGGATAGTTGAGGCGCCATCCTTATTTCGATGTATTTTAAACCATCTTCTGCTTCTCGCTTTAATAGATCTAATGTGCATTCTTTTAAGCCGTATTTACTTTGTAAGACTAAATTAGGAATATCAAATCTTGTTAGATATTCATTTAAAGAAGAACAATTTTCACTCACTTCTAAATATTTTTTTAATTCGTTAACTTTATAGCTAGGAAGTTTGATGTTTTCTTTTTTAGCTACTTTGATAATTGCTTCAGGAGAAAGCGAACCATCGAGGTGGAGATGCAAATCCACGATTGCATATTTTTGATAGGACATAAATCCATTATAGTATTTGTGGAAATTGCTTTGCAAATTATCTAAAATAATTTCCGTTAGGAGATTATATATAGAAATGGAACCTATTAAAAAAGAACATCTAGACGAACTATTAGCTGAATATAAGTCTAGTAAAGAAAGGACGATTGCTAGACACGTTCTTAGCGACACTGAAATTCATCAAGCCGCGAAATCTCATGATGATATTGCTGATATTGATTTCAATTTCGATATCAATGTGAAAACGATGGACGCGACCAATCAACGCGCCAGCGGTCGATGCTGGATTTTCGCCGCGACCAACGTTTTAAGAGAAATGATTGGCAAAGAGAAAAACATTAGCTTTTTTGAACTTTCACAAAGCTATATTGCTTTTTATGATAAGTTAGAAAAACTTAATTTCACTCTTGAAGCCTTCATCGAACTTATCGATGTTGATTATGATGACCGCACTTTACAATTTATGCTTAATGGCGTCGGCGATGGAGGACAATGGGACATGTTTGTTAATGTCGTTAAAAAATATGGCGTCTGCCCTAAAAATGTCTATCCAGAAACTTATACCTCTTCAGCGACTAGATATCTCAACATGCTTTTAAATGCTGAACTTCGTAAATTCGCTAGTGAATCGCGTGAAGTTTATAAAGATAAAGGCATGGAAGCTGTTAGAGCTTTAAAAGAAGATTATCTAGCAAGATTTTATCGTGCCTTGGTTTCAACTTATGGTTTACCACCTGAAAAATTCGATTTTGAATACACCGATAAAGATAATAAATGTCATGTCGAAACCGGCTACACTCCAAAGACTTTCTTTGATAAATATGTTGGAACTAAATTAGATGATTATATAAGTGTTATTAACGCCCCAACAAAAGATAAACCATTCTTAACAAGCTATACAGTTAAATATTTAGGCAACGTTGTCGGTGGTAAGAAAGTCACTCACCTCAACCTACCTATGGAAAGAATGAAAGAGCTCATCATTTCTCAACTTAAAGACAATGAAATCGTTTGGTTTGGAAGCGATGTCGGCTATTATGGCGACCGCGATAAAGGCATTTGGGATGATAGATTATATGATTACAAAGACCTTTTAGAACTCGATGTGAAGATGGAAAAAGGTGAATCGCTTGATTTCCGTTCATCGGCGATGAACCATGCCATGTGCATCACCGGAGTTGCTTTAAGAAACAATAAGCCAACTAAATGGAAAATTGAAAACTCCTGGGGCACAGTTTCTGGAGAAAAAGGTTATTACAGAATGTCTGCTTCTTGGTTTGATCAATTTACTTACCAAGCAGTTATCAATAAAAAATATTTAACTAAAGAAGAACTTAAAGCCTATGAAAAGGAACCAGTTGTCTTAAAACCATGGGATCCAATGGGCTCACTTGCAGACTAATAAAAGGAGAAAAATAATGCATAAATTAGTACTTATCCGTCACGGAGAATCCGAATGGAACAAACTTAACCTTTTCACAGGTTGGACTGATGTCGAACTTTCTGAAAAAGGTGTTAATGAAGCTCATAGAGCCGGAAAAACATTAAAAGAAAAAGGCTACGACTTTGATGTAGTTCATACATCTCTATTAAAAAGAGCAATTCATACGATGAATAATGTTCTTTTTGAACTTGATAGAGAATGGCTTCCAGTTTATAAAAGCTGGAGACTTAATGAACGCCATTATGGAGCCCTTCAAGGATTAAACAAAGCCGAAACCGCGGCTAAATATGGTGAAGAACAAGTAAAGATTTGGCGTAGAAGCTATGATTGCCCACCTCCATCACTCAAAGTTGATGATCCAAGAAACCCAGCTTTACAAGCTCAATTTAGAGATGTAAATCCAAAAGATTTGCCTCTTGCTGAATCACTTGAAATGACAGTTGCTAGAGCAGTTCCTTATTTTGAAGAAGTTATCAAAAAAGAAATGCTCGATGGCAAACGTGTTTTAGTTGTTGCTCACGGCAATTCCTTAAGAGCGTTAGTGAAATATTTTGACCACATGAAAGATGATGAAATCGTTGGAGTCAACATTCCTACTGGTGTTCCATTAGTCTATGAATTTGATGATGATATGAATGCGATTAAACATTATTATCTAATGGACGAAGAAGAACTTAAAAAGCAAATGGAAGCAGTTGCTAATCAAGGAAAAGCAAAATAAATTAGACGGGCACAATCGTGCCCTTTAAAAAATATGGATAAAAAATTATACGATCAAATTATCAAATTTCGTGATGACCGTGATTGGGCTCAGTTTCATAGCGGAGAAAATTTAGCTAAATCAATATCTATTGAAGCCGGTGAACTACTTGAAGTTTATCAATGGGGCAAAGAAGAAAAGTCGATTGATAAAGTTAAAGAAGAACTGGCTGATGTCATCATGTATTGCGTTTTACTCGCTGACCATTATCATCTAGATATTGACAAAATTGTCGCTGAAAAGTTAGCACGTAACATAGAAAAATATCCCGTTAGTAAAGTTAAAGGATGTTCAAAAAAATATAACGAATATAAATAAAATGGATACAATACGCTTTAAAAGAAAAACTTACAATGTGATAAAAGAACTTGATAAATGCGAATATGTCACATCATTTTTAGTGAGTTATAAAAATAAGCAATTTCTTTTAAAGCAATTTAATAATCCTGTTTCTTTTAATAACGAAATTGATAAATATAAAAGGATAACTGACTATGGCATAAAAATTGTTCCAATGCTTAAAAAAGATAAGAAAAACAATCTTTTGCTCTTTAAATATGTCGGCGAAGACACTATCGATAAAATCTTAGCAAAAGAAGATATTCCTGATGAGATATTCGCCCAATTATTTAACATTTATCGCTTCGCTAGATTTTCAAAAATTGAGCTTGATTATATGCCTGAAAAATACGCTTATTATCAAAATGAACTTTACTATCTTTCATTAGATTTTTATAAGCAAGATAAAAGAATTAATTTAGAGAATTATGGCATCCGTTATTGGTTCACTGGTAAAGAAGGCATTTCTCATTTAGCTCTTTTAGGTTATACAATTGATAAGAGTCGTCTTATAGATGAGGCTAATTTAAACAAAAAGATAATTTTATTATCTATTATGAAATGGTAAAATGAACTCCCATGGATAACGTTATTATTTTTCATCTTTCTACAAACAAATCTCTCGCCGAAAAAATTGCGAAAATTTTAGATGCCCCGATGGGAAAAGTAGATATCGAAAAATTCGCAGATGGCGAAATTTTGCCACGAAATTTAAGTAACGTTAAAGGTTTTGATGTCTATATTGTTCAGTCTACTTGTGCGCCAAGCCAAGACAACATTTTTGAAATTTTATTATTCGCTGATGCTTTAAAAAATAGCGAAGCGAAATCGGTAAATTTAATTATTCCCTACTTTGGTTATGCTAGACAAGATAGAGTTGCTAGAAGCGGTGAGCCAATTTCTGCGAAAGTTGTTGCTTCACTTTTCCAAGCCGTTGGAATTGAAAAAATCATTACGCTTGATTTACATACTCAACAAATACAAGGCTTCTTCTCTTGCCCGGTTATCAATATTGAACCCACCGAATTATTCGGTGAATATATGGCTAAATACTTCGATGATATAGGTGTTTCTCACCATAATGTTGTCGTAGTGGCTCCAGATCACGGCTCTGCGCTTAGAGCAAGGGATTTAGGTTCAATGTTTAATGGAGCTTCTATCGCTTTTATCGATAAAAGAAGACCTGCGCCAAATACAAGCGAAGTTATAAATGTTGTCGGCGATGTTAAAGGTAAAACTTGTGTCATTGTCGATGATATCATCGATACATGTGGAACAATAAATAATGCCTATGAGGCCTTAAAAGAGCGCGGAGCGAAAGATGTTTATATCTGTGCGACCCACGCGGTATTTTCTAATGGCACATTAGATAAAAATATTAAAGGCATCGTTGTCACTGACACGATTGAAAAAGAAGTTAAAGGAGTAAAAGTCTTATCTGTTGCTAAGCTCATCGCTTCAGCAATCGCGAACGCTATTTAAGTGTTGCCTTGATTAACCACTTTTAAAAACAAGGATTATGAACTCAAGTTTAGTTAAAACAATTACATATAATGCGCTTGTTGCTACCATCTATTTTTTATTAACATTTTTAACCGAATCATTTTCTTTTTTAGGAATTCAAGTTCGTTTAGCGGAATGTTTAGTGCTTCTCTGCTTTTTTAGACGCGATTACACTTTCGGTGTAACGCTTGGTTGCGTTTTAGCCAATTTACTTTCCCCATTAGGAATGTGGGATGTTTTATTCGGCGGATTAGCTACGCTATTTTCATGCATCTTGATATCGATGATGAAGAATCTATTTTTAGCTTCTCTTATTCCAACAATAATCAATGCTTTTGTTGTAGGAGCAGAACTATATTTCCTACTTCAAGTTGAATTTTGGGTTAGCGTGCTCGGCGTTGCGATTGGTGAGCTCATCGCTGTCAGCGTCATCGGTTATATAATTTTTATGATTTTAGGAAAGAAAGATTATTTTTTGAAAGCTATACGAGCGGAAAGGAATTTTAATTTTAGGTGGTAGTATGTCTTTAAGAGCGTTTGGATGTGGTGTTTCCGTTGTCGCTTACACAAAAAGTGGACAACATTTTGGCATGAGTTGTGCTTGGGCAACAATGATTGATTATTCTTATATTGGAATGCTTCTTGGTGAGCAAAGCGAAACTGGCAATAATTTAAAAGTTGATGATGTTGTAGGCGTTAGTTCTCTAGCTAAAGATCAAGTTGATTTGGCCATCAAATTTGGCTCTTCTCATTCTCTAGATGAAGACAAATTTAAAAATGTTAAATATACAAGCAAAAACCAAGCAATTTTATTAGATAACGCGAAAGTTCGCATGGTTTGTAGAGTGCATAAAATCTTGCATTTGCTGGATGATTCTAAAGATAATTTCATTATTTTTGAAGTTTTAAATTATGAGGCAGATTCTAAAAAAGAATTCCTGCATTATAGCGATGTAAGTAAGGATGAATAACTTTAAAATAAAAAGTTAGTATATAATTGCCGAATGAAAAATTTTTACTTAGAAATTCTCCATATTGATAAACAAACTGGCGCTCGTTACGGAATTTTACACACTCCTCATGGCGATGTTGAAGTTCCAATGTTTATGCCTGTTGGAACTCTTGCGACAGTGAAAACTCTCTCGCCTGAAGAAGTTAAATCGCTTGGCGCGGGTGTCATTTTAGCTAACACTTATCATCTTCATCTTAGACCAGGCGAAGATATTGTTGCTAAGGCCGGCGGACTTCATAAATTTATGAATTATGATGGGCCAATTTTAACTGACTCTGGAGGCTTTCAAGTTTTCTCCTTAAAAGAAAATCGCAAGATAAGCGAAGAAGGTGTTGAATTTAGAAGCCATCTAAACGGTGATAAGATGTTCTTTTCTCCGGAAAGCGTTATTAAAATCGAAGAAAAATTAGGCGCGGATATCATCATGTCTTTTGATGAATGTATTCCTTATCCAGCTGATGAAAAATATGTCAAAAAATCAGTAGAAAGAACGCTTCGATGGGCTAAAAGAGGACTAGATGCTCACACTAAAGAAGACCAAGCTTTATTTGGCATCGTCCAAGGTGGCGAATATCAAGAGCTTCGTGAACATTGTGCGAAAGAATTAGCCAAGATGGATTTTCCAGGTTACTCCATTGGAGGAACATCAATTGGCGAACCTAAAGAAGTGTTTTCAAAGATGGTGGAATATTCTGTTAAATCTCTCCCTGAGGATAAGCCTCGTTATTTAATGGGCATTGGCTCAATTGATTTTATTTTAGAAGGCATTGAAAAAGGTGTCGATATGTTTGACTGCGTCTTGCCTACTCGCATCGCTCGTCATGGAGCACTTATGACAAGCAAAGGTCGAGTCAATATTCGCGATGCCAAATATAAAGAAGATTTCTCACCTTTAGATGATGAATGCGATTGCTACACTTGTAAAAATTATACAAAAGCCTATTTGAGGCATCTTTATGTTGCCGATGAAACATTTGGAAAGCGGCTATTATCAATTCATAATATTCGTTTTTTGATTCACATGATGGAAGAAGCGCGTAAGGCAATTAAAGAAGATCGCTTTGGTGACTTCAAAGAAGAGATGCTTAAAAAATACGGCTCAAAGAAAGGCTTCTAATGGATATTTCCTTGTTTGATTTTGATCTACCTGAAGAGCTTATCGCTCAGTCACCCTCTTTGAAGCGGGATGAATCGAGATTGCTTGTTATTGATAAGGCTCATAAAACTTATAAAGATAAATATTTTTACGATATCATCGATTATTTAAAGCCAGGAGATGTTCTTGTTAGAAATAACACCAAAGTTATTCCAGCTCGTCTATTTGGCTCAAAAGTTGATACCGGCGCGCATGTGGAACTGCTTTTACTTAAAGATAAAGGTGATGATGTTTATGAATGTCTTGCAGGAAATGCGAAAGTCATCAAGCAAGGAACAGTCATCACTTTCAAGGATGATGTCTTGAAAGCAGAATGTCTCGAAGTAAGAGATGAAGGCATACGTATAATGAAATTTATTTACAAAGGCATCTTTTTAGAAATCTTAAATGAAGTTGGAAATATGCCTTTGCCTCCATATATCAAAAAGCAATGCGAAGATAACGATTCTTATCAAACTGTCTACGCCAAAGTTTTAGGAAGTGCAGCCGCCCCGACCGCGGGTTTTCATTTCACAAACGAATTATTAGATAGAATCAAAGAAAAAGGAATCGAAATTTTAGATATCACTTTAAATATTGGTTTAGGCACATTTAAGCCTGTTAAAGAAAAAGATATCGATAAGCATCACATGCACACAGAACATTATTCGATTTCTAAAGATGTTGCTGATCGACTTAATCTAGCTAAAAAAGAAGGACGTCGCATCATCGCTGTCGGAACAACAGCAACTAGAACATTAGAAGCTAATATTCAAAAATATGGCTATTTCAAAGAAGCTAATGAAGATACATCAATCTACATTAAGCCTGGTTATAAATATTTAGCTATTGACGCTTTGATAACTAATTTTCATCTTCCTAAATCGACACTCATCATGCTCGTAAGTGCCTTCATGGGAAGAAAATTTACTCTTGAAGTATACAAACATGCGATAGATGAAAAATATCGCTTTTTCTCCTTTGGTGATTCAATGTTTATCTATGACGGCGAAGATTAATTATTATTTAAAAAGTGAGGAAATCTTGGCAAATTTCCAGAAAAACGAAGAAAAACCCAAACTTTTACTGCACACTTGCTGCGGTCCATGTTCTACTTTTCCATTAACTTATCTTTGTCCTCATTTTGATGTGACAATCTATTTCAATAATTCAAATATCTATCCTAAGGAAGAATATATTCGTCGCCTAGAAGAGTTAAAGAAATTTCTTATTCTTTTTGAAAGAGATTATCGCTATCACGTTAATCTTATCGTCACTAATTACGATAACGAAACTTATAACATTGACTTAGAGCCTTATAAGGATTTGCCTGAAGGGTCGACTCGTTGCTTTATTTGTTATAAGAAAAGAATGGATGAAGCGATGAATTATGCTTCTAAAAATAATTTTGACTATTTCACAACCGTCATGACTATTTCTCGACAAAAGAACAGTCAAATATTGAATCAAATCGGAGAAGAAATATCTAAAAAATATCCTAATGTTAAATATTTCTATTCTGATTTTAAGAAAAACAAAGGTATCGACATTGCTCGTGAGATGCGCATTAAATATGATCTATATCAGCAACTTTACTGCGGCTGTAAATACACTTACCAAAAAGGTTTAGCTAAAGAAAAAGAAAGAAATAAATGAAAACTATATTACGTTTCTTTTTTAAATTAACTGGATTACCTTCTTTCTATTTATTTACGCGTCCGCGATTTTATGTTGAAGATGGAAAGAAACATTCTCGCGCCTTAAAAGGTGGAGCGATTGTTATCGCCAATCACACGCATATTCTCGATTTCTTCATGATTGTTTTTACCCATCCATTTAGAAAGCAAAGAATACTTGTAAGCGAAGCTATCTATAAACATAAGTTTTTAGGCTTTATGTGCAAAATCATGGATTGCATCGTTGTTCATCGAGAAAGAAGCGATGTTTCTTTCTTTTCAGAAGCTGAGAAAACTCTTAAAAGTGGCGGCATCGTGATGATTTTCCCTGAAGGTCATTTAGTCAAAAATGGAAAGCTTGATAACTTTAAACCTTTCGTCGCTTATCTAGCTATGCGGACTGGCGCGCCAATCGTGACCCATTATATCGATGCGCATTATTGCTCATTTAAAAGAACGCGAATCATCATGGGCAAACCAATCTATTTTAAAGATTATGTAAAAAGCGATAAGCCATCAACTGAAGAAATTAAAGATTTCCTCGAATTACTTCGACATAAAATGCTTGAGCTTAAACGTAAGATGAGTCTTTATAAAAAGTATCACACACGCGATTTTATTTATTTTAGAAGCTGGTTTCTTGAACTTAGTAAAGTCTTACTTTTCCTTCCAACAAAAATTATCTTCCCTACGAAATTTCACTATATCGATGGGGCAAGTAGAAAAGATAGACGCATAAAAGGAAAAGGATTAATCGTTTCTAAACACCGTGGTTTCGCGGATGCTCCGATACTGGCAATGCACTATCTTTCTAGACGCGTTCACATCATCGTTGGTAAAGAAATCTATGATACGATGCCCTTTATTTTGAAACATTTGCTCAGCATTAAGTATGATCGCAATAACGCGTCTAACGACCCATCATGCTTTTTAGAAATCATAAATACATTAAAAGCTGAAGGAGTAGTTGGCATCTATCCTGAAGGACATATTAAAAAAGATGAAGAAGGAGAAATTCATGATGGAGCAGCTTATTTCGCCCTCATTAGCGGAGCCCCAATATATTTTTATTACATGGTCAGGCCTTATAAGCCTTTTAGATTCAACCATGTCTTTATTTCTAAAACGATTCAACTGGAAAATTATTTCGATTCTGCCTCATTTAAAGATAAAGAAAATATCCATAAATTGACAACTATCATTGAGGAAAGATTTCATCACTTAAAAGAAGAAAGCGAACGAATTGTTTTAAATAAATAGTATTAATAATTATTTTATCATAATTACATGTCAAGAAGAAAAGGCATCTCACATGAGCAAAAGCTAATTAATGCTTTAAAAAAACTCCCAAATCCATTAGAAGATAAGAAACATAATATTTTGATCTATTTTAATGACGGCAAAGCTAGGAGCAATCAAAGTAGATTTGAACATATTGTTGATGCAAAACACGAGCTTAGTATTAGTGATATTGAAAGAATTCCCCGATTAATTAAGCATTGTATTTTTAAAAAGGACAACAGGAGAAGTGATTCATACTGTATTTATTTAAAAAGAAATAATTTTAATGGTGAATATATAAAAATTTCTATTCAAATCATCTCAAGAAATCCTGCTAGTGCAGTGGTTAAAACAATTTTTATCACAAAAAATATTAAATAAACATTTTCGAAATTTAAAAATTTGGTATAATAAATTTGCCAAAGGTGGAGATGTAGTATCACTACAGTAGCAATACTGACTGTGACGCTCAGCGTACGACCACGGCGCACCTTAATTGGTGGGGAACACGCGATTCAGGAACGAGCTGGCCTGGTTGGCAAGTATTAACATCCTTAGAGGGTGTTTTTATTTTTTATGAGTCAAGGCAAATCCATCAGATTTTTTTAGATGACAAAGTGATTACAACATATAAATTGTTTCGATGAAACCGTTTTTTTATTGAAAGGGTAATGCGCATCACATAGAGTGATAGCACAAAGGAGAAAATTTTATTAACATGAAAAAAGCAAAAATGCTAAGTTTACTTTTCTTAGCGCCCCTTCTTCTTGCTAGTTGCTCAAATTCTAGCAAAGAAGAATACATAGAATGGCTTGAATCAAGCGATTCTAATATCATCAATCCACGTTTATATTTCACATCATATTATGATGCTACCTTGGATAAATACATGATAGCTATGTACTACGGTTCAAGTGGGAATGTTAAAGAAATAATGGCCGGGACCGATGCAACGGCTAGTGAATTTGTATATGCAGTTGGACCTCAAAAAAGCAAAGATAAATTCGCCATCGACTTTACTAGTGAAAATGCAAAATATTATTTAAATTATTCGAATACAAAAAATAATTTTCTTATCCAAGCACCAAATCCTTCTAGTGTAAGTAAACAAACTCTCGATCTTTATTCGACACTACCTGCAGCAGTTTTAAAACAAGTCTTAACTGAATACTTTAATAAATATGAAGTTACTTTCACTAAACGTAGTTTTGATGAAAATAAATCGTATGAAGTAAATAAAAATAAAAGAGAAAACGAATTCTCTGAACAAACATGGACAATTAAATGTGAGGATACAACATATGTCACACGTTCCTCGGGAATTATTTGTTCTAAAACAGCGCAAAAAGAAAGCATTTATACTTCAAGCGGAAATACAGCCACTTTTCTTGATGGTCTAGCTAAAGACTCAACAGTTGATGACGCAACAGATCTCATTAATAAGAGACTTAATAATTATCTTAAAACAGAAGAAGATAATGGCGTCGTTAACGTTTGGGCTAATAACTAATATTAACTAATTTAAAAGAGATTCCTTGTTGATATTATTACTAATAAGGAATCTTTTTTTCTTACAATCGCTTAAAAAAAGAATTGAGTTTCACGATTTTGCCAAACAATAAGTTCTATGAACTTTAAAATATTGATTAAAAAGTGTTAATTGTTCAACCTTCTTTCTGCTGTTGTAATCTGGAATCGTTGACCTGGTCGCCGAGTGTTAACATCTTTGTAGGGTTATTATGAGTTCAGCATAAAGCTATAAAATTATTTCTCAGAAATAAAAATAGTTATATTTTGAATTATAAGTTACTCTTGCTTTAATAAAGTTGTCAGTGTATTGTGGTCTCGCCGTTAAGGTATTGCCGCCGAAGCTGATTATGATCGGCTTCCCACTAACTTTTTTTGTAAAATGTTAAGTTAATACGGCTGCTTTTAAATTGGCTATATGTTTTGATAAATTTTTCTCTTTAAATAGATTTAGGCTTGTACTTAAATAATGCTGTTAGTGTCTGCGGCCTAGCCGATGAATCTAATCAATTCTGATTGGGATCGCACTAACCTTTTTTATTTCTTTTAGATACAAATTTTGCAATAGCTCTATAATCATCGTCTGATAAAGCGTAGTTTTTTAAATAATCACCACGAGTCCCATTTTATCAATTCTTATCTGCTTTTGAACATAAGATTGCTTACTTTTATCACCATTTGGGCTTTGTTTTAATTTGATGTATTTTTTCTTTTTCCCTGTTGGACTTGATGTGAGTATCATATTTTTCCATATTTTCTCAGTTGATTCTATTTCTATATCTGGATGGAAAAACGCCTTTTTGTTTTTATAAAATTTATAACTCATTATTGTTCATTTCAACACGCCTCATATATTGGTATTTGTTAGATTTATAAAAAGTATTTAAACATCGAGACAAATTTTTTAAACAGTCGATTTTATCGAAACTATTTTTGCATAAAAATCTAATTAACATGTGTTTCTCTCAAGTTGCTTTTTAAGCCGTGAAAAAATCAAAAATTCATCACTTTTTAATCGAAAAAACAGCCTATTTCTATGCTCTAGAATATAAAAATTCCGTTGATTCCTTCTTAAAAAATCATCTTTTTATTGCGCGATATGTAATATAAGCGTATATTTATACACGTTAACGGTCGCGTTGATATGCGAGGTTGCTGATACACTGACAGGCGTTGCTATGAAGGGTGGTCAGGGAATTCGCATGGAGCAATTGTTAAAAAGCCTGAAAAAGTAAATAGGAGGAAAATTCATGGCAAAAGTAAAAACGATTCGGGTTCGTTTGCAAGCTTATGATCACAAGATACTAGATGCTAGTGTCCAAAAGATCATCAAAGCCGCAAAAGATACCGGGGCTAGTGTTGTTGGCCCAATTCCACTCCCGACGGAAAAACAGGTTTACACCATCTTACGTGCTGTGCATAAGTACAAAGATTCTCGTGAACAGTTTGAAATTAGAACACACAAACGATTAATCGATATCGCAAGTCCAACTAAGGAAACAATCGAAATGCTCAGACGTCTCGACTTACCAAGCGGAGTGGATATCGACATCAAGTTATAAGGAGGTAAGACAAGATGAAACAAATCATTGGTCGTAAAATGGGCATGACAGAAGTCTTCGCCAAAGATGGCACGATGTATGCAGTCACAGTTGTTGAAGTCTTACCAAACGTTGTCACTCAAGTCAAAACCAAAGAAAAAGATGGTTATGACGCTCTCCAAGTTGGCTTTGAAGAAAAGAAAGCTAACAAGGTCAATGGACCAGAACGTGGTCACTTTGCAAAAGCGAATGTCAAAGCTACAAAGACACTTCACGAAATTAAAGGCGACGAACTTCTTAACTACAAAGTTGGTGATGAAGTCAAAGCTGATATCTTCCAAGCTGGCGATGTAGTTGATGTCATCGGAACAAGCAAAGGTAGAGGCTATGCCGGCACCATCAAACGCTGGGGCCACAAGATTGGACCAAAAGGTCATGGATCTGGTTACCATCGTGGACAAGGTTCATTCGCTAATAACGGACGTAATAACGCACGTGTCATTCCTGGCAAGAAGATGTCAGGTCATCACGGAAATTTATCTGCCACCATCCTCAACCTTAAAGTTGTCGAAGCGAATGCAGAAAAGAATTACATCTTAATCAAAGGTGCCATTCCTGGACCAAAGAAAGGCTTAGTCACTATTAGAAGTGCTATCAAAGCTCAACTCGGAAAACCAGAAGAAATCAAAACACTCGTTGATTTAGAAGCTGAAGCAAGAGCTCTTGCCGAAGCCAAAGCCGCTGAAGAAGCTGCTAAATTAGCGGAAGAGAAAGCCGCCGCAGAAGCTAAAGCCGCTGAAGAAAAGGCTAAAGCAGAAGCCGAAAAGGCTGCTCAAGAAGCAAAAGTAGAAGAAACTGCTCCAGTTGCTGAAGAAGTAAAAGCTGAAGAAGCAACTGAGAAGAAAGGAGAATAGTTATGGCAACAAAGAAAATTAGTGTCCCTGTCTATTCTCTAGCAGGTGAAAAAGTCTCAGATTTAACTCTTGATCACAATGTCTTCGGAGTTGATGAACATAAGCAAGTCATTTATGACGCTGTCAAAGTTTATCAAGCCAACATGCGTCAAGACACCGCCAAGACCAAAAAACGCGATGAAGTCAGCGGTGGTGGTAAAAAACCTTGGAGACAAAAAGGCACTGGACGCGCTCGTGCTGGTAGCACCCGCTCACCTATCTGGGTTGGAGGCGGAACCGTCTGGGGTCCAACTGGCGAACAAAATCATAAGCTCGCTCAAAATCGCAAAGAACATCGCTTAGCCTTAAAGAGTGCTTACTCTAGCAAAGTTAAAGACTTAGTTGTCGTTGACAAATGGAATCTTGAAAAAGTCTCCACAAAAGAATTTGCATCTTCCTTAAAGAAAGTCAACGCCACTGGTAAAGTCCTCGTTGTCATCAGCGAATACAATGAGAAATTGCTCTTAAGCGCCCAAAACATCGCTAACCTTGTTGTCACAGAAGCTAACAATGTCTCGGTATATGACCTTCTCTACTTCGATCACATCGTGATGGATGAAGAAACAGTCAAAAACATCGAAAAGACATTGAAGGAGGGTAAATAATTATGGCGAAGAAAACTGCTACTAAAGCAACTGCTAAAAAAGCCTCAGTCCATGACTTAGATCTCATCATCGAACCAGTCATCACTGAAAAAACCATGTCCCTCATGCAAGAACATAATAAAGTTACGTTGCGCGTGAAAGGAACTGCTAACAAGGTTGAAATCAAAAAAGCCTTCGAAGCGGTCTTCGGTGTCAAAGCCACAAGCGTAAACGTCAGCAATGTCTCTAGCAAGGCTAAATCCAGAGGCGGAAGATACAAAGGTACAGTCTCTGGTTATAAGAAAGCGGTCGTCACCTTAGCTGAAGGCGAAGCGCTCGACCTCTTCAAAGAATAATCTGAAATAGGATTAGAAATATAGGAGAAAAATATGTCAATAAGAACTTACAGACCGACCTCACCGTCTCGTCGTAATATGACTAACTTGACGTTCGATGAAATCACCAAGAGCACTCCTGAAAAAAGTTTAACTGTCAAACTTAACAAGACTGGCGGAAGAAATAACCAAGGTGTTATTACAACTCGCCACATCGGTGGTGGTCATAAACGTCGTTATCGTATCGTCGACTTCAAAAGAAACAAAGATGGAATCGTCGGCACCGTCAAAGCGGTCGAATATGACCCAAACAGAAACGCTAATATTCTTCTAGTCGTCTACACAGATGGCGAAAAGAGATACATATTAGCCCCATCAGGACTAAATGTCGGAGATAAGATTGTCTCCGGAGAAAATGTCGACATCAAAGTCGGAAACGCTCTTCCACTTAAAAACATCCCTGAAGGTACATTCATTCACAATGTTGAATTATCACCTAGCAAGGGTGGACAAATGTGTAGAGCCGCCGGAACAAGCGCCCAAGTTCTTGGTGCGGAAGGAAAATATGTCATCCTTCGTCTTGCCTCCGGTGAAGTTAGAAAAGTCTTAGCCACTTGCAGAGCTACAATCGGAGTTGTTGGCAACGAAGATTACGCGCTCGTCAACAAAGGAAAAGCTGGTAAGACAAGATGGATGGGCACTCGTCCAACCGTCCGCGGTTCAGTCATGAATCCTAATGATCACCCTCATGGTGGTGGTGAAGGTAAGTGTCCAGTCGGACGCGATGCACCGCGAACACCTTGGGGCAAACGCGCTCTCGGCGTGAAGACACGTCGCAATAAAAAAGCTTCTACAAAACTAATCGTCCGTAGAAGAAATGACAAATAATGAAAGGAGAAAATGAATTATGTCACGAAGCATTAAAAAAGGACCATTCTGTGATGAATATCTTCTTAAAAAAGTTGATGCATTAAATGCCGCCAACAAAAAAGAAGTCATCAAAACCTGGTCTCGTCGTTCGACCATTTTCCCATCATTTGTCGAACATACATTCGCAGTTTATAACGGCAGAGAACATATCACAGTCTATGTCACTGAAGATATGGTCGGACATAAGCTTGGCGAATTCGCCCCTACAAGAACATTCAAGGGTCACCATGGCAACAACGCCGCCGACAAAGCGGCTGCGGCCAAATAAGGAGGTTAGTTATGGCAGAAGAAAAGAAAGCCAAAAAGACTTCAACCAAAAAAGTTTCTAAAAAAGCTGAAGAAGTGAAAACTGAAGAAGTAAAAGAAACTAAGGCTGAAAAGAAGGCTAAAAAAGCTGAAGCTCCAGCAAAACCTCTTGTCACCAGCGCAAGAGCAACCGCCTATGATTTGCGAGTTACTCCTAGAAAAGTCCGCTTAGTGATCGACCTAGTTCGTGGAAAAGATGTCAATGTTGCCTTAGGAATCTTAGATAACCTAAACAAAGCAGCATCACCTCTAGTTGCTAAAGTTATTAAATCAGCCGCTTCAAACGCGATTAATAACTTCGGAATGAACGAAGACAACTTATATATCGCTGAGATATATGCAAACGAAGGCATTAAGATGAAACGCTACTTGCCAAGAGCTAAAGGAAGCGCCTCAGGCTTAGTGAAAAGAAATAGCCACGTCACAGTCGTGGTCAAGGAAAGATAGGAGATAGAAACAATGGGTCAAAAAGTTAGTCCAGTTGGCATGCGTGTTGGTATCAACCGCAACTGGAATTCACGTTGGTTCGCTTCCAATCAAGAATTCCACACCTTCCTATTAGAAGATGTCAAAGTTCGTAATTACATTACTAAAAACTTAAAAGACGCTTTAGTCTCTCACGTAGAGATTGAAAGACGTAAAAACGATAAAGGACACGATGTCAAAGTGATGATCTTCGTCGCTAAACCTGGTGTCGTTATCGGACAAGACGGTGCTAATATCAACCGCGTCAAAAAAGATATTGCTAAATTATTAAAAGGTTCAAATTTAAGAATCGATGTCATCGAAGTGAAAAATCCAGACTTGGATGCCTCACTTGTCGCACAAAACATCGCTTTAGAACTTGAAAATCGTGCTTCATTTAGAACCGCACAGAAGAAAGCTATCAAAAACGTTAGAAAAGCTGGAGCTAAAGGTTGCAAAACCATGATCTCTGGTCGTCTTGGCGGAGCGGATATTGCTAGAAGTGAAGGCTATAAAGAAGGTATTGTCCCTCTTACAACCTTACGCAGCAACATCGACTTTGCCACAGCTGAAGCTGTCACTCCTTATGGCCGTTTAGGTGTTAAGGTTTGGATTTGTCGCGGTGACACTCTTAACAAAGAGGAAAAAGAAAACAAAGAAGCCGTGAAGGGAGCAAAATAACATGTTGCAACCAAAAAGAGTCAAATATCGTCGTCCACACGGTATTAAATATGAAGGCTTATCCAAAGGTGGAAATGAAGTAAGCTTTGGAGAATTTGGTCTACAAGCAGTCACCGGTGCTTGGGTTAGCGATCGTCAAATCGAAAGCGCCCGTATCGTGCTCTCTCGTTACACCAAAAAGGAAGGAAAGGTCTATGTTCGCATCTTCCCTCACCTTGCTAAAACTAAAAAACCAGCCGAGGTCCGTATGGGATCTGGTAAAGGTAATCCAGAATACTGGGTTGCAGTCGTCAAAACTGGCAGAGTCATGTTTGAAATGGGTGGCATCAATGAAAAAGATGCACGCGAAGCTCTCCGCTTAGCCGCCTATAAGCTTCCATGCAAATGCCGAGTTGTCGCAAAAAAGGAGGCCAAGTAAATGAAAGTCAGTGAATTTCGTGAATTAACTAACGAAGAACTCAATGAGAAGATTTACTCCCTCAAAGAAGATTTATTCAATCTCCGTCGTAAAAAAGCTGTTGGTCAACTTGAACACGGCGAGGAAGTAAGAAGAGTTCGCAAAGACATCGCAAGAGCCTACATGGTTCAACGCGAACGCGAACTAGGCATTAAATAAGGAGGATTAGATGATGGAAAGAAATAGCAGAACAACCTTACAAGGTGTTGTTGTCTCAGACAAGATGGCTAAAACTATCGTTGTCGAAGTCGAAACTCACAAAAAACATGCTAAATACGCAAAGCGCGTGAAATATTCTAATAAGTATTATGCGCACGATGAAAAAGGAGTTGCTCATGTTGGTGACACCGTCACAATCATGGGTTGCCGTCCATTAAGCGCGACAAAGCGCTTCAGACTCGTCTCCGTTGATAAGAAAGCTGTTGCTTCTATCAAAGCTGCCGAAGCTGAACTTGCCTTAGAAGAAAAAGAAGGCACCGCTACTGAAGTCAATGCGACTGAAGCAGCTAAGGAGGAATAAGCGATGATTCAAAACGAAACAAACCTCGTGGTCGCTGATAACTCTGGTGCTAGAAGCGTCCGCGTCTTCCGTCTCAAAGGTGGAAGTAACCGCAAATCTGCGAGCATCGGTGACATCGTCACCTGTGCTGTCAAAGAAGCCATTCCAAATGGCCGTGTCAAAAAAAGTGACATCGTCAAAGGCATCATCGTTAGAACCAAACATGCGATCAACCGTCCAGATGGTTCCACAATTGCCTTCGATGATAACGCTATCGTCTTAATCGATGATAACGGAGCACCAATTGGCACTCGTGTATTTGGACCTGTTGCTCGAGAACTCCGTGATATGGGTGAAGGATATATGAAAATTATCTCCCTTGCCACCGAAGTTCTATAAGGAGGTACATATATGAAGATCTTAAAAGGTGATAAAGTCGTCGTTATCGCTGGCAAGGACAAAGGCAAAGAAGGCACCGTTCAAGCGGTTTACCCGAAAGTCAACAAAGTCGTTGTCGAAGGCGTTAACGTTCACAAAAAGCACAAAAAACCAACCCAAAATAATCCTGAGGGTTCCGTGGTTGAAATGTATGTGCCTATCGACGCTAGTAATGTCGCTATCGTTGATCCAAAAACTAAAAAAGCTACCCGCGTAGGCTACAAAGTTGAAAAGGGCGTCAAAGTCCGCGTCACTAAAGCCAGCGGCAGCAAACTTAATTAGGAGGAAGCAAAATGGCAGAAGTAAAGAAACCTGCAGCTAAATCTGCAGCAGTCAAGAAGCCTGCCGCTTCTAAAACCTGCGCAGCTAAGAAAACTGCTCCAAAAACAGAAGTTAAAGCTGAAGCTAAAGAAACTACAGCAGCAGTTAAACCTGCTACTAAGAAAGTTTCCAAAGGATGTGCAAAAAGAGTTGAAAGCACAAGATTGCTCGATAAATATGAAAATGAAATCAAGAAATCCTTGATGGAAAAATATCATTATAAATCAGTGATGCAAGTGCCTCATCTTGAGAAAATTGTCATCAATGTCGGTGTCGGCGAAGCCATCACTAACAGCAAACTTCTCGAAGAAAGTGTCAATGAACTTGCACTCATCACTGGTCAACATCCAGTTACAACCAGAGCGAAAAAATCAATTGCTTCCTTCAAACTCAGAGAAGGTCAAGCCATCGGATGCAAAGTCACTCTTCGTGGCGTCCGCATGTATGAATTCTTCGATCGCTTAGTCTCCATCGCTCTTCCGCGTGTTAGAGACTTCCGCGGTGTCAGCAAAAATTCATTTGATGGTCATGGTAATTACACGCTCGGCGTCAAAGAACAACTCATCTTCCCGGAAATTGATTATGATAAGGTGAGTAAAATTAGAGGAATGGACATCGTTGTTGTCACAACTGCGACAACTGATGAAGAAGCCCACAGCTTACTTGAAGCTCTTGGCATGCCATTCAAGAAATAAGGAGGAAAGAAACAATGGCTAAAACTAGTATGAAGGTCAAATGTGCAAGACCTAAAAAGTTCAAAGTTCGTGAATATACTCGTTGTGAACGTTGCGGACGTCCTCATGCAGTCTATTCAAAATTTCATTTATGCCGTGTCTGCCTTCGTGAATTAGCTTATAAAGGCGAAATTCCAGGCATGAAAAAGGCATCTTGGTAAAAGGAGGAACAATAATTATGATGACAGATCCAATTGCAGATATGCTCACCAGAATTCGTAACGCGAATCAACTCCGTTATGCCTCTGTAAGTATGCCTAATAGCAAAATGAAAACCGAAATTGCTCGAATTCTTCTCGATGAAGGTTTCATCAGCGATTTCAAAGTCGAAGGCGATGTGAAAAAGACCTTAACCATCTCTTTAAAATATGGTGCGAATGGTCAACGCATCATCTCCGGATTAAAGAAAATTTCCAAACCTGGTCTCCGCGTCACTGTGAAAGCTAATGAACTTCCACGCGTTTTAGGCGGACTTGGTATTGCAATCGTATCCACAAGCAAAGGAGTCGTAAGCGATAAAACTGCTCGCACATTAGGTGTCGGCGGTGAAGTGTTAGCTTACGTTTGGTAATTAATATGTCACGTATTGGTTTAAAAGTTATCAAAGTCCCAGCTGGGGTTACACTTACACAAAATAATGGCGTGATGAATGTCAAAGGACCAAAAGGTAGCCTTGATGTCGTCATTCCTGAACTCATCGAAGTTAAAATCAATGGTGATGAAATTTCTTGTTCAAGAAAGAACGAAGAAAAACACACCAAACAACTTCACGGAACAACAAGAGCCAATTTAAATGACGCGATTGTCGGCGTCACAACTGGCTTTAAGAAAGAAATCGTCATTGTTGGTATTGGTTATCGTGCAGCGATGCGTGGCGAGAACATTGTCATGAATGTTGGTTATTCTCACGAAATCGTTATCAAACCAGTAGCTAACAGCAAAGTGAGTTGCACTTCTCCAACCGAAATCGTTGTAGAAGGTATCAGCAAACAAGCAGTTGGACAAACTGCGGCCTTGATTCGCGGTACAAGAGAACCTGAACCATACAATGGTAAAGGTGTAATGTATAAAGGTGAACACATCATCCGTAAAGAAGGTAAACGTGCTGGTGCAGGCAGCAAGGCCTAATAAGGAGAAACGATTATGATTAATAAAGAATCTAAAAATGCCGTCCGCGTTCGTAAACACGCTCGTGTACGCGCTAAAGTCTCTGGCACAAGCGACTGCCCTCGCTTAGTTGTCTTCCGTTCAAATAAGCACATCGAAGCCCAAGTTATCGATGACACAAAAGGAAACACCCTTGTAAGCGTGAGCACAGTCTCACTTAAACTTACTAATGGTGGCAATGCCTTAGCCGCGAAAACTGTCGGCGAAGAAGTTGCCAAACAATGCAAAGCTAAAAAGATTAGCAAAGTTGTCTTCGATCGTGGCGGATATCTCTATCATGGTCGCGTCGCTGCTTTAGCAGATGCAGCCCGTGAAGGCGGATTAAAATTCTAAGGAGAAGGTTATGGAACAAGAAAAAGTTGTAAACGAAACTGTAGAAGCAGTTGAAAATACTGAAGCAGAAGAAAAAGTTGAAAATACACCAACTCCTGAAAATGCTGACAAAAATCGTCGAAATGATCGACGAGGACCTCGAAAAGATGATAGACGTCAAAGACGTCCTCGCACTGAAGAGGTCAAAGAATACGAAGAAGTCGTCGTCGACATCAATCGTATCGCTAAAACTGTTAAAGGTGGCCGTAGAATGCGCTTCTCCGCACTCGTAGTCATCGGCAACAAAAAAGGTAAATTTGGTTACGGAACTGGCAAAGCTAGCGAAGTCCCAGATGCCATCAAAAAAGCTCTTGAAGCTGCTAAGCACAACACCTTTGAAATTCACATTGTCAAAAAAGGAGCGACAATTCCTCACGAGATAATTGGTAATTTTGGTGCTTGCCACGTCTTCTTAAAACCAGCTCCTGAAGGTACAGGAATCATCGCTGGCGGTCCAGTTCGTGCTATTCTTGAATTAGCTGGAATTAGAAACGTCACTTCAAAAGTTTATGGATCACGCGCTCCAATTAACGTCATTAGAGCGACCACAAACGGCTTAACAAATTTAAAATCTTATGCCCAAGTCCAAGCACTTCGTGGCAAAGAAGTTAAATAAGTTACTATCTAATTATTAAGGAGGTGCAGTTAATGAAACTCAACGAACTTAAACATGCAGATGGTGCAACAACAAAAGCCTACCGCAAAGGCCGAGGCCTCGGAAGCGGTAATGGTAAAAATGCTGGAACCGGCAACAAGGGACAAAAATCCCGTTCAGGCGGCCTAAAAGCTCCTGGATTTGAAGGTGGTCAAACTCCTTTATATCGTCGTCTTCCAAAATTTGGATTTACTAATGGTTCACGCAAAGAATACGCGATTGTCAATGTCTCTTCTTTAAACGGATTTAAAGATGAAACTGTGGTCACACCAACCCTATTAGTGGAAAATGGCCTTGTCAAAAAAGAATTCGACGGCGTGAAGATTCTCGGAAATGGTCAATTGAGCAAAAAGCTTACTGTTCAAGCTCGCAAATTCTCGAAGAGTGCAATTAAAGCTATTGAGGATGCTGGCGGTAAAGCCGAGGTGATCTAACCATGAAAAAAATCGCCTCTATCTTTAAGAACAAAGAAATCGTCAATCGTATTTTCTTTACGATTATGATTCTCCTTGTCATCCGAATTGGTGCGGCGATTACCGTTCCCGGAGTTACACCAAAAGGTGACTTATCCGATGCGCTCTCTAGCGCTTCCGCGGTCGCTTTGATGGATCTTCTAGGCGGTGGAGCGTTAGCTAACTTCTCCATCTTTGCTCTAGGAGTTTCTCCATACATCACCGCTCAGATTATCATCCAATTATTGCAAAAGGATGTTCTTCCGGCCCTTACTGAACTTACTAAACAAGGACAGTATGGTAGAAAGAAAACTGAGATGGCGACAAGATATTTAACCCTAATGCTTGGTGCTGTCCAAGCTTATGGCATTATTAAGACGATGGAAAATAGCGATTATATCTCTATTAACATGGATCTTAATTTCTGGACTTATGCCTACATCATCACCATCATGCTCGCGGGCTCGATGACTGTGATGTGGCTAGGTGATCAAATCACCGAAAAAGGTCTTGGTAACGGTATTTCTGTTATCATCTTCGCTGGTTGCATTCGTTCTTTACCTATTCAAATCAGTGGAGCCTTCAATATGTGGGTCAACCCAGGCTACTATAAAGAAACTCCTGAACTCATCAAAGGTTCATTCCAGTTCGCTTTATATCTATTAGCATTCCTGTTGATTCTGGCATTTGTTGTCTTCATTGAATTATCGGTTAGAAAGATACCGGTTCAACACAGCGGAAAAAGTGGCGGTCAAACCGCTTCGATGGCAAAAGCAAGCTTTTTGCCTATCAAGCTAAATTCCGCCGGGGTCATTCCTGTCATCTTTGCCTCATCTATCATGATGGCGCCAAGCGTAATTGCTAGCTTTATCTCCAGCGATGGTGCAAATGCTGAATGGCTAAAAATCTTCTCCTATAGTGAAACTGTCACGATGCCGTGGTTTGATGGTTCCACTTGGCAGATGCCATGGGGATTATTGATTTATATCACCTTAATCCTCTTATTTGCCTTCTTCTATGCTTCGATTCAAATCGATCCAGAAACTCTCGCGGAAAATTTCCGTAAGAACGGCTCTTATATTCCAGGTATTCGTCCAGGTAACGAAACTGAAAGATACGTCAAGAAAGTGGTCAACAGAGTCACTTGCATCGGCGCGATATCGCTTGCCTTTATCGCAGCCTTGCCAGTAATTCTTACTTTATCTGGTATCTTTGGAAGCAATTCCTCGCTCGCGATTGGCGGAACTGGTCTTATCATCTCCGTTGGTGTTTCCATTGAAATCATGAATCAAATTGATGGTTTATTAGCAGGGAAAACTTACGACGAAGTTCAAGCGACTGCAGGAAGGAGTTAATAAATATGGCAAGCAAATTAAATATGATCATTATGGGTCCTCCAGGTGCTGGCAAAGGCACCCAGGCCAAAAAGATCATCGCGAAATACAATATCCCACACATTTCTACTGGCGATATGTTCCGCGAGGCGATTAGCGAAGGAACTCCTCTAGGGCTACTCGCTCAAAAATTTATCAATGACGGTCATCTAGTTCCAGATGATGTCACGATTGGTCTAGTCAAGGAACGCTTAGCCAAAGATGACTGCGCGAACGGTTATCTTCTCGATGGCTTTCCTCGCACGATTCCTCAAGCTGAAGCTCTTGAAAAAATTTCCAAAGAAATCAATCGAGAAATTGGCTTAGTGATATCTATTGAAACTCCAAAAGAAGAATTGATTCGTCGCATCACTGGTCGCCTAGTTTGTAAAAACTGTGGCGCGCCATATCATAAAGATAGCCGTAAACCAAAAGTTGAAGGCGTCTGCGATATCTGCGGCGGACCTCTCGTTCAAAGAAAAGATGACAACAAAGAAGCACTCGAAGTGCGACTTGAAGCCTACGATAATCAAACCAAACCTTTACTAGACTTCTATAAACAAAAAGGACTTCTACATACGCTTGACGGCATCAAAGGTGTCGATGTTCTTATGGAAGATATTCAAAAAATCTTGGAGGAGTAATTGTGATTAATATCAAATCACCTCGAGAAATCGAATTGATGAAGAAAGCAGGTCATGTCGTTGGACTTGTCTTCGAAGGTATTAAGGACAAAATCAAACCAGGAATGACGACACTTGATGTAGCTGATATGTGTGAAAAAATCATCCGCGATGCGGGTGCATATCCTACATTTCTTAACTATCAAGGTTATCCTGGTGCAGTATGCGTCTCAGTTAATGAAGAACTCGTTCATGGAATCCCATCCGCTCATCGAGTTCTTCGTGAAGGAGATATCGTATCAGTCGATGTCGGTGCAACCTTAAATGGTTATGTCGGCGATGCTTGTAGAACCTATCCAGTTGGCATATGTTCCGAAGAAGCTCTTAGACTTATCAAAGTCACTGAAGAAAGCTTCTTTGAAGGAGTCAAGCACGCCTATCCCGGCGCCCACTTAGGCGATATATCTCATGCGATTCAAAGCTACTGCGAAAAAAATGGTTATTCCTTGCCTAGAGAATATACCGGTCATGGAGTTGGTTCTCATCTTCATGAAGATCCTTACATTCCTAATTATGGAAGTGCAGGAACTGGTCCAATTCTTAAAGAAGGAATGTGTCTAGCAATCGAGCCGATGGTGGCTCAAGGACACTTTGCAGTTCGAGTCTTAAAAGATGGATGGACTGCGAAAATGAAAGATGGCAAATTATCTAGCCATTATGAAAATTCCATCGTTATCACCAAGGATGGATATGAAATTCTTACAAAATAAGGAGGAATTGATTGATGGCAAAAGATGGTGTCATTGAGGTGGAAGCGACAGTGGTCGAGACTTTACCAAATACGATGTTTAAGGTAAAGCTTGAAAACGGCGTCGTAATTCTAGCCTGCGTTTCTGGTAAAATCCGCATGCATTACATTCGCATCTTACCAGGTGATAGAGTTACAGTGGAAATCTCACCTTATGATTTAACACGCGGGCGTATCACATTTAGATACAAAAATTAAAAATGTAGTATTGACTACTAGGAGGAAATTTTATGAAAGTACGACCTTCAGTCAAACCTATGTGCGATAAGTGCAAGGTTATCAAACGCCATGGCAAAGTCATGGTCATCTGTGAAAATCCTAAGCACAAACAACGCCAAGGCTAATTAAAGGAGACTAATTTATGGCACGTATTGTCGGGGTTGATATCCCAAATGATAAGCGCGTTGTCGTTTCCATTACCTATATCTATGGTATCGGAAATACAACTGCAAAAAAGATTTGTAAAGCAGCTAAAGTTGACGAAGATATTCGCGTCAAGAATTTAACTGAAGAACAACTCAGCGCGATTCGTCAAGAAATCGCTAAATACAAAGTCGAAGGTGACTTACGTCGTGAAGTCGCTTTAAACATCAAACGTTTAACAGAAATCGGATGTTATAGAGGTATGAGACATCGTCGTGGACTTCCAGTCAGAGGACAAAGAACACGAACCAACGCTCGTACACGTAAAGGTAAACGTAAAACAATTGCCAACAAGAAAGTGGCAACTCAAGGTTAATGAAAGGAGTTATGTAATATGGCAACTAAAACTACTGCACGTAAGAAAAAAATCAAACGTTCATTTACTAAAGGTGTCGCACATATCCACAGCACCTTCAATAACACAATCGTTACCATCTCTGATGAAAAAGGTAATGTCATCTCTTGGAGCAGCGCTGGTGCTCTTGGCTTCAAAGGAGCTAAGAAATCCACTCCATTCGCCGCGCAACTCGCTGGCGAAGCTGCTGCTAAAGTCGCATTCGATCAAGGCTTACGCCAAGTCGATGTCGATGTCAAAGGACCTGGCCCAGGCCGTGAAGGCGCAGTTCGCGCTCTAGCGACTGCTGGTCTACAAGTTCTTTCCATCAGCGATTCTACACCTGTCCCACACAACGGATGCCGCCCACCAAAGAGACCTCGCGGTTAATAGGAGGATAAATATGCCAAATTTAGCAAAACCATTCGAACGAGCTTCGTTTACAATCACCAAAATCGATGAAACTACTAACTATGGAAAGTTTGTCATTGAACCTCTTGAAAGAGGATTTGGCCTAACCATTGGCAATTCTCTTCGTCGCATTTTATTGGCCTCCCTTCCTGGTGCAAGTGTCTATTCAGTCGAAATTGAAGGCGCTCAACATGAATTCAGCGCTCTTCCTGGCATTGAAGAAGATGTCACAGCCATCATCCTCAATTTGAAAGATTTAACTCTTCGCATCGATGACGATGATAATGTCATCAAAGCCTTAAAAGTGTCTGTTAAAGGACCTAAGACTGTCTACGCTAGCGATTTAGAACTTCCTCACGGAGTTACAGTTATCAATCCTGAACTAGAAATCGCTCACGTCGCTGAAGGCGGAAGCTTAAATATGGTCGTCTACGCTCGTAACGGTAGAGGTTATGTCACAAGCGATATGAACAAAGCTGAACACAACAAAGAAAGAATTGTTTCGACAGCTGGAAACAACATCGTTACTGACTCTAACTATTCACCTGTTACTCGTGCTAGCTACACCGTTGAGCCAACTCGTGTTGGTCACGATTCTAGATTTGATAGATTAACTCTTGAAGTCTGGACCGATGGAAGCATTCTTCCTCAACGCGCGGTCGCGCTTGCTAGCGAGATGCTTGTTATCAACCTTCAACCATTCGTCAACCTCGAAAAGACTGTTGAAGAAGTTAACATGATCAAAGAAGAAGAAACTGTTGTTGAAGATAAATTCGACAATATGCCAATTGAAGACCTCGATCTATCAGTTCGTAGCTACAATTGCTTGAAACGAGCTAATATCACAACCGTCGCTGAATTAACTCAAAAGACCGAAGATGAAATGATGAAAGTCAAAAATCTTGGTAAGAAATCACTTAAGGAAGTCAAAGAAAAACTCACCGAAAACGGTTTGTCTTTCCGCGAATACAATCCTGAGACAGGAGAATAATTATGGCAGCACAAGGACGTAAAAATGTTCATGGTAAAACCGGTGTCAGATTTAAAGCCGCGTATACCAAATCCAAACACGAAAATAAATTAAGAAACTTAGCGACTACCTTAGTCGTTAACGAACGCATCACCGTCACTAGCGGTATGGTTAAAGAACTCAAATCTTTAACTGACCACTTAGTCACCTTAGCAAAACAAGGAGATCTCCATTCACGTAGACAAGCTGCTTCTGTGCTTAGAAGCAAAGAAGCTCTTGATAAATTATTCAACGTGCTTGGACCTCGCTTTGCCTCCCGTAATGGCGGTTATACCCGTGCATTAAAGATGGAAAATCGTCGTGGCGACAATGCAGCAGTTGCATTAGTTACATTCGTTGATTAATTTATAATCTTACTAAAATAAATAGGTCTGGTCCGCCAGACCTTTTATGATGCTTATAAATGTTTAGTCCACGACAAACTTCAGAGTTTTTTAATGTTAGATCAGGAAAACACTGTGCTAGATAGCTTTATGATTTCAGCACATTCTGCATAAGGAAATCCGATATTTCCTTACCGACTTATAAAATTTTGTGTAGTTTTTATCAATATTTTCATAGTCCTTATTGAAAAAAAAAAAAAAAATGACTACATTTAAAAGTACAAAGTAAGCCCTTACATATATATTGAAGAGCTGAAACAAAAACTTATGGAAAGGATAAAAAATTAATGAAAAAACATCAAAAGTTTTTGGTTGGTTTAATGATCCTTGGCCTGGCTGGCGGTGTAGGCACCGCGTTTGCATTGACACGAAACGATTCGAGCGGTACTACTCATTCTCGTGGCACAGACCAAGCGATTTATCTCTATTGGGATAGTGATAACTCAAGCAATGCATCGGTTGTTACTGAAGTTAAGGATTTACAAGCTCAAACTCCTGTATACCGCAATGTCATTGTGTCTCCTAAAGCTAGTGCAACCGCAGAGGGAACTGTAAAAGTGTCTTTTGCTTTATCGATACCTGAAACTAATGTTCTTACTGGTCTTAGTATTGATATTTATGAAACCTCATCTTACTTAGCTACGGAAAGTGCAACCGACACTGCAAGTGCAACGTTGACTACTACTAATCTAAATAAAGACTTTGAAATTAGTGTAAATGGGTCTTCTACAGCTTCTAAATACTATTTGTTAAAATTCGTTTGGGATGGATCTCAAATTGCTTCAGACAAAACCTTTGGCGGAACTTTAAAAATCAGCCAAAGCTTTAAAGAATAGGAGGGAACTATAAATGAAAAAATATAATAAATTAATCCTCTCTCTCGTTCTAGGAGCAGGTGTTGTTGCCACTTTTGGCGCATCTTACGCTTTATATAAAAATATAGAAAATGCAGAAGATAAAACTATTACAATCGGATCAGTTCTATCTCGTGGAGAGACAACTGGAAATGTTAATTATAGTTTTGATACTGTTAAATCTTACATCTATGATGTTAGTAACACTTCTTTTGTTGATTTAGATACCGCTGAGCAAAAGTTGAGTCCAATGTATAATCAAATTAAAATTGTCGCACCTTTAACTTTTGCTTATGAAAGCAGTGTTTCGGCATTTGAACAATCTTATGCGCTTGGTCGTCTTTCTGTTTCAATTTCTATTGATAAAGCCTTACCAGCAGGCACGAAGGCTTATGCATATTTAACTGGATATTCTGGAAGCGATGATGGTAGTACAACAAACACATATTTCTACACTAATAAGAGACAAGATTTCTTTAATACCACATTTACTACATCAACTGATGAATCTAGTAATCCTACTAATACTCTTGTTTCCAAATTTATTGACACTGCAATTCCTAAAACAGGCATTAGTTGTGAAATTGTCATAGATTTTGGAGATTCGATTACATCATCAAATTTCTTAAATTTAGCGGAATTATCATCAGCATATAATGTTACCTTGAATTGGGGTGGCTATAAATCTTCTTATACTGATTTTGATACAAATCTTATCCCAACAGCTTATATAGCTGGTACTCATTCTAACTGGGAAGATTGGCAGCAATATGAGTTAGTGCCAAACGTCGTTCATGCAGGCAATGAAGTTGAATGGATGTATACTAAATTGACAAATTCTTCTTTGCTAAAAATTCATGACGTATATAAAAATAGCTGGGTTGCTTATAATGATTCAGGCAGCAATAATGTGAGCATTGCCTCTGACGGAAACGTGAGTGTGGATAAAGTTATTTCATACGATCTTTACTACACACGTGGTTCAGGTTCAGACAATAGTGGTTACAAATTCTATATTGGCAAATCTAACTAATTTAATTCCACATGGAAAAGCAAAAGAGAAGTAAAAGAATTATATCTTTTATTGGCGAGATACTCTTATGGGTTCTCGCCCTCTTTTGTGTCTCTTTATCGGTGGTTTCCATCATCGATACTCACACAGGTTATTCATTGTCTTACTTTGGCTATCGCAGTTCCGTTGTGGTTTCTGAATCGATGCAAAATGCTCATCCAGAAAACACATATCTTGATGATAGTATGTCTAGAATAAATAAATATGACACGATCATCGCTAAAGAGGTGAGCTATGAAGATATCAACGTCTATGATGTTGTCCTTCATATGGATTCAGGTGTCCTTGTCTGCCATAGAGTGGTCGATAAATATGAAAGCGATGGAGTTAACTATTTAGTTACAAGAGGAGATGCGAATAACTTAAATGATGCGCCATTTAGTATGGCACTATATCGAGGGAAAGTAATAAATGTTATTCCTAAGATTGGTGAATTTATTCTCTTTCTTCAAAGCGGTTATTTCTTTTTAGCCTTATCGATATCGGTATTTTTGGTCGCTGGTACATTATTGACGATATCTTTACTTAAAGACAGAAAAGAAAAGAAAGAAGCGCCTCCGGCGACTTAATGATGCTTTGTTTTTAGATTCATCGTTTATTTACTTAAATAGTTTCAATGTCGACAAACGACATTGTTCATCTAACGTGACTTATTTAACTAAAAATATATTTCTTTTGCGGATTAAAAGAAAAACAAGGTAAGGCCCTTTCTTTACAAAAAGCCCCTATAGAAAGCTTGCCATTTGCAATTAGCAACAGTTGCATTGTTTTGCTTTTGCCCATCGACCCAGCAAATGACCCATTAAAATTTAAAGAAGTTAATTTAAATGACATCGATATCTCAATAATTGGGACAATAAGAACTACTTCAATGCTTATAAATAATAATAGATTAATGCACGCGCACGCATTATGCGCATGCGCTAATTAAATAGTTAAACTATAAGGTGGTTTATCGCTATCTAGATCAAAGGCAAATCCTCTCTGGCTTTCATAGCCATTTTTTTAAAAATAGGCTTTTAAGACATTAAAAATGGCTTTAAAAGCAATATAAATTGATGTCTGTCAACATCTATTTTGCAGAAATAATACCGATGAATTGTAACAAAATGAAAATAAATAGTTACAAATTATTCTTTTGTGTTACTATGATGGTGCAAGAGTTACAAAGACATTCATAATGTAACACAAAGGAGGAATACAATTATGAAACTCAAAAAAATGTTACTTGCCGGATTGCTCAGTGCTGCTGTCTCAAGTGTAGCAGGATGCAATAACAACCAATCAGCGGTAGAAGCAGACACTCATAATCGCATTGTCTATAACTTAGATGAAAACAATAAGTTAACTGCTGACCCTGATACATCAATAGTGGATTCATTTATTGATATAGTTATCTCTCAAGGTGGGGAATTAGTTACTGGAGGCATTTCTACTTACGCGAAATGCGTGGTCTTAAATCTATTAAAAGAATGTGGAATTGACTTACGTGATGCGACAACTAAAACGCTAGAAAAGATTCAACAACAGTTAGATCAAATTGAAGCACGTATCAAAGCTATCGCTGAACGTTCTGAAACCATTCACGCAGAAGACGTCTTCAATGATTTATTAAAAGAACTTCATAGCGTATCCTATGTCTATATCCCATATGCTGTTTATAGCTTAGGTGATCTAGCGACGATGGAAAATGATGATTCCTATTCTGAAGAAGAATGTGAAGAAGCTCGAGAAGTCTTCTATAACAACACAGTTAAGGATTTAAAGATTAACGGTTCTCCATTAGCTTCATATGTCACTACCTTAGCTGGCAGCATCTTACAGCCTAACCCATCAGATGCAAGTAAAGATATACTCTATTACTACAATTTGACCTTAGGAGCACCTGATAGATGGTCCATCCAACACTATAAAAACGTTCGTAACTTCATAGCCTATGTCGATAGCACACTTGTAGAATGCGCGAACTTAGCTAAGTTCCAGATGTACTATCTAGCATTAGGAAAAGATCGAGCGACACTTGCAGCCTATTCTAGAATCATGGATGATATGGCAAAAGCGGTGAACCTCGTAAATGAGATGTTCTTAAATGTAAATAAATCGTTAAAAGATATCGAAGATAAGATGAACAATCACATTAACGTCTATATTCCAACCAATACTGAATATTCAACAAGAATGGCGACACTTACTTATAACCATAACGACGTTGAAGGCAATGATTCCCGTCAAGCGTTACTCATGAGCTATTCTAACGATTCTGGAAAGCATGGGGCCCATCAAGTTGCCTATAGCCTTGAACCAGGAGAAGTGACTGCTAGAGTAATGAATGACTTCAATGACTTCAAGAAAGCGTATTGCTCTTCATCATATACACTTCATGATTACCTCTCATATGCTGGATTCTATGCAAACAACAAAGAATTATACGATAAAGCAGTTGGCATCTATAATGGCATATGGTATGTCGATAAATATGGATGGCTTCACGATGATAAGGATTATAGCTTCACCTACTATAACGACCAAGGTAACTTCGTTAGACAAAATGCTTATCAAGTTGCGTCCTATCATAGATGGGATGGTAAAGTTAATCGAACAGAGCTAAGATTCCTTGATGATCAATACTATCTCTGCTTCGCCCGTCCATATGGAAGCGGTCAAAAGCTTGATGGCTATTACAAAGAAGTATACATGTATGATGAATTGTATACAGTCATGGAAAGTTGCTTCTTCTCTCCTCACTATTATAGCTTCATTGGAGAGCAAACTTGGCCATTACATAATTGCTGGTAAGAAATAGAAAATAA
>CAVKNZ010000009.1:0-47145 GCA_963657885.1 Bacteroidaceae bacterium
TCCTAGCCCATATTGTAGAAATAAAAAAAAAAAAAAACAAGTAGTATTTTGAGCTGTACCACAAAGTATGGGCATCTATTTTATGGATAATAGCAAGCAAATATGCTGATATAATCGACTGATTTATTGTGATGATATATAAAAATCTACGCAGCTAAAAACTTAAAAGAATATTTGAATTTTGCTCAGCTCACCATCGCACGCAGCACATAGCAAACCTGCGAGTGAGGGGACTTGAACATAGGTGTTTTGCCGTTTGTAGCCATTCCACCAATCATCCATACATCCCGCAATCTCCACATCCACCATCACCCTCGCCAACCGCCACCAAACCACCTCAATTAGAAAACCTTCGATAAATTCAGCACTTTTACCCTATTACGTGCGATAGTGCTTTAATTACGTGCTATAGTGACGTTATTTCGTGTTACAGTGCTCCAATTACGTGCGAGGGTGCTCCTAGGTGATGGGCATTTTATCCTATTATGAGTGTATTTTGCCCTTTTGTGACTAATCATGGTAAGATGGCACAAATGAAAAAGTATCGATTACATCGAACAAAAAAAGGACTGACAACGTTGGTATCAATCCTATTTATGAAATATGGTGCTCGAAGAGGGACTTGAACCCTCACATCCTCACGAACAATAGATTTTGAGTCTATCGCGTCTACCATTCCGCCATTCGAGCAGAGCCATTGATTATTTTATTAAATTCTTAGTAACTTTTAAATAAGGAATTTTGTTAGTTAAGCATCAATTGATTTGATGACTTAATAGTTATCATTTTTTGTTGCATTAAATTTATTGATAAAGCAAATCCTTTTCATATATATAAATATAAATAAAGAAAAGGGATTAAAGATGAAGAAAACTTTTATCATCAGTGGCGCTTCAGGCTTTTTAGGCAACAATATAATTCGCGAACTAGCAAAAGAAAAAGACATAGAAATAAGAGCTTTAATTTTACCTAACGATTCATTAAAAGCAATAGAGGGATTACCAGTTAAATTGTTTTATGGCGATGTAGTCAATTATTCCTCTTTAGAAAAGCTTTTCGTTGATTTGAAAGGAGAATGCTATATCATACACTGCGCATCCATAGTCTATGTAAGAACTGCTTATTCAAAGAAAGTCTATGATGTCAATGTAAATGGAACGAAGAATATTGCTAACTTAGCACTTAAATATAACGCTAAATTGATATACGTCTCTAGCGTGCACGCACTAGAGGAGAAAAGAAGAGGAGAAATTGTTCAAGAAGTTGATCATTACAACATTAAAAAAGTCTATGGTCATTATGCAAAAAGTAAGGTCTTAGCCTCGAACTATATTCTTTCTTTAGTTAAAGAAAAAGGATTAAGAGCAGCTATCGTTCTTCCTTCAGGAATGCTAGGGCCAAATGATTTTGGAAATGGACACATCAATCAGCTATTTATTGACTACGCTTCAAACAAATTGAAAGCTATCGTCAATGGAGGCTACGATTTTAGCGATGTTCGCGATGTCGCCAAAGGAATTGTTAACGCCTCTTATTTAGCTAAAGATGGAGAGTCATACATCCTTGCTAATCAATACTACAAAATAAAAGATATTCTCATAGAAGCAAAGAAAATACTCAATAAGAAAAGAAAAATCATCATGCTACCAATGTGGCTAGCTAAAATAACCGCCCCGCTTGCAGAACTATATTACGTATTAAGAAAAAAACCACCTCTATATACAAAGTTTTCATTGAAAACTATTGAACAAAAGGTGGTATTCTCTCATCAAAAGGCAATCGATGAACTCAATTATAAGTGTCGCGATATTAAAGAAAGCATCGCTGATACAATTAAGTTTCTTTTGCTAGAGAAGCGATTAGATATAAAAGACTAAACCGCTTCTATTTCTTTAATTATTTTTTCGTTTCCTTTTATTAGATATGTTTTATCGCTTCCGCAATAAGGGCAGATTTTCGCATATCTTACTGTTTCATAGGTTTTGCCGCAATGCGTGCAATAAGTGACAGCTTTAACAACTTCAATTTTTAAAACTGTATCTTTTAAAACAGGTTCTTCTTTATGAACTGCCCATTTCCAGCAATCTTCAAGATAGGAGGGAACTAAAGTTGAAACCTCTCCTACCTGTAAAGTTACTGAATTAATATGTTTCACATCATTTTCTTTTGCTAATTCTCTTAGCTCATCAAGGATGTGAAATATGATGCCTAATTCATGCATTCTTTTTTGCTTGTTTTTTGGCTTTCTTTTCTGCTTTTTTATATTGTTTATGTTTCTTTTCGGAAGCTTTTTCTTCAGCAGTGTGTTTGCCAAATTTAATCTTTAAGCCACGTTTGATGGCGTAAGGAAGAATGTATTTAAATTTATCTTCGGATTTGACCATCTTGGTGCATTCTGGGTGATCGCGATGAAGTTTAATCGCGTCGAACATACATTTGGTTGTACAAATACCACATCCGATACATTTATTTTCATCTACAACGGAAGCACCACAGCTAAGACATCTCTTAGTTTCAATCTTCACTTGTTCTTCAGTTAATGTTAAGTGGGCATCTTTAAAGGACATCTTATCAACATTTTTAGCAAATCCAGCTTCTTGTCTACCAGCTTCATCGTAGCTAGGAATTTTGATGTTATCTTTATCTAACATGATGAAGTCACGTCGATTTCTACCGATGGTAAGTGAAGCACCTTCATGGACAAATCTATGAAGTGATTCAGCAGCACATTTACCTTGTTCGATCGCATCGATTGCGAATTTAGGGCCAGTGTAGACATCACCTCCAACGAAGATATCGTCTTGAGCGGTTTGGAAAGTAAGCTTATCGGCAATTGGATAATTTCCGTGCCAGAAAGTAACTTTGCTATCTTTTAATAAGTCGCCCCAAACGATGCTTTGTCCAATAGCGAAGACCACTTTGTTAGCTGGAACTTCGATTGTGTCATTTTCATCGTAGCTAGGATTGAATTTGCCATCTTTATCAAGCGTGGATAAGCATTTCTTAAATACAACAGCAGTGACATTGCCTTTAGAATCAACTTTAACTTCTTTTGGACCCCAAGAGTTATTAACTTCAATGCCATCTTCAAGAGTTTCAGCAATTTCATCTTTGCTAGCTGGCATAGTATCGCGGCTTTCAAGAGCGAACATGCTAACTTTCTTCGCACCGAAGCGGATTGCGGTACGGGCGCAGTCGACAGCGACATTACCTCCGCCGACGACAACGACGTCACCATCAATGTGTTGTTTTAAGTCATCGTGGGCGTGATGGAGGAAGCTAACCGCCACTTCAACGCCTTTCGCATCTTGTCCAGGAACGCCTGGGAGTTTACCTCCTTGGCAGCCGATTGCAAGATAGAAAGCTTTATATCCTTGTTTTCTAAGTTCATCGAGAGTGACATCTTTTCCAACTTCAACGCCGGTTTTGATTTCAACACCGAGTTCACGGATGACATCAATTTCAGCTTCGATAATATCTTTTTCTAATTTATATGAAGGAATGCCATAAGTGAGCATACCACCACATTTTTGATTCTTTTCAAAGATAGTTGGTTTATAACCTTTGATTGCTAAATAGTAAGCGCAGGCTAAACCAGCTGGACCAGAGCCAACGATAGCAATCTTTTGATCCCAATGGTCAAGTCTATTTGAAGCGATGACCACTTTTGGAATATATCTTGTCTTTTGATCTAAGTCTTGTTGAGCGATGAATTTCTTAACCGCATCAATCGAGACTGCTTTATCAATGTTGTTACGAGTACAAGCTTCTTCACAACGTTTATTGCAGATGCGACCGCAGATGGCTGGAAGAGGGTTATCTTGTTTAATTAAAGCCAAGGCTTCTTGATATTTTCCTTGAGAAGCAAGTTTTAAATAACCTTGAACGGCAACGTGAGCTGGACAAGCTGTTTTACATGGAGCGGTACCAGTTTCATAGCAGTTAATTCTATTATTATCACGATAATTTTCATCGTATTTATCTTTGCCCCAACTCATATTGTCAGGAAGTTCATGTTTAGGATATTTGACTTCGCTACCATCTTTCTTGCATAACTTTTGACCAAGTTTAACCGCGCCGGCAGGACAGTATTCAACACATTTGCCACAGGCAACACATTTAGATGGATCAACATGGGCAACGTAAGCACTTCTAGATAAGTTAGGAGTGTTAAAAAGTTGAGAAGTTCTCAAAGCGTTACAGATGTTGATATTGCAGTTACAAATACCGAAAATCTTGTTTTCGCCGTCGATGTTAGTGATTTGGTGAACAAAACCATTATCTTCAGCGACTTTTAAAATTCTCATCGCTTCATCATAGCTAATTGGATGACCTTTTCCGGTTTCCTTACAGTAATCAGCAAAATCGCCAACGCCGATACACCAGTTAAATTGATCGTCCGCACAACCATCATCTAAGACAGCACGGCTTGCTCTACATGAACATTGGCCAACGCCGATGTGACCTTCATATTTCTTTAACCAATAAGATAGATGTTCTAAGTCGACCGATTTATTTTCCATCTCGATGGCTTTTTCAACAGGGATGACGTGCATTCCAACACCCGATCCACCTGGAGGAACTAAATGAGTGATTCCATCAAGAGGAATGAATGTCATTCTTTCAAAGAAAGAAGCAACTGTTGGATGTTCTCTTAATCGAGGGTTATCGATAGTTTTTCCATCTGGAGACATAATTTCTTCCATGTTGAATAGTTCCGCACTTCCAGGAACGAAAAGAGGAAGAATATAACGTCTTTCAGTTTTTGGACCAGTTCTACCATTATGGTCATAGTGATAGCCATAATCGTATTCAACAAGGCCAATGTAGGCCATATCATCCAATAATTTTTGGAATTTTTCTTTATCCTTGGCTTTTTCTTTGTTCTTTTTGCAAAGTTGTTCGAATGTGTATGGAGTGCGAAGCTTCATCGTTAAAGCGACATCGGCCATGTCATCGGTAACGATTTCCGCGAGTCCCCAATATTCAGGATCTTCAACTTTTACGGTTCCAAACTTATGAGCCACAACATCGGTAATCTTTTTCCCTAATTTTACAATTTTTGGATTAGCGACCTTATCGCTCATATGTGGAGGTACAACTGCTTTAGACATCTCTGGCATATATTTACTCCTTTATTTTTTGAATGGCAGTGTCAAACCATTCAATTAATTTATTTATTCCTTCTCCATTTTTGGCAGAGATAGGAATAATAACCGCATCTTTGTTGCGGTATTTAATATTGTTAGTCGCTTTTTCAAGCGAGAAATCAAAATATGGGGCAACATCCATTTTATTGATAATAAATAAGGAACATACCTCATACATAAGTGGATATTTTAAAGGTTTATCATCGCCTTCAGGAACGCTTAAAATGTTGATATTAATATGCGCGCCTGTATCAAATTCGGCTGGACAAACTAAGTTGCCAACATTTTCAATGATGATTAAATCTAAATCTTTGCTTTTAAGCGAATCAATTCCTTGGCGAGTCATATCCGCGGTTAGATGGCACATTCCTCCGGTGTGAAGTTGAATGGCCTCAACATGTCCAAGTTTAGAAATCGTTTCAGCATCTATAGCTGAATCGATATCCGCTTCCATGACGGCAATGTTGTATTTCTTTTGTAGTGAAGAAAGAACCGCCATCAAGGTTGTTGTTTTTCCACTTCCTGGAGAAGACATTAAATTCACTAATAAAGTCTTCTTTGCTTTTAACTCTTTTCGAAGCTTTTCCGCTTCTTCTTCGTTAGATTTAAAGATGTTTTCTTTAATCTCGATAATTCTTACTTCATCCATAATTTATGCTTAATAAAAATTGTATTACCGCTATTTTACTCGCATTTAATCTCTTATCAAAGATAAAATTGAAAAAATTGCATCTATAAAACTATTAGTAATTGCTAACTTGTTAAATGGGTTTTTGAAAACGAAAACAAGCATCAGCATATCTTTAGTCGTTTTTCTAACAACTCCACTTATAGCTCTTTAATTTCGCTGAAGATAAGAATATCGATGGAATCGGGATTCAACGCCGATAAGTCCTCTAAAATATCAAAAAATCAAATAATTTAGAGGAGTTATAATTCGATAGTTCCACTAAAATGTAATAAAATAGAAGAATTTAGAGGAGTTATAAGGCGATAGGTCCTCTAAAATATCAAAAAAATTAACAATTTAGAGGACTTATAAGTTATAATAAACGTGCAAGAGGCTACAAAATTATGGATGAAAAGATATTAATAGGTAGAAAAGAAGAAGTCGAATTACTTCAGAACTGTTATAAAAGCAAAGAAGCTCAATTGATTATTGTTTATGGTAGAAGAAGAGTAGGCAAAACTTTTCTAATTAATCAAACTTTTGGTGATGATTTTGCATTTAAATTTACAGGTGTTTATAAGCAAAGTAGAAAAACTCTATTAGATAACTTCACGTTAGAACTATCTAATAAATTAAATAAAGATATAAAAGATATAAAAGATTGGACAGAGGCTTTCTTTCAATTAAGAAATTATTTAGATTCATTGCCAGCAAATCAAAAACAAGTCGTTTTCTTTGATGAAATGCCATGGCTTGACACCCCAAAAAGCGGATTCCTTCCAGCTTTTGAATATTTTTGGAACAATTATGGAAACGCAAAAAACAACTTAGTATTCATAGTCGCTGGATCAACATCTTCTTGGATTAGTAACAAACTATTAAATAATAAAGGCGGCTTTTTTAATCGCCACACCGCAAGAATATATCTTGAGCCTTTCACTTTAAAAGAAACTAAAGAATATCTCTTAGCAAAAAACATCCACTGGAGCAACTATGATATTGCTCAACTCTACATGCTCATTGGAGGTATACCATTTTACTTAAATCGATTGCTACCAGAATACACTTTAAATGAAAATATAGATAATTTGTTTTTCAAACAATATGGCTATCTCTATGATGAATTTGATAGATTGTATGCCACCTTATTCAATAACGACAAAAAATACATTTCCATCGTAGAGGCGTTAAGCAAATCTCGTTATGGACTAGTTAGAAGTGAAATAGCAAATAAAACTAAATTAGCCAATAACGGCGATTTATCAGTAATGTTAAAAAATCTTATCGATTCTGGCTTTGTCTCAAAAACTACAATAATAAGCAAACGAAAAGAATATATATACCAACTATCAGATTTTTATACATTATTCTATTTTCACTTCATAAAAGAGAATCAAGGCGACGAACATTTTTATTCATCCACAGTTGACCTATCAAAAAGAAAAAACTATTTGTTATTAAGTTTTGAACTTTTGTGTAAAAGTCATATTCGACAAATTAAAAAAGCATTAGATATATATGCTGTCTCCTCAAATTGCTATTCAATAAATAAAAAAGGGAACGATGATGAAGAAGGATATCAAATAGATTTAGTTATCGATAGGAGAGATAACACAGCCGATATATGTGAAATGAAATATTCGCTTACTGAATTTGAAATCGATAAGCGCTATTACGACAATCTTTTAAATAAAATCAATTCCTTTGAGAAAACCAATCCAATGAAATCAATGAGATTAGTATTAGTAACAACTGTTGGTTTAAAAAAGAACACTTATTCAAATATTGTAAATAAAATAGTCACCTTAAACGACTTATTCGAGTATTAAAATGGTGCAGCGGATGAGACTTGAACTCATATGTCTTGCAACATAAGATCCTGAATCTTACGCGTCTACCATTCCGCCACCGCTGCAACATTAAAAAGTATAACTGATTAAAAAAACTTATTTATATTTTTCTTTATTTATTTAAAGCAAATTTCTTCTTAAGCCACTTAACAAAAACAACAATTTCGTGAGCGACCAAAGGTGTGATACACATAGAAGCAGTAATTAACCATTCTTGCCAAGTTAAATTCGCAGTAGAGAAAACTTGTTGCATAAATGGAACTTCAATAACAAGCAATTGCAAAGCAAGACCAGCAACAAAAGCGATAAGCATCATCCAGTTTTTATTTTTAAAGACATGAATAAATGAATGATTTTGATTGCTCATGCCAACCATGTGAACAAGTTCAGAAATGGCTAAAGCCACAAAGGCCATCGTACGAGCTTGAAGTAAAATCGCTTCACCATTTTCAAAATTGGTTGTCACATTGACAATGTCCATGTAATTAAAAACACCATTGAGCCAGAAAGCACTGAAGTAAGCAAGAAGAACAGAAATAGTTATTAACGCCCCATAGCCAACAGTCGTAGCGTATCCACCCTTAGAAAAAAGCGTCTCATCGGTGCCACGAGGCTTTTCATTCATATTATTTGGGTCTTTTGGGTCCATACCTAAAGCAACGGCTGGCAATGAATCAGTGACTAAATTGACCCAAAGTAAATGTATGGCGATAAAAGGTGATGGGAAGCCTAAACAAATGACAATAAACATCGCAAGAACTTCAGCAATGTTGCTTGATAAAAGGAAGAGAACAGTTTTCTTGATGTTAGCATAAATTCCGCGTCCTTCTTCGACAGCTTTTTCAATGGAAGCAAAATTGTCATCAACAAGAACCATATCAGCACTTCCTTTAGCAACATCGGTGCCAGTTATTCCCATCGCGATACCAATATCAGCCGCCTTTAAAGATGGGGCATCGTTAACGCCATCTCCAGTCATCGCGCATATATTTCCATTAGCTTTAAAAGCTTTAACAATAGAAACTTTATTTTGAGGAGAAACGCGAGCAAAAACCCGCAAAGTCTTAACCTTTTCTTGCAATTCTTCAAAAGTTAGCTTATCAATGTCTTTTCCCATCATGCATTGAGAAATATCGCTTGCAATTCCTAACTGTTTTGCGATTGCAAAGGCTGTATCGATATGATCACCGGTAATCATAATTGTGGTAATTCCTGCATTTTTAAATGTTTCAACTGCAGGCTTAGCTTCTTTTCTGGCAGGATCAATCATTGCCACCAAACCGACAAAGACTAAGTTGTCCTCGCTAATCTTTTCATCGCTATATTTATATGCAAGAGCAAGGACGCGCAAGGCCTTGTCAGAAAAATACTTATTGGCTTTGTAAATGTCGCTAACATCATTATCATTGATGCGTCTAACATCACCATCGATACGAATATATTTTGTATGAAGTAAGATGCTATCAAGCGCTCCTTTGGTGTAGACAATGTATTGCCCGTTTTCATCGTGCTTTGTCGACATCATCTTTCTTTCACTATCAAAAGGCAATTCATCAACTCGAGGTGATGATGCTTCAATATCTTTTTTATGCATGTTGAATTTATTGGCTAAAACAACTAAACAAATTTCAGTTGGATCGCCATAAAAACCATCATCAACTGAAGCGTTAGAACATAAAGACATACCTTTCGCTAATAAGGCTAAGTCCTTTTCTTTTTCTTTATTATTTTCATTAAAATCAGAATCAAGGAAATATCGATTATCAGTGTAAGCTTCAACAACCGTCATTCTATTTTCAGTTAATGTACCGGTTTTATCGCTACAAACAACGCTTACAGCTCCTAAAGTTTCGACGCTAGGAAGCTTTCTAACAACAGTATTAGCTTTAACCATGCGTTGGACACCGATAGATAAAACGATAGTAACAACCGCGGCTAAACCTTCTGGAATTGCTGCAACTGCTAAAGCAATCGCGCTAAGTAAAGAATCAATCCAAGCGCTAATATCGCTTTGCTGATTATGAACAAAAATGTAGATGATATCGACAATAAGCACTAAAACAACAATGCCTAATGTAAAGAAACCTAAAACTTTAGATAATTTAGCTAAAACTTTTTGAAGAGGTGTTTGTTCATCTTCTTCTTCATCCAAGGCTTTGGCAATGTGTCCAATTTGCGTATCCATTCCAGTTGCTATGACGACACCTTTTCCTCTTCCATATGTCACAGGTGTTGACATAAACGCTAAATTAACTTTATCGCCTAAAGCTACTTCGCTAGAAAAAGTGATATCTGCATTTTTTAAAACAGGAACTGACTCTCCAGTTAGAGAAGATTCATTGACTTTCAAATTTATGGATTCGATGAGACGAATGTCAGCGCCAATCGTATCGCCTTCTTCAAGAATGACGACGTCGCCAGGAACTAACTCTTGAGATTTAATTTTCATTCTTTCACCGTCGCGAATTACATGACATTCTGGTGCGGCCAAATTCTTTAAGGCATCTAAGGAAGTCGCCGCTTTAACCTCTTGAATCGTGCCAATAAGTGAATTGAGAAGAATGACCGCTAAAACGATAACAACATCAGGCCAATCACCAATTTCTAAAAAGGAGAAATAACCCGCTTTCACAGTTTCATAAATAGATACACCAATAGTGACTGCAATCGCGGCAAAAAGAACGAATATCATCGGATTATTCATCTGTTCAAAAAAGATCCTAATCCAGGATTTTTTCTTCTTTTCTTCTAATTTATTTAAGCCGTAGGTTTCTAGCCTCTTCGCTGCTTCTTCTTTACTTAAACCAGTTTCAAAATTAGTATTAAGTTCTTTTTCGATTTGCGAAATAGTTTTCGTTTCAAACATATAATTACTCCCTTAACGATATCGTCTCGCGCATAATTATATGGTAGGGTCCCGGATACAATTTGTATCGTGATGTCGGTTCCTTACTAAGCTACTCCCGATTGCTAGATATTATAAAATAATTTTGCTTAATAGTTAACTAAAAGTGTAAACTTATCACATGCAAGAAGTTCACCATAAAACAAAAAGAGGTTCAATGGACTATTTTTATAATTTAGCCAATGAATTATTAAAAACTAAAAAGACATTGAAGGATATCTTTTTCACTTCTGTTATAAATAATAAAAAATACGCAAATAGAGATGTCTTTATCTATGAAGAAAACGGTAAGAAGAAGTCGTTAAAATATAAAGATTATTACAAAGAAGTTTTAAAATACGCTTCTTCATTAAATAAAGCCTTAGATGGCATTAAAAAAGATTCATTCGTGGCTTTAAAAATTGCTAACTCTATTAAATGGCCATTATTATTTTGGGGCTTAGTTGCTTCAGGCTATAAACCTTTATTAATTAATTCAATTTTAGACAAGGATTCAACAGAGAAATTGCTTCGTGAATCAGATGCTAAAGCAATCATCTTAAATGAAGACAATTCATATGCTATAAAATGCATAAATGTCAAAGAATTAACTATACGTATGGAAGATTTTACGCCAATATGGTCAAATGAGGTTGCTTTCTGCACCAGCGGAACTACAGCTGATTCACGCATATTTGTCTATGATGGCGAAGCTCTCACTTATCAAATATATTCAGCCTACTGTATGCCTTATGAAACTGCCGATATTATGTATATAGGAAACATTAAGCTTATTGCAATTATACCTTTTGCCCACATATTTGGCTTTGTCGCAATCTTTTTATGGTACACATTTTTTAAAATGACTATCGTTTTTCCAATAAACTTAGCTCCTTGCGATTTATTAGATGCCATAAAAAAATATAAATGCACCCACATATATGCTGTTCCTTTATTTTGGAACACTATCGCTAGAAAATTTGACCAAGAATTAGAAAAAGAAGATGAAAAGAAACAACAATTAGTCAATAGATTCATCAATTATAACAATGATGTAATAACAGTAAGCGAAGCAGGAATTGCTAAATCAAAATTTGTGAGAAAAATCATCCAAAAGAAAATACTTGGTCCGCAAATTGTCTACTGCATTTCCGGAGGAAGCGCTCTATCTAATGAAACTTTAAGGAAAATAAATGGCTTAGGCTATAACTTATATAATGGTTATGGCATGACCGAGATTGGCATCACTTCCGTTGAATTATCCCCAGATGTCAAACAAAGAAATAAAGGCTCTGTCGGAAAAGCTCTAACTAACGTCACATATAAATTAGAAAATAATGAACTTTTAGTTAAATCACCATATCTTCATAAATATCGGCTAATAAATGGCACAATTGAAAAACAAGATGTCGATAAAGAAGGTTATTTTCATACAGGCGATATTGCTTCAATTGATGAAAACGGAAATGTATATATTAAAGGAAAATGTAAAGATGTCATCATTAATTCCAATGGAGAAAATATCTATCCTGAAGAAATAGAATCAAAGTTTAATCTCGTTGATGGAATCGACTCTTTAGCGTTATTAAATAATGAAGATAAACTTATATTAATCATCCATTTAGATCCGTTAGAAAAAAATATAAATTTAGAAAAAGAAGTGCTCGAAATAAACAATTCACTTCCGCTTTCTTTTAAAGTTAATGAATTCTTTATTTGTAAAAACGAACTTCCAATCAATGCATCGCTTAAAATTAAACGTTACGCTCTTGAAGAAGAATTTAAAAAATGTAAAGAAAACTTCATACCGTTAGCCAGAAAAGAGGAAATATCGTTGGATAACTTTGATGATAAAAAGGTAAATGAAGTAATTCAAAAGCTGTTAGATATTTTTGCTTTAGAACTCTCTGTTGATAAAAATAAAATAGGCTTAAATGATAATATCATTTTAGATTTAAATGGTGACTCATTTTCCTATATGTCAATAATTTCACATATTGAAAACGAGTTCAATATTCAAATAGAAAGCGAAAAAATCGGTAAATTAAATAGCGTCAACGAATTCGCATCATATATTTTAAAACATACGAATTAATCGTTATAAAAATCTAACATCCTACGATATATCTTTTCATCTGGAATTGATATTTTTCGATAGTCAACTCCTTTGTCTAAGGGAATATCAACTCCACCTAAAAAGCCATATTGAGACATGACACTATTCTGCATCTTTTGAGAATAGTCATCAACAAATGGAGTATGTCCTTTGCCTTTAAGTAATTCTACTTCTATGTTTTTATTATCTATTTGCTTAAATAAATGACCGCTAATGGACAAGGAAACCGTCACATCGTCTTCTCCTTGTAAGAATAAAACCTTTGACTCACAATTTTTTAAAGCAGTAAACGCAGACATCTTCGCGTATTTAGAGTTATGTAAATACAAATCAAGCATGATGATTACCTTGAGCCATTTAAGTTTGTTAGCAAAAGATAAAATGAAATCAATCTCTGAATTAAAGCCAGAAACTGAGATGACTTTCTTGATATTATAATCTTTAAAATTTAAAGCATTTAACACGGCATAGCCGCCCCACGAATGGCCAAACAAATAAAGCGGATATCTTTGTAATTTTTGGTTATTCTTTATAAATTTAAGGGCGTTTTCAATATCTATAATCGCAGAAGTTAAGCATTTAATTCTACGACCTTCGCTTATTCCTGAAGCACTTTGATCGTAGCAAAGAACTAGATAATTGTTCTTGCAATAATAATCAATTAAAGGATAGAGATAACTATGTCCAAAGCCAATACCATGAACCATTAAAATAAGTCCCTTAAATTCAGAAACATCTTTATAACTATAAATATATCCATGAAGAATATTCTTTTTGCTATTAAAAGAAATTGGCTCTCTATTTAAATTAGGAAATTCGCTAAATAAATAATAACGAATCGAAGGATGGCCGTCTCCTCGTTTATTAAATAATTTATGGTATAAAATTTCGATAAATAAAAGTGCGAACAAAAATAAAAAAACAAGGACAGCAAAAATGATGATAAAGGCTAAAAGAATCGGATTCATCGTAAGTATTCTTCTTTAATTTTCTTTAACGTAGGTGCGTCAGCTTTCGAAAAATTAAGCTTATCGAGCTCATCTTTGCTAGCCCAAGTTTTTGCTAAATGTTCAGTGAGAGTAGGCTCGCCTGAAAGTAGTTCGCATCTAAATGTATCAATGTGTAAAACTTGTGTTGGATATTCATCGATGATAGAAGTAATTTTTTCGTAAACCTTAACATTGATTTTTAATTCTTCTTTAAGCTCGCGAGCAAGCGCTTGTTCAGGCGTTTCACCAGGTTCAATTTTCCCTCCAGGGAACTCCCATTTATAGGCGGTTTCTCCATGGTTTCCTCTTTGGGCAGCAAAGACTTTATTATCTTTGATAATCGCTCCAGCAACAACGTATACTTCTTTTTTCATAATTAACTCCCGCATGTAATTATAAAAGTTCTTGAATAAATATAGTAAAAAATTTCTATTTATATGAAAAATCTTATTATTTTGTAAGATAATAAATCCATGAAAACAATCATCTTTGTCTGCCACGGAAATATCTGTCGAAGCGTCGCCGCTGAATACATTGCCAAAGAATACCTAAAAAGAGTAAATATAAGCGATGAATACAATATTTTGTCTCGGGCAGTAACACTAGAAGAAATCGGAAACGATATCTATTATCCAATGAAAGAGGCTTTAAAAAGACATAACATTCCTTTTAATAGACATCAAGCTACATTAATAAGCAATAAAGATTATAATGAAGCCGATTTAATCTATTACATGGATGAAGAAAATAAATATTATCTCGAGAGAATGCTTATTGACAAAGAAAATAAAATTAAACCAATTACAATGTATAACAATGATATAAAAGAAATAGAAGATCCATGGTACACTCACCGCTTTGATTTAGTGATAAGCGAAATAAAAGAATGCGTAATGGAGATATTTAAACATATATGAATAAAAAAGACTTAATTAACATTGGAGGAAATATCGCTGCTTTTTTAGTGACAAAGAAGATATATGATTCTATCTTTAAACATCATCGATATTCATCTAAAGTATTAGGCTATTCTTCAAATGATTTTCCATCTTTAAAAAGAATTCGCCACACATTTAAAAATAATCGAGGCGACACTTTAGTTGGTTACATCTATTACATTGATTCCATCAAGAAAGACTACGTCATGGTCTTTGCTCATGGTTTTGGACGAGGAGGCCACAACCGTTATCTAAATATAATTAATTATTTTGCTAATAACGGCTTCTATGTTTTTGCCTATGACGCCACCGCTAACGATGAAAGCGAAGGAGATGATATTCGTGGATTTACTCAAGGTTATCTCGATGCTAAAAAGGCAATTGAATATGTTGAATCATTAACAGAATTTAAAGATTATCCAATAGTCTGTTCAGGTCATTCTTGGGGGGCTTATTCAATGTCAAACGCTATTAAGGATGATAAAAGAATAAAAGGTCTTATCGCTTTCTCAGGATTTAACAAAGCTACATCGATTTTTAAAGCTAACAGCGACATCTATTCGCCAACTGATAACGAAGCATTCGTCAACTTTGTCGATAATTATGAACGTCTATTATTTAATGATGACGCTAATAGCAGCGCGATAGAAGCTTTTAAAAATAGTGAAGCCAAAATTGTTATCGTTCATAGCGATGATGATAAAACAGTTCCAACAAGCGCAGGTATAGACCTATACGAAGAAAAATATAAAGATAGAACTAATTTTCTCTTTTTAAGATTTAAAGATCGCGGCCATGGAACAATATATTTATCAAAAGAAGGCAAAGAATATGTCGATTCGTTCTATAAGATAATTAATGAATACGCGAAAAAGAATAAATTAAATGATGAGCAAAAAGATGAATACGCCTCAACAATTCTAAATCGTGATAAATGGAATAATTTATTAGATGAAGTGCTTCTAGATCAAATACTAAATTTCATTAAGCATTATTAAATTGTGAATTATATAGCTTGTAATAGAAACCCTTTTTTTCAAGTAACGATTGATGGTTTCCTTGTTCCACTACTTTACCATCTTTTAAGACAAGAATGATATCCGCGCTTACAATGGTTGAAAGTCGATGAGCGATGACAATTGAAGTCCTTCCTTTCATCATCTTATCAAAGGCTTCATTGATTAGTTTTTCGCTTCGCGTGTCGACATTGCTCGTAGCTTCATCAAGAATGACTATATCAGGCTTTAAAAGCATAACTCTAGCAATAGTTATTAATTGCTTTTCACCTTCACTTAATCCTTCTTTATTGGAAACTTTGCTTTCATAGCCAAAAGGCAACGTATTGATAAAGGAGTCGATATGAATAGCTTTACAAGTTTCTATAACTTCTTCTTCGCTTGCGTCTAATTTTCCGTAACGAATGTTATCCATTACTGAACCAGAAAAAATCCAGCTTTCTTGAAGAACCATTCCAAAATTTTTCCTCAAGGATGATTTTTTAATCTTATTTTGACTTATGTTATTAAATAAGATGTCTCCTCCAAGCGGAGAATAAAAATTCATAAGTACATTGATTAAGGTTGTTTTGCCCGCGCCAGTCGGACCAACAATAGCTACTTTTTGACCTTTTTTAATAACTTGATTGAAATCTTTAATTAAGGAAACGTTTTTGTCATAAGAAAAATCCATATGAGAAAAGTTAATTTCTTGAATGTTAGAAATATCTTCCTTGCCTAAATCAAGATCATCATCAGAATTTAAGAAATCATTTAAGCGTTTTAAAGAAAACACTGCTGTTTCATATTCGCTCATGACTGAACTTATTTCGTTAAATGGTTTGCTATATTGATTGGTGTAACTTAAAAATGAAGCTAACGCACCGATGCTCATCGTGGCGTTTATCATTTGTATAGATTCATTGCCTTTATTAGTTAAGGCAATCATGATGATGCCAGCAACACCGATAATCGCATAAATTGTGTTGTTAACTAATCTAGTTGATGGGTTAATCCAAGAAGCAGAGAACAAAGCTATTCGTCCATGTTTCTTTAAAGTTTTATTACCTTTATCGAACTTTTGCCTAGAATTTGATTCATAATTGAAAGATTGAATAAGCTCAATGTTATTAATACTTTCAAAAGAAATCGCGTTTAGTGATGCTTGCAGTTCAGCTTGCTTCTTAAAATATTTATGGGAATAATTAGCAACAAAACGCGACATCAAAACGCTTAGAGGCGATAAGATGATAACGCCAATAGCTAAAATCCAATTGATATAAAACATCATGATGATAGTAATTAAAATTGTGAGCACTCCTTCAATGAGCGATTTAAAAACCGAGAACATGCCATTAGCAATGTTTTCAATATCGCCAATTTCAAGTTGCACTAAATTGCCCTTGCTTTCCTTATAGAGATAAGCGATAGGAACTTTATTGTATTTTTCATAAACATCATCACGCATTTCTTTAATGATGTTTTGCGTTAAAATGCCAACGTTGTTTTCAAAAATGTAACCAGAAAAAACTCCAATAATAGCTAGTGAAGAACAAACGATAATATAGGCTAAAAATTTGTTAAAATCTTTTGCTAAAATGGCGTCAAGTGCTCGTCCAATTAGAAATGGTTGAGACAATTGACTTAAAACAAATAAAAGAACAAAAATAGCGATAAACACAACTCTTTTTCTTTCAGGTTTTAAATAAGTTAGGAAGCGTCTTTTATAATTCATACTAATTAGAGCCTCCTTTTATTTGACTATCATAAATTTCTTTATATATTGAGCAATTTTTTAATAATTCTTCATGACTTCCTTTACCAACTAAACGTCCCCCATCAAGAACTAAAATTAGATCACAAGATGAAACGGTTGATATTCTTTGAGAAATGTAAATCTTGCTCATCGTAGCATAATTATTTTTAATGTTATCTTTGACATGTCTTTCAGTGAGCAAGTCTAAAGCGCTTGTCGAATCATCAAATATCAAAACTTCGGGTTTTTTAGCTAAGGCTCTAGCGATGCACAGTCTTTGTCTTTGACCTCCGGAGAAATTGTGGCCCATTTCTTGAACTTCGTGATGAATATTATCTTCATATTTAAAAACAAAGTCATATGCTTCAGCCTCTTTTAAGGCTTTACTAACTTCCTCATCGCTAATTTCTTTGCCCATCGAAATATTGCTTTTTATGTCCCCTTTTAAAAGCACAGATTTTTGGGCAACTAAACCAATCTCATCTCTAAGAGAAGATAGGCGATAATCTTTGATATTAACTCCTTTATAAAGAAGGGTTCCTCCGCTAACATCGAGATATCTTTCAATGAGATTTATCAAAGTTGATTTTCCGCTTCCAGTTCCTCCGATGATTCCAAGAGATTCGCCTTTAGCAAAAGAAAAGGAAATATTCTTTAAAGCATAGTTTCCTCCATCTTCATATCTTAAAGAAACATCTTTAAAGGAAATAATTTCTTCACCAACATCGATATTTTTTGTAAACGCAGATTCATCATCGTTAATTGTGGTAACAATCGATAAAACTTCATCGGCTCTTTTGCGAGACACTCTTGCTTTAGTAAGAATTAAAACAACATTAGTAAGTTGAACTAAAGTAACAAAAATTTGAGCTAAATAAGCGACTTCGGTAATTATTGTAGATGCTGTTAAATTAGCAATGGAACTATCAACATCAAGTAGAGGAATGCCCGCAATTAAAACAACAAGGATTGTGGCAATAGAAATGATCGCGAATGTAAGAGGATTGATAAGCGAATTTATTTTATTGACATGAATCGCGGCTTTTTGATAAGCACTAGATTCATTTTTATAGGCCCTATTTTCATATTCTTCTTTATTGAACGCGCGAATAACTTTTGCTCCTTCTAAGGTATCGTCTGATTTACTAGAAAGAGTGTCTAGTTTGCTTTGAATAGCAATATATTCTTTTGAAGAATGATTCATCACAACAAAGACAACAACTAAAATTAATGGAATAATCGAGGCAAAAACCAAGCCAATCTTCCAATTTAGTAAGAAGGAAATGAAAAGGGCACCGGCAATAATAAAGGGAGCTCTAACAATAAGACGAATAAAGATTAAAACGCCTTGCTGAATTTGATAAGAATCGCTATTAAGAATGGTAAGAAGTTTATTTCGACCAACTTTTTCAACATCCTTTTTTGATAAATTTAAACTTTTTAAAATGAGCGATTCTCTAACTTCACTGCCAACCGCCATCGCGGTTTTGGCGGCTATATACTGCGTAACCATCGTCACTAAAAAGCCAATGATGCCCATCGATAAAATGATGACAAAACCAATAAGCGCATCGTTAAAAACTTGATTTGAAGGAATCCAGGTGCCAAATAGACGAATAAAGGAAGCTAGAGCTTTTGATATTTTGCTACTTTCAGGAATCAAAGAAACTTCACCATTATATTGAGCTAAATCAAGAATTGCTTTCATAAACAATGGTATGAGCAAATCAAAAATAGCTTCGACCATTTTAAGAAGTGGTCCAAATATAAAATAAAATAAATTGTGCTTATAAGCTTCTTTGACGCTAGCTATCATAAATTATTAAAGTTTAAAGTCTTCCTCGGCATCTTTAACTGTATCGCTGTAGGCTTTAACGATTTTAGTTTTAAGTTTTTCTTTCTTAGCAGGTCCTTTTCGAGACTTATTTTTCTTATCGAGTTGTCTTGATAATTTCTTGTCTTCCTCAGTAGCTTTTGGCCTATCGCTAGAATCAGGAGGATTGACTGTGAATTGTTTATAAGGAACTAAAATATTATTTTTCACAAACATCATGTAAACTTCGCGTTTAAAGTCTCTTGCAGCTTGGAAACGGTATTCCGCTTTGGTATCAAAGCCAAAGGCAAAGGAAATACCACCATCATCAAAGTTATCGATGCCTTTATATATTGGTCCATTGATAATCATCGGCATTCTTTCTTTAATTTTCGGAAGTTCACGAGCGAAGACAGCTTCGCATCTTTCGATATCTTCGTTATAGGAAGCATCCATCAAAATTGAAACGTGATTTAATTGTCGAGAAAGATTGACAACCGATGTAATTGAAGAATTGTTGATGGCTTTAATGTTGCCTAAATGATCACTAATTTTAATCGCACGTAGTCCAATTTCTTCAACATAGCCTCTAAATCCATCAATGATAACGATATCTCCAACCGAGAAATAATCATCGAAAACAATAAATAATCCGCTGACGATATCGTTGATAAGGGATTGACAACCTAGACCAATAATTAAAGTTAAAACACCTAAAGAAGCAATAATTCCAGTAACGTTAACTCCCCAAGTAGTTAAAAGCATGGCAATTGCCACCATGATAAGTGCATAACGACAAAGCGATTTAATAATTGAACCAGTTGTGAGAGCTCTTTTGTTACCACCCATTGTAAATAATTTGATTAAAAAGTTGATTAAAAAGGAAAGCAATAAAGAAAGCAGGATAATGACAACGCTTTGAATAATCTTATGACTTGAACCTTTAAAAGCGTTACCTATAGCTTCAAAACCATTTTGTACACCTTCTCCATAAAGTTCATCTGCGAATGAATCGTTATAAATTTGTCGAGCAAATAATAAAGTAATTAAAAAGGCAATAGCTCCAGCTAGAAGAACCATGGAAATGATAAACCAGGTTTTTCCTTTATTAGTTTTAGAGTTCCACCACCCCTTTTTAACTTCTCTAACTTCTAAATTCTTTTCTTCATTATTCATTTGAACTCACCTCATCAATAAAAATCGTAAACGTAAACGAGTAATCAGTTAATTCTTTCTCGTAATCGAATAAATTCGTGCTATAAAATTTAACGTTATAATCGCCTAAATCTAGCAACTGTAGACTATTTTTATAAACGCCACTTTCTTTAAACGTATAAGAATAAACAATCGATTCAGCATAAAAAATGTTCATCTTTAAAATAGAATTTTCTATTTCGATGTCAAAGTTATATGTAAATCTCTGCGAATAAGTAGCGTAACAATTATTAAAATTTTTAATGATGGGATCTGCACCTAAAAGGACATTTGAAATAGATGTCGCTCCGGTAAAAACGCTGATAGATAAAGTTAAAATCAATCCCACTTTTTTGCTGGCGTTTTCAATTCTTTTATTCAACGCAAAAGTAGAAATGTAGCTATTGCCTTCATTAGTAACTAGTTCATCACTAGTAAAAGTGTTATTAACATTTAAAGATAACGTTGCAGTATTATCGATATTAAATTCGTTAATTTCGCTTATTTCCATAGTAAAAATAATATAGCAACAAAAAAGGTATTTATAAACTAAGAAGTTGAATTATTCAACTTATCAAAGTATATAGTCTTAAATTTGCTCTTTCTTTTTCGAAGTTCGAACAAATAAATATGAAACGAAATAAAAGATAGTAACTAATTGCGACAAGATTCCTTGAAGAAGACTTGCAATATCGAATTGTTGACTCGATTGATATTCTAAAACCACGCTTCCGATGATTAAAGCGAGTAAAAATGTATCTAATACTAAGAACGTATACGCTAAAATAGGCACAAATTTCTGAAATGGTCCTTTATCTGAGAACATCGAAATAGCCCCGATACCGCCAATGATAAATAGGACAGCAAGAAGGAATTTAATGAGCATAGCAATAATAGTGAAGGCGATAAGAGTGGGTCCAAGAGAGAACATATCAGCAGTTAAAAATTCGTATAAATCCTTAAATGCAGAAACTAAATTTACGACACCAGTTGCAAAACATGCCGCACCAGAAATAAGCAAAATAATTCGACCTGTAGATTCTTTTTTGCTGTCGTCAACCCAATCTAAAGTTAACTGTTCATGCGATGTAAATGATAATATTTCATCATCTTTATTAAGTAAGGATATAGAGACCAAACGACGTGCCAATTTAAAAGATATTTCTCTAAGTTCACTAGGAGATAAAAAGATGATTGTCACCGCTTCCCAAAGGAAAACCCAAGCGATGATATCAAGTATTTCATAAACGATGCCATTTTCTTCAATCATGCTGTTATTCGCTGCAAATATTCTAAAGAAAAGAAGTAAAGCAGAGATAACAGTAAAAATGGAAGCTAAAATCCAATTCCTATTTTTTTCTCGATAGACTGCATAATGAAACATTTCAAGCGAATCCTTAAAAGAAGCCATAACTTCATCAACGTTATAACCTTCCAAATCATCAATCTTTAGTTTTAAGTTAACTTTAAAATCAATAGGAAAACCATCGATAACTTCGCTAGCTCTTTGAAGAATCTCTCTTTTAAACTTCGGATAATTTTTCGTTGAGATGTCGCTTTCTAAAATATCCGATATTTTCTTATAATGCAGCTCAAGATCAATTGTTCGCTTCTCATAATCAATATCGTGATATTTTTCTAAGATAGCTAATTGTCTTTTGCTCTTCTCGCTAAGGGTAGAAAGTTTGTTTGTCTCTTCATTTTTCATGGATGAGCCAATTTTAAACTAAATATCCTTATATTTCCATAAGCGATTTATTAGTAAAAGTATGATTTTAAACTAAATAGTAAAGCGTTAATGAGTCATAAAGAGAAATAAAAAAGGATTGAATAATACGAATCAATCCTATCTTTTGGTGGACCTGACCGGGATCGAACCGGCTACCTCCTCCATGCCATGGAGGCGCTCTCCCAGGTGAGCTACAGGCCCGTTGAGACAACAAAAATATAATACAGCAAATCTATTTTTATTCAAGTAGCAATTCAATCATCATAATTAAGATGTAAAAAGTTGAATTTAACTTAATAAATAAGAGATATCTTCATCAGATAATGTTGAGACTCCACTATCATGAGAGGAGATAACCGCATTTACTAATTCGGCTTTCTTCTTTTGCAAATTAATAACCTTCTCTTCAATCGAGTCTTTAGTCACCATTTTTATGATAGTTACAGGCCGCTTTTGACCAATTCTATGTGCTCGATCGCTGGCTTGATTTTCGGCAGCAACATTCCACCAAGGGTCGAGATGAATAACAATATCCGCACCGATTAAATTGAGGCCAACTCCGCCAGCTTTTAAAGAGATTAATACAATTTTTACCTCGTTTTTGCTATTAAATGACTTAGCAATTTGCACGCGTTCTGAGGCTGATGTTCCTCCATAAATATAATGTGTTGGAATGTTTTCTTCACTTAGTAAATCTTTTAAATGCTCTAAGGATTTTGTAAAGGCAGAGAACACTAAAACTTTATGTCCTCCACTTAACGCTTCGTTTAATAAGTCAAGTACACTAGAAAATTTGCCGGATAATTCTTCAAAATTTTCATAGAGCATTGAAGGGTCGATGCAGAGTTCTCTTAGTCTAGTTAGTGAGGCTAAAATTTGTATTTTTCCTTTTTCTTCAAGACCGTTTTTAACCTTGGCTAATTCAACATCATAAAGCTTACGCTGCTCATTAGTCATATCCACCATAAATAAGGATTCACTTTTTGGAGGTAACTCTTTTAAAACATCATCTTTAATACGCCTTAAGATAAATGGTTTGATCTTTGCTTTTAATCTTTTAATAGCTATTTCATCATCAGACATAACTTGATTTAGATATTCACTTTGAAAAAGGTTAAATCCATATAAATAATTAGGCATCAAAAAGTCAAAGATAGACCATAAATCCACCAACGAATTTTCAATCGGTGTACCAGTTAAGGCATAACGGTATTCACTTTCGATGGCTTTAACTGCTTTTGTTTTAAGGGCGGAAACATTTTTAATAAACTGCGCTTCATCAAGCACCATCAAAGCAAAATGAATGCCTTGATACTGTTCAACATCAATCCGTAAAGCATCGTATGAAGTAATATAGACAATCTTTTCATCCTTCTTAATCTTTTTAATGATTCGATGTCTTTCAACGCGATTACCGATGATGATTTTAACTTTTTGATTTTCATCCCAAGTTTTAAATTCGTTTTCCCAGTTATAGATGACATTTTTAGGTGTGACAATCAAAATAGGCTCATTTTTATCAAAAGAAGTAACAAAAGAAATCATCTCTAATGTTTTTCCTAAGCCCATATCATCAGCAAGAATTCCGCTTAAATGATATTTTTTAAGGGTGGATAGCCATTTAAAAGCTTGCATTTGATAAGGACGGAGTATGCTTTTATAACGATCATCTACATCAAATGATGAATTTTCATAATTTTTAATATCATCAATGATATCTTTTATTTTTTCATCGTAAGAAACATTTAATTTATCGCTATAAGAGGAAAGTTTAAATAATTCGTGAAGAGGGACTTTTGCTTCGCTATTTTTATCTAAAGCAAAATCATCAACAAAGGAAGATAGAGTCGAGACTTGTTCGTCGTCAAGTTCAACAAGATTATCGCGTATTTTAATAAATTTACGTTTCTTTTTATAAGCTGAAAGAATCTTGCGAATTTCCGCTTCACTATATTCATTGCTAATCAAAGAAACATCGATCCAATCCATGTCAAACTTCGATTTAACGGATAAATTGCCAACCTTTTTAACGCGAAGAGATTTAAGTTTATCAGAGATATAAACATCAGCAACTTTACTTAATGAGGCGATGTTATTTGTTAATAATGATAAAATCACATCTTCATCACTAACAAAGCCATTTTCCACTAATTTTAAAGAATCAAGTAACGCTAAAAAGGTGTTATATTTAGCTTCGTAGGCAGTATTATTTAAGACTTCGTTTTTATTTATTTCTTCTTTGCCTTTAGCGAATACAGTTTTAACTTCTAATTTTTCATCATCAGTTATATCTACATAATAGTTAATCTTAAAAATCGCATACTGATGATCTTCTTGATATTTTTGATCAATTTCTAAATTATCTTGGACCAAAGGTATGAGTTTGTCTACAAATATATCTTCGATGTAATCATAGTTAATTGAAGGATGCTCTAATAGATAATCGAATATCTTTTTAATAGCTTCATTTTTAAAAGAAAGTAAAGATGCGGTTTGCTTCTTTTTATCGATGAGAAGATATTTTCTTTTAAGCTTTAAATAAGAGATGCCCTCGCCTAATTCAGGCTTAACTTGTAGCTTTCCATTTTCATCGATAGATATCTCCGCGGATATTTCTTCTTTAGCAATCATATATTCTTTTTCGGTGTTATTGTAACGCACAGGATCATCTTCTTCTTGATAACAAAGATAGATTTTTTCGCCGCGATACATTTCAAGTATTGGTTCAACCGTTGTTTTATTAAGTGATCCTTCACCATAATAAGAATAAGCAAAATTTTTCTGAGATATTAAATCAATTAGCTGTTGACTTACTTTATCAAAAGAAGAGTAACGATGCTTAAAAGAACAATCTTTACCATAAGTAACAGTTTCTTCGATATTTATAGAAGAAATAAATTTAGATAAAGACTGAATTTTATAGTTTCTTTTCCCAGGAAGATTTACTCTAAGTTGTAGCGAAACATTATCATACAAATAAGAAGCTGAAATTATAGGTGTAAGATGAGCTAAATTATTCTCTTGACTAGTAAAAGATGAGGAAAGCGAATCCACAAGAGAGAGGAAATCGTTTCTTGCTTCTTTTCTTAATTTCATCTCCTTTTCGCTGAGTGAACAAAAAGGTTCAATATATTTAGCTATATCTTTATATTTTTCTAGAAATTGTTCAGTGTTTTTAATATTTTTCTCATGCTGATTTATGTAATAAAACAAAGTTATTGCATACGAAGAAATCGAATTAACTTGGCTAGTGTGATAATCATATTTTGGCTCGAAATCCGCTTCACCATTGCTAGATAAAGCAAAGCTAACATATTTAGGTAATTTATCATCGTTATCAATATATTCAGGCAAAAGGAAAGCTTCATAAACTATGTTTTCGTTCGCCGAATCAAAATGATAAGTCACTAAATATTTTTCGCTTTCTAAGGCATCGTAAAATCCATCCATTAAGCAACGACAATTTTTAATAACATTATAATTATGAAAAGGAAACATATTTTTACTTCTTGTAGATATAAATTTTATTGGTTTCTAGTTGATTGCTTTTATATAAAGAAATCACATCTTCATAACGGAAAGAAGTTGAATCACCTAAATGCATCTTCACCTTGCTGTTGTTACGCATTTTTCCGTATTCAACCGGCGAAAATTCACGTAACAAAGACATGTATTTTAAAACGACATTATATTCGATATTTTTATAAGATATCTTTCTATCAATTTGTTCAATTAACATTTCAGTCATTGGCTTTTTATATTCATTTAGCAAAATGTCTTTTAATAAATAGATATCTTTAGTGGACATATTTTTAAGTTGGTTGATAGTTACAGGCTTATGGTTATAAACGCGATAGGCGCCAAGAAAGTTATGATTTTTGGCGATAAGTTCTAAAGATGATTCAGAGATTTTATCATCTTCATTTATCTTTAGATTTTTATACCAAAGATAATCAGAAAAAGAAAAGTCCGGACTTAAAATTAACTCCTCAAGCAGTTTATTGCAATTTTTTAGTTGATGATCAAAAGCATAACGTATGAACAAAATTCGAACATCAGACCTTAAATTCATGATGGCGTTATTGCTAATTTCACTAAGCGCCTCATCAAGATTTTTAGTAATGGCATATTTCACAAAATAGGTAAAATCAAGTTCGTTAGTGGCTAAAGGTGATGAAAATAAAACTTTAAGGAAATTGTCGTCTAATTTTCCGTATCGTTTTGCGATTTCAGCTATACTAGAAAGCTTGGAATAAGTTGAGCTAGAAATCTTCGTGTGAACATCGACTGAGAATATTTCCAATATGGCTTGCAAAATAAGCGATACTGTTTTTTGATCAAGATGCCAGAAAAGTTCGTTAAAATAAAAATCGAGTTCATAAGCTTCTGTAGACAATAAAAACCGAGAAAAACGTTCCTTAGTAAGTTCGATAATTTCTTCATCTGCAAAATCTAAATAATTGGCGAGAAGAAAAATGATATATGTAATAATATCCCAATCGAATTTTTTTCGCTTAGTAACTCTTAAAGCTAACAGTATCGAATTAAGAGTTTTTCTTCTTTCAGTGTATTCTTTTTTAGACAATAAACCAGCGATAGTTAAAGCAAAATAGACAGGAGAAAAATAATCTTTTCTTTCAAAATTTTGCATGCTAGATATAGTTTTATCAACTCGTTCAAGCATAGTGTAAGAAGCGTATTTTTCGCCTCTATTTCTTAAGTATGAGACCGCGGCGTAAAGCAAAATTGTTTCTACATTAGGATTAAGAAGTTGAACTTCATTGTTTAATTTTATTGTATCCAATAAAGCATATGAATCTTTGTCTAAAGAAAAAGAAACATCATAATTGTTTCCTAAATAAGAAACAGAACATTTAAACAATCCATTAGTTTCATCTATTAAAGAAACTGAACCATTGTTAGCTAATTTTAGTCCAACAAATTCATTGTTTAAGATGTCGTTAGATAAGCGAAGCCTTATAAACATATGCTATTTGTTATTATAACAAAATAGTCAACATCTTCTCAATGAAAGAGAGACCAATTTTTAGACCTAAATTTTTAAGAAGAAAATAAGAGCTATCTAGTGCACAAAATTTATTTAAATAACAAAAAATGAGCATCAAATGCCCATTTTTGTATTCTCTTCTATAGTAGAAGATGTGGCGCGCTCAAGACGATTTGAACGTCCGACCCTCTTCTTAGGAGGAAGATGCTCTATCCAGCTGAGCTATGAGCGCATCTTCTAAATTATAGTGATTTATTTATTGTCTTTGTAGATGGAAATTGAACTAGATATCGAATTCTCTTTCGCAGATTTTCCATATTTATCAACATCAGCTTTATTTCTTAATTCATGCGTGAGCATGCAAGGACCGCCGATGCAACCGGAACAGCAGGCCATTCCTTCGATGAAATTAAAGTCGCGCGTTGGCGATTTAGCTTTTAATAAACCTAATTTGCAGTTATCGATTCCATCTAAAGCAAGTGGTTTAACTTCAAATGTTGAATTTTGTTCTTTTAAGGCTTCCTTAACAGCATCAGAAAGTCCACCGGAACGAGCAAAAATACGACCATAATAGCTAGCGTTATCAAGTGGAGACTCAACAAGCGAATGAATGTCAATATCACGAGAATCAATTAAAGCTTGAAGTTCTTCAAAAGTTAAAGTGTAATCAACATAATGTTTCACTTCAGGTCGAAGGATTTCCATCTTTTTAGCAACGCAAGGTCCAATGAAGACAACGCGAGCATCTTTATTATGCTCCTTGATCCATTTTGCAATCGTAGCCATCGGCGATAAATTAGAGGAAATATGTTCCTTTAATTGAGGGAAATATTTTTCGATGTAAGTGACAAATGCTGGACAGCAAGAAGATGTTAAGAAACCTTTTTCTTCAAGTTCTTTTGCTTCATCATAAGCAACCATATCCGCACCTAAAGCAGCTTCAACTACATCTTTAAAACCAACGTTTTTGATCGCAGTTATAAGTTGACCTAAAGTGTAGTCGCGAGATTGAGCAGCAATCGAAGGTGCGACAATCGCATAAATTGGATATTTCTTAGAAAATTCTGAATCTTTTATCATGTCAATGACCGGAATAATAGAGGATTTATCAACGATTGCGCCAAATGGGCATTGATAGACACAAGCTCCGCAGTGAACGCACTTTTCATCATCGATTTTGGCTGCGTCATCTTCTCCTCGAGAGATAGCATGGACTTTGCATGCTTGTTCACATGGTCTTTGGATGTTAGCAATCGCGCTATAAGGGCAAGCTTTCGCACACATTCCACAGTTGATACATTGACTTTTATCGATATGAGCTACACGAGTGACAGGATCAAAAGAAATACAGTGCTTTGGACAAGCATGTGAACAACGATGAGCAATGCAACCACGACATCTGTTAGTCACTTCGTAGCCACCTAATGGACATTCATCGCAGGCGATATTGATAACTTCGACAACATTGTGAATATCTTTATTGCCACCTTGTGCTAATTTAAGACGCTTTAAAACGATGGCTCTCTCTTTATAAATACAACATCTCATCGATGGCTTTGGTCCTGGAACAATGCGTTCTGGAATTTCATTGTATTCCTCTAGAAGTGTTCCATTAAATTCCGCTTTCGCGACTTCTTTTAAGACCTTATATTTAAGTTCTTGTACATTTGTATCAAATTTAGGCATAACATTCCCTCCCTAAAAATACGAAACCTTTACATTTTTACCGAGTCTTTTTAAAACCTTAGCAAGTTCATCGATAAGTTGCATTTTGATTTTAAAATTTATTTGTTCGTCCTGATGAGCTTGATTAATTGCTCCTCCGACAAAGAAATTAATATCTGTTGCCTCTTCTAAAAGAGCTTTAGCGATCAAAGAAGCACCATCTTGCTTATATGACCAAGAGAAATAAGAATTATTACTTCCAAGAGCGTCTTTCGCATAATCTAATACACGGTTAAGAGTAATGACGCCTTCAGTTACTAAATCAACACCTTCTATTTTTGATGTAGGTGGTATTTCTTTATCTTCATAATCTAGCGGAAGTTCTAAATCTTTTTTTAGATAACGAGCAACAATGTTAGAAGTTGTACCGCCGCTAACGATGTGCTTACCAGTTTTTGAAAAGAATAGCGACAAGACTTTTTCATCATCATCTTTATTGGTCGCAGGACCAATCATCATGTTGACTTGTTCGTGTTTACGGATGCGAATAATCGCACTTGTCGTATCATCTCCTGGGCGATGATTATATAGTTCATTGCAGTGATCTACTAAAATAGTTGCCAAAGATTTAGATGAATATGCAGGTTGATATAAAGCTGACATAAAATCTTTAATTTCTGGCAAATCCCAGCCGAAATTGAGAGTTTCACCAACTCCAGCATATTTCACACCATCGCTCATGATGATGATTGTGTCATATAAATCTAAAGGCAAAGAAGCATGATAAATCTTCTTGCCTTCAATGAGAAGTTCATCGTAATAAATTTCCCGAATCTTGCCATTATGGATCATAAAAGGCGTAGGATTATCAAAGTTATAAATATCTAATTTTTCGTTGTCAATTATCTTCACAATCGTAAAAGTGGAATAGGCTACTCCTCTAACTTTACAAATTGGAAGTGTTTCAGCGATGCTTTTTACACATTCTTCGATAGAAATATTATTTGCCATCATCGTCGAAAGCATCTCCGCGGTAAGCGTGCTTAAAATATTAGCTTTAACTCCGCTACCAAGCCCATCAGCTAAAACAACTATTTTGGTGTTCTCATCAGGAGAAAGAACTTCGACATGATCACCACAAAGTTCTTCACCAAAATGATTCAGTGAGACATATCCTACTTCCGTTAAATAATTATTTGTCATCGTCTTTCAATGTATCTTTTAATGATGATAGAGCTACTTTCGTTTCCGCTGCGCTTTCACCTAAAAGCGAAGCGATTTCTTGAACAGTCATCATATTTTTCTTAACGACCTTATCAGCAATTTCTATCGATTTTTCCAAAACTTCTTCACGTTTTTGTGAATCGATAACATGCTTTGTAATATCTCGGAAAATAGCTATTACAATGTGGTATACAGAATCATAGATTAGAGTTTCTTCAACATATTTTTCATATTCTGGTAAGAAAGTTTTTTTGCTAACAATCTTTTCTCCAGATAATGCACGAGCATAATCTGTAACATCCATAATGGAAGAAATGTGGTTGCCAATCACAAATTTTGGATTAGCCACGCCGATAAGAGAGCACATCGATTTATTGATGAGTTCGATATTTAAATCTTCATTAAGCACCAATAAGCCATTTGGCGAATTGCTAACAATCTTATCAGAAAAGGATTGAGCTTTTTCAATCAAAGAAGGTAAGCACATATCAATCACAGCTTTTCCTTGAATAATTGCAACTGCTTTTTCTTTACAAGTGTTGTAACCGCATGAACCGCAGTTGAGCTGCTTTTTTGGATCGCTTTTGCCCATTTTAGAAAGCATTTCAGCGATTTCGTTCTCACCTGGATGAGCATGAATTACATTAATTTGATTGTAATTTTTAGCAATGTTTTCACTTTTTAAAACTTGATTATCGAAATCTTCTTTGCCAGCAAATTCATTGATTTTTGCCCACGAAGAGATGATACCAAATTTATTCGTATCAACCATTGGTCCATTGATGCAGCTTCCTTGGCAAGAAGACATTTCGATAAAGCATTTATGAATCTTACCTTCTAAAATATCTTCAATCGCCTTTTTGCTAGATTCAACTCCATCGATGGCAATGTATTGATAGTCTTTATTTTCGCAAGCCATCGTCTTTAAAATACCTCCGCAGGTAGGGAAAAGACGAGCTTTACTATGTTCGATTTTATCGACCATTTCCGCTTTTTCTAAGACAATATTTTCTTCTTGAAGCCATTTATTTAATTCTTGATAAGTTAAAACAGCGTCGATATATTCGCTATTTCGATCAGCTTCATCTTTTTTGGCGATGCAAGGTCCGATAAAAACGACTTTCGTGTCTTTTCCAAGTCGAGTTTTAATATCTTTACCATGAGCTAACATTGGAGAAAGAACATTCGCTAAATATTTAATAGCTTTCGGATAATGCTTTTGAATTAATAAGTTGATCGCGTGGCAACAAGAAGAAATGATGACATCATGATTCTCATCAAGCATTTCATCATATGCTTTTTTAACAATCGTTGCCCCTATCGCGGTTTCTTCAACATCAAAAAAGCCGAGTTTAAGAAGAGCGTTTTTAATTTCTTTTAAGCTGGAATCTTTATATTCTGCGACAAAAGATGGTGCTAAAGAGACAACAACTTTTTCGTTATTTTTAAGGAGGTTTTTAACTTTATCTAAATCATCGCGAACAATTTTAAGATGCTGAGGGCAAACTAAATAACATGTTCCACATAAAACGCAGTCATCGTTAATAATTTTCGCTTTATTATCCGCGAAAGATATTGATTTAACTGGACAACTGCGAATGCATTTATAGCAATTCGCACAGTCATTAGTGTTACTAATTAAAGGGAAAGAGTTATTCATAATTATTAGATTTTAGTTAAAACATAACTCTTAAAAACTTCATCAAAATTATCTTTAGTAACACCGGTGATTAAATCATCATCAACTTTAATAGAAACACCAGCAACACCGCAGTTGCCTAAGCAAAAAGTGGCTTTTAAAGTGACTTTGTCTTCAAGTTTTTCTTCTTTAATTCTCTCTTTAAAAAGAGTGATAATATCGTAGCTGCCTTTCAAATGGCAAGATGAACCAACACACACTAAAATTGTCATAATCCGCTCCTATAATTAGATAAATTATACAATATTTATCTATTATTTAAGCATGAAAGTGGTTGCAAATGCTTTTGTGAATAGGAATCAAATCTTTTTCAAAGGTTCAAGCGACAATTCTAATGATAATTTTTCTTTATCTATTGCTAATTTAAAAGGCAATAAAAAGCGAGGAAAACTTGAATAAAATTCACCTTCGCCATAGCGTTTATCAATTAATTTATAAACATGCTTAATTTGATGCTTATATGGACTATTTTTATCCAATAGGTATGCAGTATTTAATTTACCGTTTAAGTCTTAAACCTCATCAGCATCTATCACATCATAATTTCAAAAAATGCGATTCTATACACTTTTTGAATTCAAAAAATGTTAAGATTTACACTTTTTGAAAAAATTTAAGAAACAAAAAAGGTGGTTGATACTAAGTATCAAAGACTTGTATCAATCACCTAATAGTTTAATTAGCTTGCTTTTTATTCTTTATATATAAGATAAGAACGACAATTCCCCAAAGAAGAAGCCCTCCAACAACAGTCCAAATACTGATATAAATATCGGTCGGGATTTCAAAGGAGAGAAAACCTTCACCTTCGATTGCGGATTTAATGCAATCGACAAGCCACATCAAAGTAGCAGCTCCAAAGATAATAGTTAAAATCTCAAAATGAAGATTTTTATTTTTCTTTAATAAGAGGAACAATCCAAGTGAAATTATAGTTGCAACCAACGCGACTAAAAAATACACAATTTTATTCCTTTACTTTGATAACTTTTTTAGATGTTCTTTTCTTATAAGAAATAAAATCAAATAAGAAAACGCCAATTGCCCAAGCTAGAACGATGCTGGCTAACATAATGACACCGACAGTGCCCATTTCATGAAGCATTTCTGCTGTGCCTTCAGCGGTTTTTGTCGCAGTTAAAAATGGAGGTAAGAAGCTAACTTCACCATGGATGAGATGCTCACCTGCTAATAGGAAAGATCCACCCCATAAACCGAGTTCAAGATAATTCAATTTGGTTGACCATTTACTGTCGCTACCGAATTTAGAATTTTCATCAACTACAGTAACATTTTTATTTTCTTTTTTTGCGACGATGTGCTTAGCTGCTGCGACTGTCGCTGCCGCTGCGGCGCTTACTACAAAACATGCCATATAATTTTTTCCTCGTTAGTAGAAATTTTAAAAATAATATATGCCTGTGTCAATGAAATCTTTAGATTTCTTCTAACTAATCATTAAAAGATAGGCTATTAAAAATAGCGAATTTAGATATACCATTGATTTTACCGATAAATTTATATCTTTGAGTTAAGTGCTTATAATTTTTTTTAATAGGAACGCCTACAAAGCGAATTCTCATCGTTTTTGAGTTAATAGTAAGCATTAATCATTTTCTGGCGAAACCAATCTATCTTACAAGGCATTGAAAAACTAGTCATCTTCCATGATTTCAAAGAACTCATTATCGGTTAAGTCTTTGTCGAAATTATGTTCATTGTCAAGACGACATTCTTTCTTCTTACTTTCCTTTTTGGTTGATTTCTTTTTCTTTTTTCTAAATAGCCACATATCAAATTAATTATTTTGAACGTTATAAGGGGTAACGATTCTATTTAAAAGAAACAATTCAATTTCCTTGTGCTTGTCGGTTTTAATGATATAAATATCGATTCTTTTTCCTTCTTTAAAGTAACGAAGAGCTACTCGATTCATTTTAACATTAGTGCTTTGGCCACCTCTAAAACAATTTCTAGGAGAGATGTTTCCATAACCGCTATTGAATCTAGATCTTAAATCAATAGCTTCGCCAAGATAAATTATTTCATTATCAACAACCCATAAATAAACACCTTTTCCTTTAGGAAGGTCCACCTTAAAATGGCAAAATTCAGTAGATTCATTAACTCCGACTAAATAAGGATAGTTTTTAACATTATTGAATCTGAGTTGAGGAAAATCTACATATCTACCTTTTTCGTCACTTAAAAGCTTTATTTCGGTGGCCTTATTAAAATGAACATTTAATTCTTTTTCAATGTCAATAAACGCTTGTTCGTTTACTTTCATAGTTAAACATTATCAAGGCAATTTTGTATTTGCAACTCCATAATTTCGGGGTTTTATACTAGTTCAACACTAATACATTTTTGTACTTAAAAAGCCCATCGCCAGAGATGAGCCTTTAATCTTTCTTTATCATTTTTAATGGTCGGAGCAGTGAGAATCGAACTCACGACCTCTTGGTCCCGAACCAAGCGCACTACCAACTGTGCTATGCCCCGAATTAAAAATCATCTAAACCAAATTCAAAAAGTGTCATTTGATCAGTATCGCCTAAGCCATTTAAAACGCCAAGTTTAGTTAAATCTTCAACGTTTGTCGCATTAAGTTTTGTTCTTCTAATCAAATCTTCTTTGGTAACAAATTCTTTTTCTTTTCTTGCATCCACCACACTTTCTGCTGCACTATCACCTAAGCCATCTAAAACGATAAATGGAGGTATAAGAGCATTATTATCATAATCTACCACAAATTGAGTCGCTTGGCTTTTGTATAATGAAATATTGCTGAAACGATATCCTCTTTCATGCATTTCAATAGCCACTTTTAACATTGAGAATAAATCTTTATCTTTCGGCGATAATTTTTCTCCAGGCATCGCTCTTCGTCGTTTAATGTCATCATATTTGGCAATAAGCCCATCAAGTCCGCCTAACATCGACTTGATGTCATAAGCTTTACATCTAACTGAGAACCAAACAGCGTAAAATTCCAAAGGATGATAAACCTTAAAATAACCAACGCGAACCGCCATTGTAACGTAGGCAACCGCGTGAGCTTTTGGGAACATGTATTTTATTTTGTTACAAGAATCAAGATACCATTCAGGGACATTTTTCGCTCGCATAATTTCTTGATATTCAGGTTTTAGTTTCTTGCCTTTTCGAACATCTTCCATGATTTTAAATGAGACATTATCTGGAAGACCTTTTTTGATTAAGTAAGTCATAATATCATCACGACATCCGATAACTTCGCGAATATTGCAAGTTCCGCTTCTAAGGAGGTCTTGTGCATTATGGGCCCAGACATCAGTTCCGTGAGCTAAACCAGCGATGATGACTAAATCAGCAAAAGATTTTGGCTTCGCATCAACTAAAATTTCGTTACCTGTATCAGTACCAAATTCAGGCAAGCCCAAAGCTCCTGTTGTAACTTTTAAATAATTGCTTTTTCTATTTAAAGCGGCATCGCTAGAAAATAGCGAAATAACTTTTTGATCATTTAAAGGAATTTTTAAAACATCGATATTCGTAAGCTCGCTCATGAGTCTTAAAGCCATCGGATCAACGTGACCTAAAAGATCAAGTTTTAATAACGTTTCATGCAAAGCATTGTAATCAAGGTGAGTTGTAAACCAAGTAGAAGTTTTATCATCAGCTGGATATTGGATTGGCGTAAAATCGCAAATAGATAAGCCTTTTGGCAAGACGACAATACCTCCTGGATGCTGGCCAGTAGTTCGTTTAACGCCAGTGCAATGCGAGGCGAGATAAGCAATTAAAGAAGGTGAAATTTCATTAGGATTTTTTCCGTGTTTTTCAAAATAGCCACGAACATAACCGAAGGCTGTTTTTTCAGCAACAGTTTCGATAGTGCCTGCTCTAAAGACATTTTTCTCACCAAAAATGGTTTTTGTGTTATCGAAAGCTCTTTGCTGATAATCGCTAGGGAAATTTAAGTCGATATCAGGAACTTTTTCACCATTGAAACCGAGGAAAGTTTCAAAAGGAATATTTTGTCCGTCGTGAATCATTTCTTCGCCACAAACTGGACATTTCTTATTAGGTAAATCGCTTCCAGAAAGAACATCTTTATCTTCGATGAATTCATAATGTTTACATTTTGGACAGCGATAGTGAGGCGGCAATGGATTAACTTCGGTGATACCAAAAAGATGAGCAGCGTAAGAAGAGCCAACTGAACCTCTTGAGCCAACCATAAAACCTTTAGAGTTAGCTTCTTTAATAATTTCGCGAGCAATGTAGTAAGTAACTGAATAACCGTGACCGATGATGCCATTAAGTTCTTTATCAAGTCTTTCTTTGACAAAAGTTGGAATGTTGTCGCCAAAAGCTTCACGTAGTTTTTCTTCACACGTGTTTCTTAAAATTTCTGGCGAATTTTCAATCACAGGCTGTCGCAAGACATTATCAATAGGAACTACTTTTTCGATAGTATCAGCAATTTTATTAGTGTTTGTCACAACAATTTCATAAGCTTTTTCTTTGCCTAAAAATTCAAAAGCATCGAGCATTTCTTTAGTGCTTCGATAATGCTGATTAGGAGCATCAACATCAATCTTATTTAAAAACAAAGGATGAGGGCGACCTCCAACCCCATTAGTGGATATAAAGATATCGCGAGTAATTTTATCGGAAGGGTCGCGATAATGAACATCGCCTGTAGCGACGACAATTTTTCCCATTTCATCAGCGGCTTCAATAATGTCTTTAATCAACTTAATGACTTCATTCATATCAGCGACTTTATTGGCGTTGACAAGATATAAATAATTCTCTGGAGGTTGAACTTCGATGTAGTCATAAAAGCTAATGACTTCTTTTAAAACTTCTTTTGAACGCGTTTGGGCAGTTTCAAAAACATCGCCATTAAAACATGCAGAACCAATTAATAAATTAGTCCTATTTGAGGCAATTTCACTTCTAGGAATTTTTGGCAAATTTGATAAAAACAGAGTGTGAGAATCGCTTACTAATTGATATAAATCATGGAGACCTGCCTGGTTTTTAGCTAAAACTGTAACATGATATGGCCACATATGCTTATACATCGCAGGAGTAACTTTAAAAGAAGCGACATCACAATGTTTAAGTTCAAAATTACCATCTGTAAGTCGAGCTAACATGACAAGCCAAACATCAGCAAGAATGCGGGCGTCGTAGTCCGCGCGATGGGCTTCATCTTCGTTATATCGCGATAGACCTAAGTTTCTAGATAAGGGTCCTAGTTGATGCTTTCTAGCGTCAGGAAACATATAACGAGAAAGCGATAATGTATCGATTAATGGATTAGATATATGAGGTTGTCCGTTTTGCCTCAAAGCTTCGTTTAAAAAGCCGATATCAAAGTTAATGTTATGAGAAACTAAAATCGCATCGCCAAAAAAATCTAAGATGCGTGGAAGAGCTTCTTTTATTGTCGGTTGTCCTTTTACCATCTGATTAGTGATTTTGGTTTTTTCGACGATGTGAGGAGGGATTTCCATCTCAGGATCAATGAGAATGTCTAATGTTTCAGTCACATGACCGTTAACAATTTTAGCTGCGCCAAATTCGGTGATGCCGCAGTATCTTGAGCTTAAACCGGTGGTTTCTAAGTCAAAGGAAACATATGTTGCGCCTTGAAGCTTTATATTTTTAGGATTAAGAGCGAAAGGCAGGTTATCGCTAACCATATATAGTTCTGATCCATAAAGAATTTTGATGCCAAGTTTTTCACCTGTGGTTTGGGCGTCAGGGAAAGATTGAACAACGCCATGATCGGTTACCGCAATCGCTTTATGCCCCATATTTTTAGCAAGCTCAAGATAGCTTTCAATCGTGGAAACGCCATCCATGGTGGACATTTTTGTATGCAAATGAAGTTCAACGCGCTTTTCCGGAGCGTTATCTTTTCTTAAAGCCGGACTAGGCAATAATTCATAACCGCGAATATTTAAAACAAGTTGCCCATTGAATCTATCAATATCGGTATAGCCTCTAACGCGAACAAACATACCGTTCTTTAAATTTTCAATGTCAGCTTTCGACATGTATTCATTTTCCATGGCTTTCGCTGAAATAGCGGAATTGTCTTTGCCGATGCCGAGGCTTAAAAAGATGAGACCATTTCTGGTCGTACGTGTTTTGTCAATACCAAATAGTTCACCAGTGACATCAACATTTTCATTTTCTTTTACAATTTTAGAAATATCATCGTAATGGTTATATGGCTTATTATCTCTCCATGAGGAATAAGATTTATTTTTCTTACGATCGCTATTGAGCTTTTTAAGGTTTTCTTTCATCTCGCGAATATATTGCTCTTCAATAGCCTTAAGTTCTTCTTTTTTACTCTCTTCGATGATTTCTTTGCTGTCTTTATAGTAAGAGGTATCATCTTTTTCATCTTCTTTATCAAAAGATTCTTCAGTTACTTGAATAGCTTTCTGTTCAATTTTTTCTAACTTCTTTGAAGAAATTTTAACAACTTCTTCTTCAGGTAATACTTCACATTCAAAATCAAAATCATAATTTAGAAAATCTAAAAAGTCTTTGAAGTCTTTTAAGATATGTTCGCTTTCGCTTTTCTGAGCCTCGTTATTGAATATGAATTTAATTTTGTCGTTATTAGCTTCTAAATTTAAATCGCTTTGAAAACGATATTGTCCGCGATGCCAATCTGAAAAAAGTTGAATTGCTTCATAAACAGTCGGTTTCTGCAAATATGAAAACATGATTTTATATGGATATTTGATGTTAGCTAAATGATCAATAAATTCTTCAAGGAGTTCATAAGTCCAAGGAGTTTTTTTTACAATAAGCATATCAACTTGCTTTTTGTCGTAGGCGTTGCGAGAAACCAAATCAAAATCAATATCAAATCTATCGATATTTTCTAAATTAATAGACTGCAAAAAGCGAATCATCTTGTTATTCATTTTTCTTATCCTTTGATGATTCTAGCAATATCAAAACCAACGATGACAAACATTAAAGCAAATAAGAGTATAAGTCCAATCGCTGAGACAATATTTTTAACTTTATTAGGAATCTTCCATTCCACGAATGGTTCAGTAGAGCCACTTTTCGCATGCTCTTTACGCTTCACGGCGTTTACTCCACCTTCGATGCAAGTCACAAGAAGCGCCCAACCATCAAGTCCAGGAAATGGAAGAAGGTTAAAGATGGCTAAGTTTACGGAAATTAGTCCCCAGAAATATAAATAATAATTAAAAGTATATAGTTGGAAAACTTCCGCTGACATTGTAAATATGCCAACAACGCCACTTAAGTTAGAAATGCCTCCAGTAAATAGCATTCCTATGCCTTGAAATACGGCAATGCTAGCGTTACCAAAATCAGAAAATGTTCCTTTAAGACGTTCTGAGAAAGGTAGCCATTCTTTAATCAATTTATTGCTGACGCCTAAATCTTTCCAATGATAGGAACCATCATTTCCTTGTTCAGATTCTAGGTTAAAAGCAAGAGTTTTTGTATTCGCGTCTTTGTCTTTAAAATTAGCGGTTAAAGGCACGATTGTATTTTCAATAGGAGTTAATTTCTTTGTAATATTTGGATAATTAGCTAATGTAAAGCCATTTTCTGACCAAGTTTTAAAAATAGATAATTCCTTAATTTCGCCAGAAGTATCGGCGACAAAAAGATATAAAGAATTAGATAATTTTGGCTCGCTTGAATTGGTGTTTGGATACCAGCAAAGAACATATTTGTTGTCGTTATAAGATACATCATCATTTAAAATGTAGAACGCTCCAGAATATGTTTGCTCAGTTTTGCTTCCATCATCATTAGTGATAGAAATTTGATCATTGATGATAACTCTCTTGTCCATATTTTCAGGACCAATAGGCGAAAGTTTGTCTCCAGTTTCTAGCCCAGCAATAAGGGCGGTTTCGCTCACATTCAATTCGCTAGAAATTTTCGTTTCTGGGAAAGCAAGGTTACTGATAGAAAACAAAACTAAAGCTAAGACAGCATTTAAAATGATGCCAGCACTTAAAATAAGAGCTTTCTTTGGTCTAGAAATGCCTTCAAGGCTTCTTTCAGGAGGTATATTTTCTCCATCTTCAAGTTCAGCACCTTCACCATACATCGAAACATATCCGCCTAATGGAATAGCGCGGATAGAAAAATATGTTTCATGACCTTTCTTGCGAACTTTTAATAATTTAGGTCCAAAGCCAATAGAGAATTCTTGGCAGTAAACTTTAAACAATTTAGCCATCGAAAAATGACCAAGTTCATGAATAGTTATAAGTAGACCAAAAGAGACGATAAACAAAATGATAGATAATATCCATTGCCAAGCATTCATCTTCTTTGCGCCTCCTTACGTGATAAATGGTCGATTTTAAGAATCTTCCTTAAGGAAGGATTGTAATTATTTTTCGTAGAATTTACAACATCTAAAACGATTTTAACTATATCTGTATAGGAAATATCGCCACTTAAAAAACGATTGACTGCAACTTCGTTAGAGGCATTCATCGCCACCATCTTAGCAACGTCTTTTTCTTTTAAGAGTTTTTTGGCTAATTCAGTTAATGGATATCTATTTTCATCATAGCTTCTAAAGTGACAATCTTTAAGTTCAGTAAAGGAATTAATAGTCAAAAGTGAGAAATCGTTTTTGCCTTCAAATAACGCCCATTCAATCGGATTATGCATATCTGGTTTTCCATAATCTAGGATATAACTTCCATCGCGCAATTTAATCGCGGAATGAATTAATGATTCATCGTGAAGCAAGACTTCGATTTTATCTAAATCAAAACCAAATAAGTAATAAGCTTCAATGATTTCAAAGCCTTTATTCATCATCGTCGCGCAGTCAATTGTAATTTTATTGCCCATCGACCAAGTTGGATGAGCTAAAGCAACCATTGGAGTGACATTAGCTAATTGTTCAATTGGATAATCTCTTAAAGCTCCTCCACTCGCTGTGATAACGATTTTATCGACATCTTTTATATCGACCTTTGATAAGCATTTAGCGATGGCGACATGTTCAGAATCAATCGGATATAATTTTCCTTTTCCTTTTGCTAATAAGTCATTAATAATTTTTCCACCAACTACTAAAGCTTCTTTATTAGCTAAGCAAAGAATCTTATTCCTTTTTAGAGCTTCAATCGCTGGAATTAATCCAGCAAAGCCCACCAAAGCATCCACTACTATATCGCAATCGGCTTTTTTGCTAATTTTCTTTAATCCGTTCTTTTCAAAATAGAATTTTATATTGGGATATTTCTTTTTAAAGTCTTTCGCTTTATTTTTATCAATCAAATAAACAGAATTAACATCTGGATGCTTGTTTATGATTTCGTCAATAACTTCTGTTTTTTTACCAACAGAAAAGGAGACAAGAGTAAAACGATCAGGATATTTTTCAATGATATCTAAACTCTGTCTGCCGATGGAACCAGAAGCACCTAAAACCAATATTCTTTTTCTCATTTAAAGAAATTCCATCCGTTGTTGATGAAAATGAGCATGACCGTAATAAAGCCGCTTGTGAAAAGAAGAGAATCTATTCGATCAAGAATTCCTCCATGTCCTGGAAGAAGATTGGAGAAATCTTTAACGTTGAAGTTTCTTTTAATCGCGGAGAAAGTAAAGTCTCCTAAATTAGCAATAATAGGCATGACTGCACTTAAAAGAAGTATCCAAAGCCAATGGAAATTTTCTAAGTTTAAAACTGGTAAAATTGGAAGTCCAACAGCCGCAAAAATAATCGCGTAAAGAGAGGAAAAAACAAATGAAGTAAATATGCCTCCATAGAAGCCCTCCCAGGTTTTCTTTGGCGAAATGCGAGGATTTACTTTGTGTTTGCCAAATAAAATGCCAATAAAATAAGCCCCTATATCATTAGTAATAGTGCCTAAAACAACATAAACGCATAGTAAAGCTGATTGAAAATATTTAAATAAATTTGAACTAATATCAACCCCATCCGCAGCAAATAGTTCATTTGGTGAGAAACGTAGATATAAAAATGATTGAATGCATAAACTGGTAATGATTATCATCGCAATCAGATAGCAAGTTTTGCCAACATCTACTTCTTCAGAAATAAAACAAAAAGAGAAGAAGACACCAGCAGTGACAAGAATCAATATGATAGATGAAGAGATCGTGGTAAATTCTTTTGTCAAAAATTCATCGCTAAAAAAGGCTTTATTGTCAATGTAAGCCTTAACGTTATTTTTGATAAATATCCAATAGACAAAAGACAAGCTGATGATGATAGCAGCAACATAAACGAAATATTTAATATTCGATTTTAGCTTAAGAATTTTCACTAATTCGTAAGCGCTAAAAATAGTAACTAGAACTGATAAGGCAAAATAAAACCACCCGCCTAAAAATAGGCAAGGAACGACTATAACAGCCATAACTATGCCAGTGATAGTTCGTGTTCGCATGCTAACTTTAGCTTCTTCAGTGATTTCGTTAGTTTCGATGACTATTTTATTTTTTCTTTTCATCATTTAAGCCTCCGAAGCGACGGTTTCTATTGTTATATTCTTTTAAGCAGTCTAGAAAAGCTTCTTTTTTGAAATCAGGCCAATGAACTTTAGTAAAGACAAATTCAGCGTAAGCGTTTTGCCAAAGCAAGAAATTTGAAAGTCGTTCTTCACCGCTTGTTCTAACCATTAAATCGATATCAGGTAAGTCTTTTGTATATAAGTAATTGCTAAACAAACTGTTATCTAAATCATTTAAATCTATCTTTTTTGTTAGTACGTCTTCGCAAATAAGTTTTGTCGCGCGAACAATTTCATCTCGACCACCATAATTTAAACAAATATTAAAAACATAGTTAGGATTATCTTTAGTTTTCTCTATTGCATCTAAACAAGTATTTTGTGTTTTTAATGGAAGTCTAGAAATATCGCCAGAAACAATTACTTTCACACCATCACGCATCAGTGTTGGCATCTCTTTTTTAAAGAAGACTTCGAGATAATGAAATAAATGATTGATTTCGCTTTTTGGCCTCTTCCAATTTTCGGTTGAAAAAGCATAAAACGACATAACTTTAATGTTGTATTCTTTGCAGTAAGAAAACACTTCAATAATTCGATTACAAGCTTCTTTATGACCTTTATAACGGGGTAAGTTACGAGCCTTCGCCCAGCGACCATTCCCGTCCATTATAAAAGCGATGTGATTGATAGGCTTATTTAATATCAATTTATCTTCCATAAACTAGTGATAATTATACACTCAAAAATAACGCATATGCACGTTTAATAAGTTGCTTTCTAAAGAAAAAGGGGGATTAGCCCCTTATATCGACATTATTTCTTTTTCTTTTTGAGAAGTTATTTCTTCTATTTCATTGATTGCTTCATCGACAACTTTTTGAATTTCATCTTGAATGCGTTTCTTTAAGTCATCGGTGTAATCATCGCTATCTTTAATCAAATCTAGATAATCGCGACGAATATTTCTAATAGCGACTTTCGAATTTTCTGATGTCGCTTTTGCTTTTTTAGCTAAATCGCGACGAGTTTCTTCAGTTAAAGCTGGAATGATTAAGCGGATTAAATCGCCTTCTACCATCGGATTAAGGCCAAGGTTAGAACCGCTTATTCCGGCAGCAACAGCTTTTAAATCGCCTCTATCATAAGGCTTAACAACTAATTGACGTGGTTCAGGAGAAGAAATTGCGCATATATCTTTAATGAGCATTTTATCACCATAATAATCGCATTCGACTCTGTCTAGCATCGCTGCGCTGGCACGTCCAGTTCTTAAAGTTGATAACTCAATTTTTAAAGCTTCAATAGTTTTAGCCATTTGAGATTTAGCTTCTAAACTTATTTCATCCATAATCTTATCCTTTCGTAATAACAGTTCCGATATCTTCGCCATTTGTAACTCTTAAAAAGTTACTTGGATTAGCCATGTTGAAGACTCGCACGTCAATATTTTTATCGACAAGCATTTTCACTGCTGTCATATCCATGACTTTTAAATCTTGTTTAATTATATCGCTACAAGAAATAGTTTTATATAACTTAGCGTCTTTATTGACTCTAGGATCATCAGAGTAGATGCCATCCACTCCATTTTTTCCCATCAATATCGCATCGGCATTAATTTCAATTGCTCTTAAAGTTGCACAGGTGTCAGTCGTAAAATAGGGTTTACCAGTTCCGCCACCAAAAATAACAATAGTTTTTTCTTTTAAATATTTAGTCGCGAGCTCAGGAGAATAACTTTCAGTAAATTCTTCCATTTTGACAGCAGATAGCACAACTGCTTTTGCTCCGCACGTTTTTAAAGCGTCCATTAAAGCAAAGGAATTGATAACTGTGCCAAGCATCCCCATCTTATCGGCAGTAACTCTTTCGATGCCTTTATTTTGGCTAACTAATGAGCCTCTACAAATGTTGCCAGCGCCAATAACAACGCTAACTTCAACACCGCTACTAGCGATATCTTTAATAACATTTGCAGTAGAAAAAAGAGCCTTGTCATCGATAATACCGTTATTGCCATCGCCCGATAGAGCTTCACCAGACAATTTTATTAAGATGCGACGATATTTCATACAAGGCTCCTATAATTAATTATTTAATTTCCTTCATTACTTCTTCAGCGAAGTTATCGACACGTTTTTCGATGCCTTCACCAACTGCGTAACGAACGAATTTTAGAACATTCGCTCCGTTTTCTTTTAGAACTTGACCAACAGTTTTATCGCCATCAAGTAGATAAGCTTGAGCGGTCAATGTCGATTCGGAAAGAACTTTTGCGACTTTTCGATCAGCAATTTGAGCAAGCATTTCTGCTGGCTTGTTAGCTAATTTTTCATCACCTTTCATTAGCTCAAGTTGAATTCCTTTTTCATGTTCAATTGCAGAAGCAGGAACATCTTTTTCGCTAATATAGGTTGGATTATTCGCAGCAATGTGCATCGCTAAGCCTTTAGCTAATTCAGGATTAGTTTTATCAAGAAGAACTAAGACAGCGATTTTTCCACCCATGTGGACATAGCCGCCAAATTCTTGATTGTCTTCTTTGTTTATGATTTCAAAGCGGCGGTAATCAAGTTTTTCACCCATGCTAACAGTAGCGTCAGTAAATAAGCTTTGAGTAACTTCTTTAGCTTTATCGATGCAGCAAGGTTCTTTTTCTAAAGTAGTTTCAAGAACATCGTTAACTAACTTATGGAATTTTTCACCTTTAGAAACGAAATCTGTTTCACAGTTAACTTCAACGATGCAGGCTTTATTGCCTTTTGTAAGAACGCCGGCAAGACCTTCGGCAGCAATTCTAGAAGCCTTAGCTTGAGCTTTAGCGATGCCTTTTTCTCTGAGCCAGTCAATGGATTTATTGACATCTTGATTGTTTGCTTCAAGAGCCTTTTTGCAATCCATCATACCAGCGCCAGTACGATCGCGAAGTTCTTTAATAAGTTCAATCATGCTAGCCATATTATTTATTCTCTTCTTTCTTAGCTACAGTTTTTTTAGTTGTAGCTTTTTTAGCTTTAACTTCTTCAGTTTTTGGAGCTTCTTCAGTCTTTTCTTCGACTTTGCTTTCAGCCTTCACTTCTTCTTTTGGTTCAGCTTTTGCGGTGCTTTTGCCTTCTTCGCGAGCTTTTCTAAAGGCTTCACGTTGAGCTTGAAGCTTCTCGTATCTTTCTTGTCTTTCTTGACGAGCTTTGCGAATAGCAGCAAGTCTTTCAGCGTTTTCTTTATCAGCTTGACGAATAGCATCTTTCATAGTGACTTCTTCGCCTTCATCTTTAGTGTAAGCAACTTCAGTGATTCCACCTTTAGATTCAACGATAGCGTCCGCTAAGACAGTGATGATGAGCTTGACTGAGCGTAAAGCATCATCGTTAGCTGGGATAGCGTAATCTAATACATCAGGATCAGCATTAGTATCAGCAATACCAAAGACTGGAATATTTAATTTACGAGCTTCAGCAACAGCGTTATGTTCGATTTGTGGATCGACGACAACGACAGCGTTAGGAACTTTACGCATTTCTTTAATGCCATCTAAGTTCTTAGCAAGTTTGTCTTTTTCTTTTTTAAGAAGAGCGACTTCCTTCTTAGGTAAGCGATCAAAAGAACCATCAGCTTCTTGAACTTCAAGTTCTTTTAAGCGGCGGATGCGGCTTTGAATAGTTTTAAAGTTAGTTAATGTTCCGCCTAACCAACGATTTGTAATATAGAAAGAACCAGATCTTAAAGCTTGTTCTTGGACAACTTCTTTGACTTGAGGTTTGACACCAACAAACAAAACTTTGCCTGATTCATCAACAATTTTCTTTAAAGCAAGATATGCTTCTTCAATCTTCTGCGCGGACTTATTTAAATCGATAATATAAATTCCGTTACGAGCACCATAGATGTATTTACCCATCTTAGGATTCCACTTGCGAGTGTTATGTCCGAAATGGACTCCGCCTTCAAGTAGCTTTCTCATTGTGATGATAGGAGCATTTTCATCATGCATCACAGTTTCCATCACGTTTTCTTCTTTTGTGTCGACCGTTTCTTCTGCTTCTGGGGCGACAACTTCTTTTTCTTCGTTCATTTTCTGAACCTCCATTTGTTTTCTTCCTCCATCACTTCCAACAAATTCCCCCATACTCGACCCCGTGGTCATGGGACTAGGAATTTGAATCCATGATGTGTGTAGTCTCTTAAAAGAGCCTTATTATCTTATCACGATGGTTGAGCTCTAACAAATAGTTTTTACTATTTATTAAAGGACCATAATAAGAAAAAGAGGAACCAGAAAGATTCCTCAAATACATTTTAAGTTTAGTTTAATCTTTTGTAGGCTGTTTTTTAACTGGTTTAACATTCAATAATTGAGACTTTTTACATTCAAGCTCTTCTTGATTAATTAAGCCTTCATCAAATAGCTTTTTGTATTCTTTATATTTTTCAATTCGATCATCAAGATTTTCAAGTGAACTAACTGAGCCAAGAGCATTATTAATGGTTCTTAAAATAACTGATGCGATATACATTAATAAACCAATAAGCGAGAAAATAAAGGCGATGAGAACATTTGATGATGATGAAAAAGTAAGGAACCAAAAGAGGAAATTAAACACTAACGCACTTGCATATAAACAAGTGCCGATTAAATAAGTGTATTTTGCTTTTACCCAAGTTAGAATGAATCCTCCAACAACAAATAAAGTCAAAAATAGGAACGCTTCATTTAAAATCGTTGCTCCTAAAAGGTAATTTGCTACTCCTCCAGCAATGTAGATTAAAACAAACATTAAAAGAGAAATACTGATGCAGATTTTTTCAAAAATCGTTAAAAGTTTTTTTGCCATAGTTGGCCCCCTAATTATTTAACAGCTGATAATTAATTATATTCACAACTATTATTTTTTCTAGCAGTAAAGAAAAAAGTTGGTAAATTGACTTAGTGATATAATGTTTTTGT
>CAVKNZ010000010.1:0-46929 GCA_963657885.1 Bacteroidaceae bacterium
ATTCGTTTAAAAGATATGCATTTATCGATGGTTTTCATTTAGAAGTTTCATTTATTACCTAAAATACTTTAAAAAAGTTTACATTTAATTGTTCAATTTCTTGTTTACATTAAATTTTGAAATTTTATTATCTTCTATGAAATAAATTTTTGCGAGGGAAAAAATATGCAGAAAAAGAAAAATTTATTGCTATTATTAGCGGCCACATTACTGTTAAGTGGTTGCGCGACTGATAGCAGTGCAAGTTCGTCAGAAGAAACAACTACAACGCAAGATTCTTCTAGCGAATCGTCCACATCTGAGCCACGAAAGGTTTCCGGATCATGGACAGAAGAAGAGCAGGAATTGTTAAAACAATACTGTGGGGAGGTGTTACCCTATCCTGCAGATGGAATGCTCAATGGCGAGGTGACTGTAAGCGATGAATATAGTTATCTTTCAATCGAAGATGAAGAATCTTCTAGCTTCACATTAGAAGAATATTACTATTATCTAGTCGAAGCTGGCTGGACACTTCACACTGGCTATAACGGAAATAGCAGCAGCACGACCACCGATTACAGTGGAAATACTCTCACATATTGTGAATTAACTAAGCTTAGCGAAGATGGCTCAACTGGTTATCGAATCTATTACTATTTTGTGCCGGCAGTTGAAGAAGGTGAAGATGGCTGGCCCGAAGCAAGTCCCGCTCATCACGTAATTCGTTGCTTTAACTCGATGGTCACTGAAAAGACAACAAACTCTGAGTGGTTCTTTGATGAATACAAAATGGAAAGTGCTTTAACTTTTGTTTTGCCATTCATGAAACTTGGCGATAATTTTGCAGTTGAAAATAACTATTTTGACTCTAATGTGCTCACAATCACAGATAACTACGTTAATGATTTAACTAAAGACTACAAAGATTTACTCGTTGAAAACGGCTTTGTTCTTTCAGTTTCTGATAGTAAGACTTTAGATGCTTACGTCTTATATAAAAAGATTGATAATTATTCTACCGTTATGGCGGCCTTAAAATATTTTAACGGCAACCAATTTGTCTTCTATTACAATGCGAAATACCAAGAATTTGATTCCTGGCCCACAAGTGTTGTAGCTGAATATGAAAAGGAATCAGGTGTCACTGTTCCTGAATTTACATCAAACGATGGCAAATATTATTACCATAAAAAAGGTGACGCTCTCGACATTTACGGTTATGTAGACGATACATGGTCTGCGGACATGGCTTATTATAATGATCTTTTAGAAAAAGGCTTCAGTTATACATCTAATTGGTCAGAAACATATTATCTTTCTTGGTCTGAAACTTTAAAAATTGTGTCTTATACCTCAACAGATTCAGAAAATAAAGCAAAATTTGGCATTAAAGTTACCTTATACGAGACAGATTACAAGCTTGTTGATTCTTGGCCAACTGAATTATTAGCTTCTTTAGCTAGTAAATATGAAATTGGTTTTGATATCCCAGAGCCAACTTTATACGATAGTTCTCGCCAAATTAAATACCAATTGGATGAATACAGTTGGGGCGAATTTGAAGTGAGAATGGTCATCTATGATCCAGAAGATAGCGATGGTAACTGCGCGTACAACTCATACTATAAAGCATTGAAGAATATGGCGTGGCATCATGAAGTTGACTTTAACGATTACGATGTATTCGAAGATCCAAATGGAAAATTAAGTATTAAATTCACTTGGGTTAATTCATTGCTTGAAGTGTCAATCGGAAGCGGAAGCGGTGAAACTCATGAACCAGTATTTAGCTTTGAAGAAAGTGCAGTCTCTCTTACAGCTAATTCAACTTATAACCCAGTAGTTAACATCGATATGCTTCCATATGATGTAACTTATACAAGCAATAATGATAGCGTCACAGTTGACACAGATGAATATGGAGATCCTGTTGTCACAGTTACAAGCAATGCGGAAGTTGGTACATCTGCAACTATTACTGCGACGATGACTCTTCCTAGCGGTGAAGCTAAAACAACTACTTTAACCGTTAATGTTGTTGATAGACTACCTTACACGCTCACATCCGCGGTTGACGAATTTGCAAAACTTTACAGCGATTTCTCAGAACAAAGTGTAGAAAGATATGGCGATGATCCATATGTTGATACATATTCATCTAAATCCAGCAGTTCATACTTTGAAGACAATATCTCTAACTTCCTTCCTGATGGCTTTACATTAGTCGGCTCTTGGGCTGATGGCAAGATTGATAATCCATATGATACTTATAACCAAGGACTTTCTTGCCGATATGTTGATGCTACTAACGAAGATGGAATTACTTTAAGATTCTATACTTACTATGATGACTTCAATTGCGGTTACAATTTAATCGTCTACGCGTTTAACACTACAACAACAGCTGATTAGTTGATGCTCCTTAAGAACTGGTCTCTTCTTTTCTCCTAGAAGAGGCCTTTTCTTTATATATAAATAAATAGATATAATCGGATTTATATTTGTTTTAGTGACTCGATGAATGAAAATATGTGAAAAAAGAGTTTGACTAGCAAAAAAAGATAATTATAATTATCAACATAACGCATGGCCCAAGGGGTCTTATTATTTACGGATAATAAAGACACACCGGGAAATGTGTGCATAAGATAGTTAGATTGAAAGGAGGACAATCAATGCCAACTATTAACCAATTAGTTAAAAATGGTCGTTCCCGTGCAGAAAAGAAATCAAAAACTCCAGCTCTTGGAAAAAGATGGAATTCACTCAAGAGCCGTGAAACAAATCAACCTTCTGCTCAAAAAAGAGGAGTTTGTACCCGTGTCGGAACTATGACACCTAAGAAACCTAACTCTGCTTTAAGAAAATACGCTCGTGTTCGCTTATCAAACGGATATGAAGTTACGGCCTATATCGGCGGTGAAGGACATAACCTACAAGAACACTCCACAGTTATCATCCGTGGAGGCCGTGTTAAAGACTTGCCAGGTGTTCGTTATCACATCGTCCGTGGTACGCTTGACTGCGCTGGTATCGAAGCTCGTCGTCAAGGTCGTAGCCAATACGGCACTAAAAAACCAAAAAAAGCTAGTTAATAAATTTAGAAAGGAGAAAAATATATGCCACGAAAAGGAAGTGTTGCGAAACGTGAAGTCTTACCTGATCCAATTTACAATTCCAAATTGGTCACACGTTTAATCAATCGCATTATGCTCGATGGTAAAAGAGGCACAGCCCAAACCATTCTCTACAATGCTTTTAAGATTATTGAAAAGACAACTGGCAAACCTGCAATGGATGTCTTTGCAACCGCGATTAAAAATATAATGCCTGAAGTCGAACTAAAAGTTCGTCGTATCGGCGCGGCTAACTATCAAGTTCCTGTTGAAGTTAGCGATGAAAGAAAAGTGACCCTCGGATTAAGATGGTTAGTCACTTATTCCAGACTTAGAAATGAAAAGTCCATGGAAGAAAAATTAGCGCATGAAATTATTGATGCCGCAAACGGAACTGGGGCATCTGTTAAGAAAAGAGAGGATACGCACAAGATGGCAGAAGCCAACAAAGCGTATGCTCATTACCGTTGGTAAGAGGACTAATTTATGTCTCGTGAATATGATTTAGCCCACACCAGAAACATCGGCATCATGGCCCACATCGATGCTGGTAAAACAACTACTACTGAAAGAATTCTATATTTCACCGGAAAGATTCACAAAATCGGAGAAGTCCACGAAGGGGCTGCTACGATGGACTGGATGGCGCAAGAACAAGAAAGAGGTATCACAATTACCTCCGCTGCGACAACTGCTTTCTGGAAGCACAATAGAATTAACATCATCGACACTCCGGGGCACGTCGACTTTACAGTTGAAGTTGAACGTTCACTCCGCGTTCTTGATGGTGCGGTCACAGTTCTAGATGGAAAAAACGGTGTCGAACCACAAACCGAAACCGTTTGGAGACAAGGCACAAAATATGGTGTCCCACGAATCGTCTTCGTCAACAAGCTTGACGCGATTGGTGCCGACTTTGATATGTGCGTTGCCTCATTACATGAACGTCTTGCCGCGAATGCGGAAGCCGTTCAATATCCAATTGGCACTGAAAGCAATTTCATTGGTGTCATCGATATCATTGAAAGAAAAGCTTGGATGTATCATACCGATAAGGATGAAGCTCCAACTGAAGCAGCTATTCCAGAAGAATATAAAGACAAAGTGGAAACACTTCGTCAAAAACTTCTTGAAGCTCTTGCTGCTTTCGATGATGATCTAATGATGCTTGTTCTAGATGGACAAGATGTCCCAATCGACATGATTAAATCCACCATTAGAAAAGCTGTTCTAACTGGCGAATTCTTCCCAGTCTTCTGCGGTTCAGCTTACAAGAACAAAGGAATTCAATTGCTCCTTGATGGAGTTGTTGATTATCTTCCTAGCCCTCTTGATATTCCAGCTGCTGTTGGCGAAGATGAACTCGGCAACAAGGTCGCTTGCATTCCTGATGATAACGAACCTCTTCGTGCGTTAGCCTTCAAGATTGCTACTGACCCATTCATTGGTCGACTTGCTTATGTTCGAGTCTATTCAGGAACACTTAAATCCGGTTCTTACGTTCTCAATTCCACGAAAGGAAGCAAAGAAAGAATCGCTCGTGTTGTCTTGATGCACTCCAACCATCGTCAAGAAGTTGATGCTCTCCACGCTGGTGATATCGGCGCAGTTGTCGGACTTAAAAATACCACAACTGGTGATACCCTCTGCGATGAAGATAAACCATTGATTCTTGAAAAGATGGAATTCCCTGAACCAGTTATTGAAGAAGCGGTGGAACCAAAATCCAAAGCTGATCAAGAAAAGATGGGAATTGCTCTACAAAAATTAGCAGAAGAAGACCCAACATTTAAAGTTCACACCAACGTTGAAACCGGACAAACAATCATCGCTGGTGTTGGCGAACTTCACCTCGATATCATCGTCGATCGTATGAGAAGAGAATTTGGCGTTCAAGTCAATGTCGGTACTCCACAAGTTGGATATCGTGAAACCATTAGACAAAGCGCTGAATGTGAAGGTAAATACATCAAACAATCCGGTGGCCGTGGACAATATGGTCACGTCTGGATTCGCTTTGAACCAAACCCAGGCAAAGGCTTTGAATTCGTCGATGCCGTTGTCGGAGGAAGCGTTCCTCGAGAATACATCCGCCCAACTGAAGATGGACTTGAAGATGCCTTAAATAGAGGACTTATCGCTGGCTATCCAGTAATCGATATCAAAGCGACCCTCTTCGATGGTTCTAGCCACGATGTCGATAGCTCGGAAGCTGCCTATAAGATTGCTGCTAGCATGGCTTTAAAAGAAGCTGCGAAGAAGTGTAATCCAGTCATTCTTGAGCCTATCATGAAAATTGAAGTCACCGTTCCTGAACAATATTATGGTGATGTCATCGGCGATATTTCCCGTAGAAGAGGAAACATGACTGGTGAATCGCAAAGAGGAAACGCCAAAATCGTTGAAGCGGAAGTACCTCTTGCCGAAATGTTTGGCTACGTCACTGACTTGCGAAGCTTCACCCAAGGTCGAGGCAACTACACAATGCAGTTCGATCATTATGGTGAATGCCCTCGTTTTGTCCAAGATGAAATTATCAAAAAATCTGGAATGAGCAATCGATAATTTTATCTAAACACTATTGTGTTGATTTTACAAAAAACTTGCTATATTATGATTTCGTTGAATTAAAACACGAAAAAAACAAGGAGGAAATTCAATTATGGCAAAAGCAAAATTCGATAGAAGCAAACCACACTTAAATATTGGTACTATCGGTCACGTTGACCATGGTAAAACCACTTTAACTGCTGCTATCACAAAATACCTTTCTAAACAAGGTGGAGCCGTGGCTACTGCATACGATCAAATCGATGCTGCTCCTGAAGAAAAAGCCCGTGGTATCACAATTAATACCGCACACATTGAATACCAAACAGCCAATCGTCACTACGCTCACGTTGACTGCCCGGGACACGCTGACTATGTTAAAAACATGATCACCGGTGCTGCCCAAATGGATGGTGCAATTCTTGTCGTCGCGGCCACTGATGGTGTTATGCCACAAACCCGTGAACACATCTTACTTGCCCGTCAAGTCGGTGTTCCTTACATTGTTGTTTTCTTAAATAAATGTGACTTAGTCGATGATCCTGAATTAATCGACATCGTTGAAATGGAAGTCCGTGAACTTCTCACCAGCTATGGTTATCCAGGTGATGAAGTCCCAGTCATCCGCGGTTCCGCGAAAGTTGCTCTTGATGGCGGTGATGATACCTGCATCAAAGAACTCATGGATGCCGTTGATGCCTACATTCCACTTCCTACTCACGATAAAGACAAACCATTCCTTCTCCCTATCGAAGACGTCCTCACCATCACTGGTCGTGGAACAGTCGTCACTGGTAGAGTCGAACGTGGTGTTGTTAAACTCAATGACGAAGTTGAAATCGTTGGTATTCGTCCAACCCAAAAATCAGTCGTCACTGGTTTAGAAATGTTCAGAAAACTTCTTGACTTCGCTGAACCTGGAGATAACGTTGGTGTTCTTCTCCGTGGTATCAACCGTGATCAAGTCGTCCGTGGACAAGTCCTTGCTAAACCAGGATCTATCACTCCTCATACCAAATTCACCGCTTCAGTTTACGTTTTGAAGAAAGAAGAAGGTGGACGTCACACAGCTTTCTTAAGCAACTATCGTCCTCAATTCTACTTCAACACAACTGATATTACCGGTGTCATCACCCTCCCAAGCGGTGTTGAAATGGTTATGCCAGGTGATAACGTTGAGCTCACTGTCGAACTCATTCACCCAGTTGCTATTGAAAAAGGAACCAAATTCTCCATCCGTGAAGGTGGACGTACAGTCGGTTCTGGTTCAGTCACTGAAATCCTTAAATAAGGAAAAGCAAAAATTACAAGGTCACTTCGGTGGCCTTTTCTTTTTGAAAAGATTTGCATTTATTCAATTTTTCTAGACAATTATATATACATGAAAAAGCAAACATTGCCTCAGCACACCTTAATCGCTAATCAAGCTCCTCGCATCGGCGCCTTTATTGTTGACTCAGCGATTACATTAGCCCTCTTTTTTGCTTTATTCTTTGGCTGCTTTAACCTCATATTTTCTAATACAGTTAGTTTTTATGATAGTAAGCTACATGATTTTGAAGTTTATTCGCATCTTGTCTATGAAGATGAAAACAAGGTGACGCAAATTTATAATTCTACAGAAGACTATACAGTTTACGAAAAAGTATTAACGTATTATTATTTTTCTTATTTAACTGGCGAAAACATAGAAGTGCCTTCAGATGGAGATAGCTTAAATCCAACGCTATATACTGCGCCTAACTACAATGAAGAAATTACCTTAGATGATGGAAATAAAGTTTCAGCAAAAGAATATTATTCTATTGAATGGTATAACAAAAATGTCTTAGAAATAAATGATGAAATTCTTGATGAAGAAAAGACTTCTTCTTTGTTCACTTACTATAAAGATAGTGATGGCCTTATCGATAAAACTAAGTTAGGCGTGCCAAAAAGCAAATATTACAACACAAGCACAGAAAGCGTAAGCGAAGTCACCAAAACTGATTTGGCTAAATTTTACACAAATAAATATATCGCCGCGTATAAGCATTTAAAAAATCAATCTTTCTATCAAAGTTATGAAATACCTCGTAACTTCTATAACGGTTTAAGCGCAACTCTAGCGATAAATGTCGCGGGTATGATTAGCTACATATTAATTCCATCTCTTCTTAGAGGCGGAGCCACGCTAGGCAAGAAAGTATTTAAACTTCAATTAGCTAATTATGAAGGCTATGCGATTAAAAAATATCAAATACCTTTGAGATTTATTCCTTATTTTATTACTTCGCTCGCGGTGATGTTTTTAGCCACGAACATGATAATCATGGTTTTAATTCCGATCGTTGTCATTCTTTCTTCCTTTGGCTTAATGATGGCTTCGCCAAAGAAAAGTGCAATTCATGACTATATCGCTAGAACAATTGTCATCGATGCGAAATCATCAATTATTTTTACTGATCTCGTAGAGGAAGAAAAATACGCCCAAAAAGAAATTGAAGAGGTCACTTATGCCGGAGAAGAGCCTGAACTTAGATACGAAAAGTGATAACGGTAGTAAGATTTCTTCAATTGTTGAAGCTTCTTTTGTTAAACGCATTTTAGCTTCATCTATCGATTTTCTTTTCGCGGTGTTTACGTGGTTTGCTCTTTTAATGCTAGTGATGTCACCGATTGCTAATGCGAGCATGAATTATTCTAAGAAGATGTCGCTTGGTCTAAATTATCAAGTGGCAACTCATCTATATGTCTATCAACAGCAAGAAGAAAATGGTGATATCACCACGATTGAAGTGAAAGATTATTCAACAAAGATAAATGTTTCACTTTCCAATAGCATTGTTTCCTTAACAAAGCTTGAAGATTTTACGCCTAATTATTATTTAGAACATCTTCGTTATTATTACCGTTGTTATCTAACGGGTGAAAACATCGAACTTCCTAGCGATACAGAAAGTAAAAGTTATGATAAAGACGCGGATAATTATGTTTCACCAGATTATAAAGATTTAGTCAGTGATAGCGGTAAATATCCTAATGAATATTATTCTGAAAAATATTTTAATGAATCAATTCTTAAGATAGATTCTGATGGAGCAAATTATTTTATTGTAACTAGCTTAGATGATGTTGCTTCTATTAAAGAAGGAGTCGATGAAAGTGAAGTTAAACAATATTTATTAAAAGCGATTGAAACGGCGAGCCATGATTTTTATAATCGCGATTATTTTGTATCTTTAAATAACGAACTTAAACTCATTCAAATGTTTATGATAATTACGCCTTACGTGCTTGTGATGTGCCTTTTCTATCTACTTTTCCCATTAGTCTTTAAAAACGGGGAAACGCTTGGGAAACGCTTCATGCATATCGCCATCATCGACAAAAATGGCTATGCGGTGAAGAAAAGACAAATTGTCTTCCGTTTCTTCATCTTCCTTCTTGAATTATCTTTATCTTTATTTGTTATCGGTGTCGGTACGACTAGCTTCATCACTTTAGGTGTTGGCTTAACGATATTGATGATCTTCACTTTAATAAATAAAGATAAAAGAGCTCCACATGATTTTGCCGCGCATACACTTGTTGTGGATGCGGACAAATCGGTTTTCTTTAAAAATGAAGAAGCCGAGAAAAAAGCTGAGGAAGAATTAGAAGCAAAACTTAATAAATATAAATCGCAAAAGATTGAAAATAAGAACGTCATCCAAGTCGGTTCAACCATTGTTAATGAAAAAATAAAAGAAGAATTTTTAGCTCAAAAAGAGTTAGAAAAGAAGGAAAACGATTAAGATTTCCAACTTTTGCCTCGATTTTGTCCCTTTTTTAATGGTGACCCTTTTATTTATAAAAGCGCTTTCTTTTTTTGTTTGTAGATTAATTTATATCTATGATAAAATTTCAATGTAGTAAACAGCTACGTAATTTACACCATAGGAGGTATTAACTACATGGAAGTAAGAATCGAAAATCTTACGAAAACCTTCGTCGGTCGAAAAGGTGTTAAAACAACTGCTGTAAGTCAAATGTCTTTTACAATACCCGACGGTAAACTCGTCGGTCTTTTAGGTCCATCTGGCTGCGGTAAGTCCACAACCCTTTACATGATTGCAGGTTTGCATAAACCGACTGACGGTCATATCTGGTTTGGTGATGAAGATGTTACAAATTTACCCCCTGAAAATCGTGGAATCGGTCTAGTTTTCCAAAACTACGCCTTATATCCGCATCTTTCAGTGAGGCAAAACATTGAATTCCCTCTAGATAACGTGCGCTTTCCTGGTCCTTTTGGCGATGAAAACAATAGAATCGCTAATATTAAGCATGACCGCAAGCAAACACTTGCTGACTTAAAAGCCACTGAAAAAGCTTTAGCTAAAGCGAGCAAAGATATTCAAAGATATTCCGCTCGATTAGAAAAAGGTAAAGATGAGCTCGATGAAGAAGAAGCTACTCATTACAATGATTTATTAACATTAGCTAAAGAAACTGTCGCTGAATCTGAAGAAAGAATTGTCAATTTAAATAAGCACTTAGAATATCTCGACACCGAGATGGTCTCTGCTGAAGAAGCCCTTGCTAAAGCGCAAGCGGACTTTGAAGAATTGAAAGTAAATGATCCAGAAGCTGCTGCTTTAAAAGCGAGAACTCGTCTTTCTAAAGAAGATAAAGATGCGATTGCTTTAGAAATGGCTCACATTGTCGACATCGTACCTTATCTTGATCGTAAACCAAAAGAGCTCAGCGGTGGTCAACAACAACGTGTGGCTATTGCTCGTGCACTTGCTAAAAAACCTCGCGTCTTACTTCTTGATGAACCTTTATCAAACTTAGATGCTCGTCTACGTTTACAAACTCGTGAAGAGATTAAACGTATTCAACGAGAAACTGGCATTACCACAGTCTTCGTTACTCACGACCAAGAAGAAGCGATGTCCATTTCTGATACCATCGTCGTCATGAAGCTCGGCGTCATCCAACAAATCGATGAACCACAGAAGGTATATGAAGAACCAGCAAACCTTTTCGTTGCTAAATTCTTAGGTTCTCCAGCTATCAACGTCTTCGATGGCGAAATCAAAGGCGGAAAGCTTTATCTTAATGGTGAATTATTCGACAATGATCCAGTTTATAAGAAAGAACACGTCATTTTAACGGATGAAGAAGTTGAAGAAACGCTTGAAACTGGTGAAGTCGTGAAGAAAACTATTCAAGTCGAAAGCAAAGTCAGCGATAGAAAAGTTAAAATTGCTGTCCGTCCTGAAGCTTTCGTCTACGATGATAAAAATGGTCAAATAAGTGTTGACGTCGATCAAATCGAAAACATTGGTCGCGATATCAACGTCGTTGGTTCTATTACTGACCAAAAAGAAAATCGCGTCAAAATCATCATTCCTAGCGAACTCCGTAACAAGATTTTAGGAAAAGATGTGCTCAAATTCTCTCAAAAACGCTTCTACGTCTTTGAAGAAACTGGTGAAAGGATTAAATAACTTTAGTTATTTGCTTTAAAAATATGTTCAAGAAAAAAGAAAAACAAACTGAACAATTAGCAAATGAACAATTAGTTGTGAATTCTGATGGCACTTTAGCTAGCGATGCGACGAAAAAACGTTTGATTTCCAAACGTCGTCGCGTGACGCTTCCTCAATGGGCCACAGCCTGGATTGTCTTGATTCCGGCCATGATTTTCTTAGTGATGTTTATGTTTTATCCAATTCTAAACACCTTCTTCATGGCTTTCATTCAAGACTTTAGATGGTCAGTCGGCGCTGGTAGCTTTGCTCTAGGGAACTTTATTTCCTCCTTAGTTCATCGAAACGCCAACTTTACCGATCCATCATTTGGCTTCTCTAATTTTGCAATTGTCTTCTCGGATTCGGTTTTTCCTAAGACAATTCTTAACACCATTGAACTTGTCATCATCGAAGTTCCTCTCACAATTCTTATTGCTCTACTAATTGCGACATTCCTTAATTCGATTAAGGCGCTTAGAGGATTGTTTCAAACTATCTTCTTCTTGCCTTATGTTACCAATACAATCGCTCTTGGTTTAGTATTCTCAATACTTTTCTCAAATGGCTCAGGCGGTATAGTTAACATCGTCTTGAAATCTCTATTTAATATTGATCCGATTAACTGGCTATCAAGATTCCCGACCTCAACTGATGGAGCGGCAAGTCGATTCCATCAAGGTGTTGTCATTGTTACTTACGCCGTTTGGAATGGTTTAGCGTTTAAGATTCTTGTATTTATGTCTGGCTTAGCCACGATTGATAAGCAGTATTATGACGCTGCTAAAATTGATGGCTCATCAAGCTTTACTATTTGGCGAAGAATTACGCTTCCATTATTAAGCCCACAAATCTTATACATTACCATCACATCCTTTATCGGTGCCTTTAAGATGTATACGGGTGTTTTATCTGTTTACTCTTCCCAAGCTTCTGTATCAAGTGGATACGACAACTTTGGTGGTGCGAAAGGAAAAGAATGGATGCCTATTGTCGGCTGGATTTACGAACAACTTCGTTCGCCTGAAGGCCAACTTCAACCAGGTGTTGCTGCAGCAGGCTCAATTGTCCTACTTTGCATCATCTTATTTATCACGCTCATCCAATTTGCAGTAAGCAAGAAGCGTGTCCATTATTAGAAAGGAGTTAACTATGGCAGAACATGTTATGTACTTTAAAGATGATAATGAATACCGTCGCTATCGTACGAAATATATCATCAAAAAAGTTCTTGTCTACTTATTCATAACGATTTTCGCGTTATTTATGTTGGTTCCTTTCATCTTCATGATAGTTGCTTCACTTATTGACGCGAACGAATTCAATCTTTTTACGGCAAGTGGTGACTTTTCCAAATTAGGTTTTGAAAACTGGACACTTGATAACTATGCGACGATTTTCTCGAAAGAATATGAAGCTGCTGGAACTACTTTATCTAGACCTTCCTTCACTCAATATTTCTTCAATACCTTCGTCGTAGCTGTTTCTTCCACATTAGTGACAATTGTAACAGCGGTTTTAGCTTCTTTTGCTTTCGCTAGACTTGAATTCAAAGGTAAGAATTTATTGTTCACACTTTTGCTTGCAACAATGATGATTCCTGGTGAAATGATGGTTATTACTAACTATCAAACAACCATTCAACTTGGATGGAAATTTACCTTCGCTGCTTTGATATTTGTTCATGGCGTTAGCGTCTTCTACATTTTCTATCTAAGACAAACATTCCAACAAATTCCAAACGAACTTTATTTAGCAGCAAAAGTTGATGGCGTCAGCGATATTGGCTATCTCTGGAAAGTTATGGTGCCAATTGCGATGCCAGCAATTATGACCATCGTCATTCTTTCGCTCATGGGTTCATGGAACAGCTATATTTGGCCAACATTAGTTGCTAACGGTGGCTGGAAATATAACAAATCATACGATATGAAACTTGTCTCTAACGGTCTTATGTCTTTGTTCTCTTCAACGCAAGGTCAAGGAAAAGACGCCGTCAAAATTGCCGGTTCCATGGTCGTTACAGCCCCTCTATTCATCTTCTTTATCTGCTTTAGAAAATACATCATGCGTGGTGTTTCCCGAAGCGGAATTAAAGGTTAATTGTGGTATTACCGCTCACGCGTTAATATAAATTGAAAGGAGAATTTATGCATAAAAATGCAAAAATTACAACCGCAGCTATCTTAGGTGCACTCATAATGGGAGGTGCCTCTGGTTGCGGAGCGAAAGCCGATCTTATTCTCTGGACAGGATTCGGTGCCGCTTACACCACAAAGCTTAACAGCACGATGGTTGAACCTTATTCAGCTGCAAGTGGACTTACTATCGAAAATCAAACCCAAGGATCTTATGATAAGCTCCAATCCAACTTGAATAACTCAATATCAACTGCTAGCTATCCAAACTTCGCTAATGGTTATCCTGATCACTTTGCAGGTTATATCAAAAGTAATATTCAACTTCCTCTAGATGATTACATCGATGCTTATAACAAAGAACACGGTGTTGATTTATTAGAAGATTATTACCCTGAATACATGACTGAAAACAAAATGCTTAAATATAAAGCGGATGGAACAGGCTATATCATGGGTCTTCCATTCAACAAATCCACCGAAGTTATGGGCTACAATGGCATCTTCATGGAATACGCTCAAAGCATTGATAGCACCATCAAAGTCCCGGAAACTTGGGCTGAATGGGAAGAACAAGGTCCTAAGATGCTCACAGTTATGGACACCTTATTTGGAAAATATTTGTTTGGTGTAGAAGATGCTAACGATCCTGATAAACATACTGGATTTGAAGTTCGTGATACATCTGAGGCTCCTACTGGAAAAGTCTTACTTCTCGACTGCAAAATTGTTAAAAAAGAGAACTTTAGACTTTTGACCTGGGATAGCACAGATAACATGTTCATCACTATCGTCAGACAATGGGGCGCTGAATACACCTCTTATAGCGCAGACGATATCAAAAAATATCAACACGGCTGGGCGGAATTTGCTTCTGGAGATAATAGAGCAAAAACTCTTGCAGCAATGCAATATTTCAAAGATTTATTTGCTGATGGAATATTCGGCTTACCAGGAAATATTTCTGATAGCTCCTATGCTTCAACAGCCTTCAAAGCCAATCAATGTATGTTTACAATCTGCTCTTCCGGTGGTCTAGAATATAACATTGGCACATTTAGACTAAAACTTGCTCCAATTCCTTATAAAGATGCTGAGAATAAATATGTCATCTCTCAAGGAACAAACTTATGTCTATTTGATCAAGGTACAGAAGAAGATCAACAAAAAGCCTTTGACGCGATTGTCGCATTCACTACAGGTGATCTCCAAGGCGCCTGGGCAGCAGAATCCGGTTATTATCCAGCTTCTAAATCTGCGACAAACAGCGAAGTCTATCAAGAACTTCTCGCCGGAGAAACAGCAGCTGATAATGCAACTAAGAAAGCTTTCTTAGAATCCGCTCAACTTAACCAAAATTATTACATGAACAATGATACTAATTGGGTTAAATTCGTTGATCCTGGATTCGTTGGTTCATCAGTTATTCGTGCTGAAGTTGGCACCATCATGAGCAGTGTCTTAACAGGTGAAAAGACCTTAGAAGAAATTCTCGATGATAGCATGAGGACTTTAGCTAACTTCGACCCAACAACTAAAAAGAATTAAATTTTATGAAAAACAAATCGTGGACACTATTGCTTACTAGTCTAGCTTCGATAGCGACTTTATCTTCCTGTGGAAGTGATATATTCGCTACACCTTTGACAGATGAGCTAAAACTGACTGAAACATTTACTGAATCAGATGTTTTTACTTCTCCTAGCGATGGTGTCCATGCGATTGGTGAAATTACTATCTGTAATGTCGTCGATGGTGACACGCTAAATTTCTATAACGGAAGAAATGTTGACACTAAAAAGACAAAAGATATTAGTTACACCGTTCGCTTTAATGGCATCAACACTCCTGAGTCGACTGCTAAAATCGAACCTTGGGGTGTTAAAGCAAGCCAATATGTTAAATCGATTCTTTGGGACGCAGAAAACGAAAAACAAAAACCTTATAGCGTGGTTTTAATTAACGACATCCAAACTTATGGACAAATTGATGGAACTAGTGAACGCTACATCGGCTTTGTTTGGTATAAGATGACTGAAAATTCCGATTATCGATTATTAAATTTAGAAATTATCGAACAATGCTATTCGCTTAATTTACTTAATGCTCATTCGGATTATTGTCCATATTACTCTTCCTTTGTCGAAGCCGCTCGCGTGGCTAAATCAAGTGGAAAAAGAGTGTATGGCGAAAAAGATCCAGATTATGATTACACTGATAAAATCTGGGATGTTTCTATTCGTTACGTTAGAGAAAATTATCAAGCTTTAGGTGTTTCTGACACCGATAGCTTAGATTCTTCTAGCTCTGGAAATAGACTTAGAATTACCGCGGTAATCTTAGGTTTTAGCGGAGAAAATCTCTTCCTTAGAGATGTAACTGACCCTGATAGCGATGGCGAATACGCTTCAATCTATGCTTATACAGCTTTAACTGTAACAGCAGCTTCAACATCATTTAGAGTTGGACAAATTGTCACTTTGGTGTGCAAAGCCACCAAGTACAAAAACAATGTGCAACTAACTGATGTTAAAAACGTCACAACTAGCAAGAGCGATGACGATAAAATCAAAATCGTCTTTGATCCTAGAACTGTGGTTAGAAAAATTACTGGTAACACTTCCTTAGTTAACATTAGCCAAGAGCAGTGGGACAACCCAGATATTTATAAGCAAATTAAAGAAGCTGCGAATGCATTAGGCTATGGCTACGATTTAAGCGCCTATGATTATGTCGATGAATTTAGTAAAATTTCCGACATTTCAACATTCGATAATTATTTAGGTGGATTTTTGAAAATCAAAGTCACAATAAGAAAAGGTGATGAAGATGATCAAAAACCAACGATGAATGAGCAAACTGAAGACTATTTCCGTTACGACAGTGATGGTAAAAGTTTGACATTATTTGCCAAGACTTCTTCTGGAGCTAAAATCTCCCTTAGAAGTGTTGACTATGGACGCGGTTATTACGGCAAGGACAGCTTTGAAGTTGACAAAAACTATTACGTTATTGGTCAACTAGCACGTCATGAGAAAACATATCAACTAGTGCTTGTTAACAGCAATTTAGTTTCACCAGCTAAAGGCAGTGGATATGTCTCTCTTGCTGATTAACAAAATATATTTAGAAAGGAAAATTATGAAAGCAAAAAGACTTACAGGACTCCTAGTTAGCTTATTAACTATTGGTGTCCTTACATCTTGTTCAAATCCTGAAGCAGAACAAAAAGCTTTGAAAAAAGTTCTCGATAGCGGTATTGCATCGACAGTGGCTTCTGGTTCACCTCTTAATGCACAAGATGGCGACAACTTAAACACAAACACATTGAAAGGTGACGATAACGACGCTTTATCTCTCACCACAAAACAAATCACCAAAATCGATGGTAATTCTTTCACTGTCGAACTTGAATGGTCATGGGCAGAGGAATATAACGAAGTCATCTCGATGACTGATATCGAAGGTGATGAAACTCACAAGAAAATGTCATTTGTCTATCCTGGTGAAAGTGCAACCGCTAATACTGAAGCTTCATTTAAAGTTTCAGCAAAATGTGGAAGCCAAACTGATGAAAGAACGTTTAATGTTCTTTTAGTCAAAACTAGCATCAAATATGATGAAGTTAAGATTGCTGATCTATACAAAATGAATGCTGCTGGTACTAACTTTAACATCGTTGATGAATCAACTGGTTATATTAAGACCAATTATGGTCAAAAATATTACTACATCAGCGTTGTTGGTAAAGTCATTTATGTGGCCGCTGATCAAAACTGGGCATTAATTGCTGATGGTAAAGATGTCTTACAACTTTACCGTGTTGATGCCGCTAGTGATAAAGATCTTGTGAAGGTCGGTAAATACATTAGAGTTTATGGCGATATGTCTAATGGTTATGGAAACCTCCAATTAGCCTATATTAATAAGGTTGAACAATTAGAAGAAGCTCCAGGTATTGCTGACTTTGTTGAACAAACTGTTCCAGTTGGTTTAAATAATAAGACCAGTGCTGATTTCAAATCATTCTTCTCTGGCATTTCTAACGCAGTTACAACCTTCACCGGTACAATTGTTGCAAAAGATGATATTTCATTTAATGGACAAGTTCGTCAAACAATTGACTTAGATTTAGGCGGAACTGGCAATACAATCGTTCTTGCTTACGATTATCACGTTGCTAAATCTGGCGCTCCAGAAACTCTTGCTGCTTATAAAGCGGTCCTCGATGGCGCTAAAAATGGTGATAAGATTACCGTTAGAGGAACACTACGTTGGTCCAATGCTGATAGTGCCAATAAGATTAATGATAATGGTGCGTGGACCATTACACCATTTGACAAAACTGACTTAGCTAAAGCTTAATCTCAAGTTTAAATAGCTATAAGGCTCGCGCTTCGGCGTGGGCCTTTTTAAATAGAAAATTCGATTATATCGATATTTTGTATTATCATGTTCCCTAACTGTTCCTTAAAAAGGGAACATGATATAGATTCTTAAGGGAACATGATGTATACTTTATTTGCCAAGAGGATAAAACGATGACCACTTTTGATGAATTAGAAAGTTTACCTGAAATTGAAGATGAAGAGTACGAATATAAACTAAAACTCGACTCTCAGGATGACAAAGTAGAAAAATGGGCAAAAACGCTTGTCGGTTTTGCTAACAATAATGGCGGATATTTATTCGTAGGCATTGATGATAATAAAAATCTAATTGGTTTATCTAATAAAGAAGTTGATGCTTATAAAAACCTAATTCTTAAAGTCATCAATCGTCATATTTTTCCTCATATCAATGTTTCTTTTAATACTTTCTTAATAGAAGGAAAAAAATATATATTAAGCGTATATGTAAACTTCAGTAATGAAATTGTCTATTACAAAACAGGCGATTTTAATGAAAAAGTTTATATTCGTAAAGATGGGGCGACCCTTCCCGCGACTGTTATGGAAATTTTGACAATGGGGAAAAGAAAATTTGGAGTCGATAATCATTTGTTGAATGAACAATATGAAAAAAAGAATTTTATTCGATTTAACAATTTAGCAAAAATTTATAGATTAGATAAAAAAGAACCATCTTTTGAATTATTGATTAGCAAAGAAATCATCGCACCAGATGGAAGAATTACAGCTGGATTAAAAATGTTTTCTGATTCATATTCAATGGACGATACTTTGATATCTTGTCGCATCTGGAATGGCTATGATAAAGGCATTGATGAAGTTTTAGATAAAAAAGAATATAAAGGTTCTATTTGCTACACTTTCACTGAAGCTTTAAATTTCATTTTCCGCAATAGCAGAAGTGGATTTATTAAGATGAAAGATGGTTCTCGACTTGATACAGTTTCTTATCCTGAACAAGCTTTAAGGGAAGCGTTAGTAAACGCAATTGCTCATAGAGATTATTCAATTCAAGGAACTCAGATCGATATCGATATTTTTAAAGATAGATTAGAAATCACATCTCCTGGTTCTTGGATGCTAAATAAATCTCCTAGCGAATATGATTTAAGTAAAATACCTTCTATTAGAAGAAATAAAATCATATGCAATTGTTTTGAAGTAATTGGCTTAATGGAAAAAATCGGTAGCGGTTTTAAGAAAATTTACAATATCTATAAGTCTTTAGAAGTAAAAAAGCCATTATTAGAAAATAATGATGATTTCTTTACGATAACTTTATACGACCTTCTTTCTGGTGAACAAAGGCAAGAATCTGGCCTATATTATTCTAAATATGATAAAAGCATTCTATCTTTCTGCCGTGGGACAGCTAGATCTCGAGAAGAAATTCAAAAGCATATCAATTATGCGAGTCGAAGCCATTTTGTAAGCGACATTTTAAAGCCTTTATTGGAAAGTGGACTACTTATTAAAACTTCAAGTGCTAAATCTAAAAATTTGAAGTATATAACTAAAGAAAAATAGGAATGTTCCCTAACTGTTCCTTCATAAAGGGAACATGGTGTAGATTGTCGAGGGAACATGATGAAATAACTTTTCTATGTCAACTTTTCCTCATTGCAAGAAAAGATACTTTAGTATATATTTAATAAGTGCTCTGCACCATTAGCTCAGCTGGTAGAGCAACTGACTCTTAATCAGTGGGTCACAGGTTCGATCCCTGCATGGTGTACCAAATAAATAAAAAGGATTGATATTGCTCAGTCCTTTTTTCATGGTTATACACATTTTCGTGTGGTAAATGTGTTCCGTGATAGTGAACAGTTTTTCGCTACTTGGTAAAAGTGTTCAGTGGTAGTGAACAATTTTGTTGATTGTGATAAAAGTGTTCAGTATAATAATTTCAGGTGAGTAGCAATGATAATCAGAGAAAAATACTTAGAAAAGATTAGACCATTTTATGACAGCGATTTAGTAAAAGTTATTACCGGCATTAGAAGATGCGGAAAATCGATTATTTTAAATCAAATAATGTCAGAAATAAGCAAATCATCAAACAATATAATTTATCTTAATTTCGAAAAAACTTCCGATTTGCTAAAAGCTAGTAATTCTATTGAACTAGTTAATTATGTAAATAAAAATAGAAAAAATGGTAAATGCTATATCTTTTTAGATGAAATTCAAGAAGTTAAAGATTGGCCAGCCGCGGTTAAGGATTTGCGCTTAGATGATAATTCCTTATTTATAACTGGCAGCAATTCTAAATTATTATCTAGTGAAATATTGACTTTATTAAGTGGTCGTTTTGTCGATTTTAGAATACGTCCATTTGTTTATTGTGAAATAGATGAATTTTTAAAACAAAGTGGAAAAACTTGTTCTATTAATGACTATTTAACTTGGGGTGGTTTTCCAGGTAGATTTTTATATGATTCGTTAACTGCACAAAAAGAATATTTAAATGATTTAGAAAATACGATCGTATATAACGATTTAATCAAAAGATATAAGATAAAAAAGGAAATTGTTTTTAAGAAAATAGTTCAATTTATCCTCGTTAGTAATTCTCGCATTATATCCGCTCGAAGCATTCATAAATATATTTCAAATGAATGCGTAGATGTCTCTCTTAACACAATTCTTAAATACATTGAATATTTAAAAGAGGCTTATATTATTGATGAAGTTAGTCAATATTCTAAAAAAGCCAAGAAAGAACTATCTTATTTTTATAAAATATATGATTCGGATGTTTGCTTTAATTCGTTGTCTGTTATAAACAATCGCTTTGATCTTGACCATAATTTAGAAAATGTTGTCTATAACGAACTTTTATATCGTGATTACGATGTAAAAGTCTATGATAACAATGGCAAAGAAATAGACTTTTATGCCTGCAAAGACGGAAAAGAATATTACATTCAAGTTGCTTATTCTTTAGTTGATAACAAAACTTATGAAAGAGAATTTAACGCTTTTAATAATGTTGATAGTTTTTCTAAGAAAATAATAATAAGCACTGATGAAAATGATTATTCAACCAGTTTAATTAAGCACATTTCACTTAAAGATTTCTTAACTTCAAAAGATCTATAAGATTTTAATCTTTGTCTCATTCTTCTTTATGTAATCGCTTTTATTATTAAATTGATAAAAATCAATCATGTGCTCATTTTCTGGATGTTATAATTTTCGCGGTAAATTTATGAGAACATTTATTCTTCTTTCCGCAGTTCCAGGCGCGGGTAAATCTACTTGGGCTGAGCAATACCGTTTAAGCCATAAGCATGTTTTCGTGGTCTCTAGCGATGAGCTTAGAAAAGAGCTTACTGGCGAATATCAAAATTTTGAGCATGAGAAAGAAATGTGGGATCTATTTTTAAAGCGAATTAATGATTACGGGGCAAAATATGATGATTCCACAGTTATTGCTGATGCGACTAACTTAGAAAATAAATTTCGAGTTTTTTACGCGGATAACACAACGGGCTTTGATAAAAAGATTCTTGTGGTTCTAAAAAAGCCATATGATGTTGTGCTTAGACAAAACAAACAAAGAAACGAAAATAAGATTGTTCCTGAAGATGTCATTGAAAGAATGTGGAAGACTTTTGAAGAGCCTAATGAAGAAGTTATAAGTAAATACGATGAATATATCGTCATCTATAAATGGTTTGATTCGAGCAAAGTTAAAGAATCATTCCATTATAAGCCTTGATTCTTTGATATAATAAATATATCTATGAACAAGACATTAGCTAAAAAATATCTTTCATCAATTAAAAATTACAAAAGAAAATATTTAACGAGCGAACAATTGTCGAAAATTAACGGCATCTATCCGGAAATCATTTCTAGCGAGCTCAGCTATTTTGAACCCACTCTAGCGATGGATCCAACTTACAATCTAAAAGATTTATTGCCAGAGATTGAAGAATATATTGCCTCTTTAGAAGCTAGTAAAGAAAAAGTTAAATATTTTGAAGCTAAAAGAGAGAGCAAGAAATTTTCGGGAGTCACCGACTTTGTCTATAAGAAAATGACTGTGGTTGGAGGGCTCGTTGATAAAAGTATCGTCTTAAGCGAAGATGATTTAAAAGTGCTACGAAAATTAGTCAATGAAGAGCTAGCAAATCGTAAAAAGAAATAATTCAATAAAAATAGCTTATGTAATCGGTTTCAAAGCCGATTTTTTTATTGAATAGACATATATCTAAATTTATAATTTAAGTAATCTTTTTATAGGAGTTAATTTTAATGAATAACAAAAAATCATTTCTCTCAGTTGATGGAAATACTGCTGCAGCGATTGGAAGTTATTATTTTACGGAAATTGCTGGCATTTATCCTATCACTCCAAGCTCCCCGATGGCGGAACTTGTCGATGTTTATGCCTCACAAGGCAAAAAGAATTTCTTTAACACACCTGTAAAAGTTGTGGAAATGCAATCGGAAGCCGGTGCTTCTGGCACAGTTCATGGAGCTCTTCAAGCTGGCGCTTTGGCGACAACTTACACTGCTTCGCAAGGCTTATTGCTCATGATTCCAAACCTTTATAAGTGGTGTGGTGAACTTCTTCCTGCGGTCTTACATGTCTCCGCGAGAAGCTTAGCTACTCGTTCACTTTCTATCTTTGGCGATCATCAAGATATCTACGCTTGTAGACAAACTGGTGCGACGATGATCTGCGCTCATTCGGTGCAAGAAGTTGCCGATTTAGCGCCTATCGCTCATCTTATCGCCATTGAATCGAGTACTCCTGTTCTTCACTTCTTTGATGGTTTTAGAACATCACACGAAATCCAAAATGTTGAATTTATTGACGCGGAAGTTTATCGCAAAATGCTTCCAATGGATAAGGTTGAAGAATTTAGAGCTCGCGCCTTAAATCCTCACTCTCACGCGGTTACTCGTGGAGGCGCTGAAAACGATGATATTTACTTCCAAGGTAGAGAAGCGCAAAACGCACATTACGATAAGGTCGTTGAAATTGCTGATAAATATTTTAAGAAAGCTAGTAAAATTACTGGCCGAAAATACGCCCCATTTGTCTATTATGGTGATCCAAAAGCTAAATATGTCATCATTGCGATGGGTTCAGTCACTGAAACTACAGAAGAAGTTATCGATGAACTTACAAAACAAGGTCGTTCAGTTGGCTTAGTCAAAGTTCACTTATATCGTCCATTTGCTCCTAGCTATTTAAGCAAAGTTTTACCTAGAAGCGTGAAACGCGTTGCTGTTTTAGATAGAACTAAAGAAATGGGTGCAACTGGCGAGCCATTATATCTTGATGTTGTCGCTGCTTTAAAACAAGTCGGACGTAAAAATGTTGAAGTTTATGGAGGACGTTATGGTCTTTCTAGCAAAGATACTCAACCCAAACACATCAAATCAGTCTATGATTTCTTAGAAAAAGAGCCATTCCATAATTTCACAGTTAGCATTGATGATGATGTCACACATCGTTCAATTCCTGTCGATGATTCATTTCACATTAAAGGCGATTACACATCTTGCCTCTTCTATGGTTTAGGATCTGATGGAACAGTCAGTGCGAATAAATCCTCCATTAAAATTATTGGCGATGCCACTCATCAATATGCACAAGCATATTTCCAATATGACTCAAGAAAAGCTGGTGGCGTCACTCGTTCACACCTCCGTTTCGGTCATTCTCCTATTAGATCAACTTACTATGTTGAAAATGCTGATTTCATCTCCTGCTCACTTGATACTTATGTTCTTAAATTCGATATGCTTAAGAACTTAAAGGATGGCGGAACCTTCCTTCTTAACACTGATATGAGCGATGAAGAACTTAAAGCTTCACTTCCAAATCGTGTTAAACATCAATTAGCAAGCAAACATCTTAAATTCTATGTTATCGATGCGAATAAGATTGCTTCAGAAATCGGTATGGGTCGACACACCAATACAATTCTTCAAGCATCATTCTTCTATCTAAATCAAAACATTATGCCTTATACAGAAGCTAATGAATGGATGAAGAAATTTGCGAAAAAGACATATAGCAAAAAAGGTGAAGAAGTTGTTCAACTTAACTACAAGGCCATCGATGCTGGTACTGAAGGCTTAAGAGAAGTTAAAGTCGATCCTGAATGGGCAAAACTTCCTTCGCTTAGAGAAAGAGAAAATACGGGCGATGAATATTTCGATAGTTATGTCAATGTCATTGGCACGCTTGATGGCGACACTCTCCCAGTTTCTAAATTCACTGAATTTGAACTTCTCGATGGTACGATGAATAATGACGTCACCTTCAAAGAGAAACGTTCTATCGCTGACCGCGTTCCTGTCTGGAACAGCGCAGATTGTATTCAATGTAATAACTGCGCCTTTGTTTGCCCTCATGCGACTATTAGACCATTCTTATTAAATGAAGAAGAACTTAAAAACGCGCCGGAAATCGTTAAGAAGGATGTCCTTCCAGCGATGGGCGTGCCAAATATGAAATACCGTCTACAAGTTTCACCTGAAAACTGTGTCGGATGTTCGCTCTGTGTCACTGAATGTAACGCGAATAAGATTGGCAAAAAAGCCCTCTATATGGCGGAAGCTAAATCGCAATTCGCTCAAGAAGAAGGCGCAAATTATCTCTATAAACATGTTAGCTACAAAGCTGACGCTCTTCCTGAAGCACTTCAAAGCTCTGTTAAAGGTGTTGGCTTCTTAATGCCTTATATGGAAATCAGCGGTGCCTGCGCAGGCTGTGGAGAAACTCCATATTATAGACTCGTTAGCCAATTATTTGGTAAAGACATGCTTGTTGCTAACGCGACTGGATGTTCATCTATTTATTCTGGTTCAACTCCTCTAACACCATTCTGCACCGACAAAAATGGTGAAGGTGTTGCTTGGGCTAACTCCTTATTTGAAGACAATGCTGAATTTGGTTATGGTATGCGGGCTGCAACTGACTATCGCTTAAGTCAAATCGTCACTATCTTTGAAGCGGCCCTTAAACGTCGCACAGTCGAAAAAGAACTTAAAGAAGTTATTAAAACTTATCTAGTTAACATCAAAAACAAGAAAGAAGTTCGTAAGATTCTTCCTCAACTTGTTGAACTTGTCAAAGCTAGCAAAGATAAACAAATTAAAGAAGTTCTCGCCTATGAACGCGACCTATTAGACAAATCAGTTTGGATTATCGGTGGTGATGGTTGGAGCTATGATATCGGCTATGGCGGACTTGATCACGTCATTGCTAACGATCAAGATGTCAACATTCTCGTTTTAGATACCGAAGTTTATTCCAATACCGGCGGTCAATCTTCCAAATCTTCACAAACTGGTTCCATCGCTAAATTTACAGCCTCTGGAAAGACTGGTGAAAAGAAGAATTTAGCCCTTATCGCCATGAGCTATGGCCATGTCTATGTTGCTCAAATCTCACTAGGCGCGAATCCTGCAAAAGCTATTCAAGCTTTAAAAGAAGCTGAAAGCTATGATGGACCATCACTTATCATCTGCTATTCACCATGCGCTAACCACGGCATCAAAGGTGGACTTTCTAACTCCATGAAAGTTGAAAAGAAAGCAGTTGAATGTGGCTACTTTGTTCCATTTAGATATGATCCAAGAAACGAAGCAAAAGGTTTGCCAGCATTAACACTTGATGCAAAAGAACCTGACTTCTCTAAATTCCGTGAATTTGTGATGGGTGAAACCCGCTTCTCACAACTTCCAATCGTTAACCCTACGCACGCGGAAGAACTCTTAACTAAGAGTGAGCGCTGCGCGAAAGAGCGTTACGAAAGAATTAAAAAATTCGGATTATAAAAAATAATTGGCTACTTATCAAGAAAAGGTAAGTAGCCTTTTTCTTTTTGATCCAATTTAGAATATTTCGATCAATAATATTTTTAGACTTCTTAATTTTGAAGCGTTGAAATGGAGGCGATAAAGGTGAAGAAATATTTTGATTTAGAATCATTTAGTAATGAAAAAGTATATACGTATTCATTTTTTAATGACTTAATAGATAAAACAATTAACACTTATTATGTTGAATTAAATATCTTAAATTCTCTTATTTCTTCGCAAAATGTGGAAAGTGACTTTATTAAAATTATCAAAGAATATCCTAGAGTAAATAATGTAGTTCCTCTTCTTCTAGAAAAAAGAGCAAGAGAAATTATGCTTATGAATGATTCTAGCTTAGATGTCTTTAGATTCACTATGAAGAAATATTCTCTTAAGCAATACATTTTCTTTATGGATAAATTTGGATTATTTAGCTTATTAAAAAATCACAAAATCAACAATTTAATAGATTACTTAAGGAACAATAATAAAATGGAAACAATTAAAAATGAATATAACGCGATGAAAGATTTGACTGAATCTTATCTAGTGAAAGCTGGCTTAGTTTTAGATAAAACTTATTTTAAAGATTTAACTATTGATGAAATTGAAGATAAATTTAAAGTTGATTTATCAAATATAAAAGATAATGGAATAGCTAAATTTGATTTAGTCTTTCTTGGACCAATAAGCGAAGTTTACGCTTTAAACTGCAATTTCTTTGAAGATGAAGATAAAGATTTAACTGATATATTTAAAAATTATCGAATGTTATTTGAGAATTCGAAAGATATAGTTCGCTTTAAACCTGTCTGGCTTATTGATGGTAGAAGAGCGTTAATGAATTATTTAGATGATTTAAGATATCTATACGAAAATTTCGATTTATATAACATCAATAATTTAGAAAACGGAATTATCGATGAACTCATTAGCTTAAAAAGCTTTGATGAATCTTTATAAGTCTTCAACGATTTCTTTGATTAGTTTCGCTGATTTATTTAATTGATCTTGTTCAGGCTTTGATAACTTGATTTCTAGCACTTTTTCAATGCCATCTTTTCCAACGATGGATGGAACAGATAAAGCGATGCCGGAGATACCATATTCTCCATCAAGTTCAGTTGATAAAGGTAGCATCGTATGCGTATTGTTGATAATGCAGTTAGCGATATGTGCAACTGAAATGGCGACGCCGTAATAGGTGGCGCCTTTTCTTTTGATTATTTCATAAGCGGAGTCTCTAACGGATTCATAGAGCTTTTTCATCGCTTCTTCATGGTTAAAGTGACCTCTAAGTTCACAGAATTCATTTAAAGGAACTCCAGAAATATTAGCTATCGACCAAGTGACAAGTTCGCTGTCACCATGTTCACCAATGATGACCGCATGGACATTACGGGCGTCGACATCTAAATGCTTTGATATTAGATATTTTAATCTAGCTGTATCTAAGACAGTTCCTGAGCCAAAGACTCTATTTTTAGGTAAACCACTTTCAAGATAGGCAACATGAGTTAAGATATCTACTGGATTAGAGACCACAAGCAATATTCCTTCCATCTTTATTGGTTTTATTTCTTGCATGATGCTTTTGATAATGGCGACATTTTTATGGATTAAATCTAATCTAGTTTCCCCTTCTTTTTGATTTGCCCCGGCAGTGAGAATGACAATTGAAGCATCTTTGATGTCGCTATATTCGCCAACATGGATATTCATGTTGCTTCGATAAGGTAGACCATGGCTTAGATCCATAGCCTCTCCTTCAGCTTTTTCTTTGTTTCGATCAATTAAAACAATTTCTGAAAATATTTCTTCATTTAACAAAGCAAACGCAATTGATGAGCCGACAAAGCCGGTTCCAATTATTGCTACTTTTTTGATGTTTACCATAATTTTTTCCTCCTCATTTTTATATCACTACAATTAAAAGTGATAAAGCGAAACGCTCATGGACATGAGAAAAATTGGTATAATGTAGTTAAGAAGTGAGGCATGTATGAAAGCTCATAAATTATTAGTTTTATTACTTAGTAGTTTTCTTGTTGTTAGTTGCAATTCTCCATCTAGCAGCGATTCTATTGATAATGGAACTACATCAACAGATGAATACAGTTCTCTTTCTATTAAAGAGGCTCGAGAAAAAGAGAAGGGCTATAAAGTAATTGTTGAAGGTGTTGTTGGTCGAATTACTTATGCCTATGGTTTAAAGCCAAATGGTTTCTACTTAATTGATAGCACATCTTCTATTTATGTTTTTGATTCTAATGTTGCTTCTAAAGTTAATATTGGTAACTCTATACGACTTGCCGGAGAAAAGGATTTTTGGATTTTAGAATCAGAAATAACTTATGCCGAAAAATACGGTTATCAAGGTTCTAACCAGCTTATCAATTGTTCACTTTTATCAAATGATAATAAGATTAACGATTTTGATACTTCTTGGGTAGAAAAAAGCACAGTTAAGAAGATGCTTAACACACCATTTAGTGAAAATATCACCAATAAAATATACAAAGTAGATTCCTATGTTAAAAAGCAAGTTGGAACAGGCTTTGTCAATTACTATTTCGATGATATCGATGGAGTGACTGGAAGTTATACATACACTCAATGTAACGGAAGTGATTTCTCCTGGATTGATGAATTCAATAATAAGATTTGTACAGTTTATTTAGCCTGCATCAATGCGAAGAGCACATCATCTTCTGCCTTCTACCGCTTTATGCCAATCAAGATTATTGATGAAAATTATTCCTTTGATAAATCTAAGATTGGTGAATACGTATATGAATATCGTGTAAAAGATTTATTTTCATCTATTTATAATGGTGATCCAAAATTAGAAGTGCCAACTTCTGTTAGCTCTTCTCTTCTTGGCTTTGAAAACGCAGAAATATCTTATTCTTCTAGCGATGAAGATGTTGCAAGTTTCCTTACTGAGGAAGGCAAAACGATATTTCACATCAATTCAAAAGAAGGCAAAGCTGATGTAGTAGTGACAATCTCCTATCCAGGCAATGAAGATTATAAAGCTAGCTTCTCTGTTAGCTATATTAAGCAAGAAGCAAGTGATTATTCTGATGTAAAAACGGCGATTGATGCAGAAATAAATAGTCAGGTTCGCGTTAGAGGTATCGCTGGTCCATCATTGATTCATTCTTCAAGAAAAGGCTTCTATCTTGTTGATGACAGTGGTCTAATCGCTCTTCAATTAGATGCTGATGCAATGAAAGACATCTCTTTTGGCGATGACATTGTGGTTTCTGGAGTTCGCAGTAAAGCTGGGAAAAATAAAAATTATCAAGATGTGATTTTAGATGGAAAAGTAGAAGTTAACCTTAAAGGTGGACATGAATATTCGACAGCTTCATTTATTAAAGATAAAAGCTTAAATGAACTTTTGACTGATGCATCTCTTGAAACTGTAAATTTCGCTCAAGGCTATATTGTTAATGCCAAAATAGAAAAGGAGGAAACAACTTATTACACAAATTACTATCTTAATGATGGCGGATTAGAAAATTTGCTTCTATATGCAAGCAATGGTAAAAGCCAATACGGTTGGCTAGATGATTTTGGCGATGGCGTTTTAAGTTTTGAAATTGCTCTATGCTCATGGAGCGATAAAGTATCAGGCGTCATCTTAGCAGTTATTAAAGATGGTGTGAAAACTATCAACAAAAAATCCTATAACTAAGATTTCAAACTATTACTACTTTTTAGTTCAATTTTTATTTGCGTACCAATATTTCTCTCTTTTTATTTGTTAAATGAATAAAAGGGGAGAGAAAAAATTATGAAATATTTAAAAGTTTTATCCTTGCTAGCGGTGGCCTCGCTTTTATCAGGCTGCGGAGTCAATACTAGCGATAGTTCGTCTAATGAAAACGGAGGAGAATCAACTTCTTCAACATCAAGCTATGATTATGATGATTTTGACACAGATACTTCATTTTCAAAAGGTGAAGAATATGTTGCTGATAGCGATGAAAGCATCTCTGCGAAAATTGTATTAGATGGAGAAACTGCCACAATTACAACTGTTGATGATGCTTCTGCTGCAGTAAGTGTTGATGATAATGGTGTTTTAATCCAAGATGCTGGAACTTATTTAATTGAATCGACATCTTTATATACAAAATCAATTGTTATTAATTTAGCAAAGAAAAATCAACCTACTTTAATTTTAAATGGTGTTGGCATTTCCAAAACTAGTGGATATGCACCTATTGTTGCATTAGAAAAAGCTCAACTAAAAATCAAGAAAGCTAAAAATAGTAAGAACTATATCTACGATGGCAGAAGTAGCGACTATGATGGCGATGATAACGCGGCAATATTCGCGAACAAGAAATTAGAAATTGTTGGAAAAGGATCTTTAACAGTTGTTTCTGATTTTAATAACGGTATTGGAAGCGATGCAAGTGTCTCCGCTAAAAACGGAGAGCTCACGATTGTCTCCGTAAATAATTGCATCAAAGCTCACAAAGCTATTGAAATTGAAGATAGCGATAGCGATGGCGGCATATATCATTTAGAGTCAAGTGAAGGACAATGCCTTAAAAGCGAACCAAGTGACGATGCAACTGATGATGAAAAATTAGAATCAATTATTACAATCACAAAAGGTAGCTTCATTTTAAAAGCCGCCCAAGATGCGATTGAATCTTACGCGACTGTTTCTATTCTTGATGGAGATTTACAAATCACCTCTGGTGGAGGAAGTAGTGGAAAGCTCGATAAAGATAGCGGTTCATTTAAAGGTATTAAAAGCGACACAGAAATTGATATTTCCGGTGGCACATTCCATATCAATTCTTTAGATGATGCCATTCACACCAATGGAGTTATTAACATCACCGGCGGTGAAATTTATATTGAAAGCGGTGATGATGGAATTCACGCGGATGATACATTTACAATCACCGATGGAACTATCAATATAAGTAAGTCTTATGAAGGAATTGAGGCAGAAACCCTCTATTTTCAAGGCGGAACGACCTTTATTGTCTCTAGCGATGATGGGGTAAATGCCGCTGGAGGAAGTGATTCAAATAAGACAAATCCTTGGAGCAGTGGTTCTACTGGAACCTTATATATTCAAGGTGGAAATCTCTTCATTAATGCATCTGGCGATGGACTTGATAGCAATGGATCAATTTATGTCACTGGAGGAGTAACAGTTGTTGCTGGTCCAACAAGTGGAGGCGATGGACCTTTAGATGTTGGTGATGGAGGAAGCTATTATCTTTCTCAAGAAGGTGGCACTTTAATTGCTTATGGAAATAATTCTATGGCGATAAACGCTAGTAAGGGCAGTCAAAAAACGATGCTCTTTAATCATTCAAACTCCATCGATAACAATTACTACTATGTTCTTAAAGATGCTTCCAATAATGTTTTAAGTGTCATTAGACCATATAAAACAACATCATCACTATATTATTCAACTGCTGATTTAACTGATAGTAGCTATACATTGTCCTACATTAAAGCCAGTTCCTTGAGCGCTAGCCTAGAAGAACTATATTATGGAGTCTATTCCACCGGCGATTCCATCAGTGGCGACACTTCAATTGGCACGATAAGCTTAGTTAACACCACAAATGGAAGCTATGGCTCATCTGGTCAAGGCGGTGGCGGTCAAGGTGGTGGCGGTCACGGCGGCCCAGGCGGAAGATAATATTAATAAGAGGCTTTGTCCTCTTTTTAAATTTGATATACTGAAGCTCGTTGCCTTATTTATCTAAGATAAATATTTAGATAATATCGATTGTATCGGACCAAGAAAGACATTTTCATCATGAATAATTATCACTTTGTGATTTTTATTGGTTTACATTTAAAAATGAAGGTATATGCTTTTCTAGACAATTAACACGTTGAGGAAAAAGATTATGAACAAGGGAAACAAATTATTATTAGCCATTAGTAGCGCCTTCTTATTAGTTAGCTGTTCAAATGATAACAGTTCCTCTGTAACTGAAGATGCGACATCATCTAGCGAAACTATTAGCGAAGATTGGAGCGAAGATGACAAAATTTTAATTCAAAAATATTGCGGAGAAGTTCTTCCTTATCCAAGTGGTCTATTAAATGGAGAAGTAAGTGTCGATGAAATAAATGACGAATCAACAAATACTTCATTTTTACAGATTCGTGATACTGCTAGCTCTTTTAGCCTTCAAGATTACTACATTGCCTTAGAAAACTCCGGTTGGAATGGAGTGAGAAATTATAATGACGATATCGCCCAAAAAGATGCATCAGGATCAATTTATTATGAGCTAACAAAAATTGATGAAACAAATAAGATTGGCTACATCATCTCTTATTCTTTCTATCAAGGTTCAGAAACTGAAGCAAGTTGTAACTACATTCAATGCTACAACGACTTTGATGCCTTAGAAAATCCTGATTCCGATTGGAGCGATGATGAAAAAGATGGCTTTATAACATTTGTCACTGATGTGGTTCCTTTCATTAAATTTGGTAAAAATTATGTTTCACAAGCAATCGATGCAAATTCAATTGCCCTATTAGATAACTACGCGAAAAATATCATCCCTGATTATGTCGCTTTGCTTAAAAATAATGGATACGTATATAGTAAATCTTACAGCGAAGAAAATAATTGCTACTTTTTAATGAAGCAATTTTCTGATGGAGGTATTATTACTGCCTCTTTATATTATTTCAGCGGAAACCGCGCTTATTTCTCTTATTATCCTAATCAAAAGACTTCAACTACTTGGCCAAGTTCTTTTATTGATGAATACACAAAAGAATTAGGCATCACTTTGCCTAGCTTTGAAGCTGATGATATTGAGCAATATATCTATTATAAGAAAAATGGAAATGCTTATATTCTTGCTAAGACTAAAGATGAAAACATTGAAGGAAACTACACTTCTAAATTGACTGAATTAGGTCTATTCGCAGAGAGTTATACTTCTTATTCGAATTGGGATGAAACGCTAGATGTCTTTGCTAGAGGCATTTACGACTCTTACAACAATCAAATTGGTTTTGGCATCGTCGTTTCTTTAACTGAACCAACTAGAAAATTCTCTTCTTCTTGGCCTAGTGACGCCATTTCTAGCTTCTTAAAAAGCGCAGATGTTTCAATCAATCCTCCAACGTTTACTAGTCTTTCTTCATCTAAAGAACTTAAATATGAAGTTATCGATTATAACGAAGAGCTCATCGATGAGAAAATCGCCTACATCAAAGAATATGGTAAATATTATTACCCGGATATCGATTTAACTGATGAAAAAGCTGTAAGAGTAAAAGCTATTGAACTCGCAAAAGAAGATTCTGGAGTCTATATCTATGTCTACGACCCAGAAATCTTAAAAGATGAAAATGATGAATCTTCAGGATATTGTAAGTTCTATGAAGATTTCTCTAATTTCATGGTTTCTAATGCCTATCATAAAGGCGTTAACGATCAAGACGAGTTAACTTTTGAAGACGCGACTGGCGCAGTTGCTTTAACTTTGACTTATAGCAGTAAAAACAAAGTGAGCAAAGTCCATGTCTATTTAGGTAGTGAAGAAGAGCATGAACCGGTATTTGAATTTACTAGTTCAGTGCAAAAATATAAAATCGGTGAATCTAGAGCCCTTTCATATGAAGTCGATATGCTTCCATACGCAATTACATTTTCTTCTAGCGATACAAGCATCGCTACAGTCGATGATAAAGGAATAGTTACAGTTAGCGAATCCGCGAATGTTAACGATGAAGTCACTATAACTGCATCTATGCAAGTGCCAGGTGAAACTATTAAGCGTGAAATCACTTGCCTTGTTAAAGTTATTAGCAATGTTGACTACACTTTTGAATCGGCGATAAAGGCAGTCGCGGATACATATAACAAATTAAATAATTTATCAGAAGGTGATGATGGCTACGCCACATACCATGAATCAACAAGAGACTTTGATGAAGGTTTTCATCTTTATTATTTAAAGATTAATTTAGGTTCAAAAACTGTAGATGAGACAAAAAGCTATGTTACTGATAATTTAGTCCCAGATGGCTTTTATCTAACAGTTGACTCTAAGTGGTCTAGCGGAACTATTTCTCCTGAAGATGAATTAGACAAAGAATATAAGGATACCTTTATCGATTATTATTTCGATGAAGAGAGAATTCTACTTTCTTTCTTTGTTTACACTGATTCAAATAACAGCACGATCCTTTATGTCTTGTCTATGGGCTCTGACAATTAATTATAATAAAATCCTTGTCTTTTGCATTCAAATTTATCAGCTTTTTAAGGTTGTTTTTTAAAGGTGATTACATCATATGTAATTTTTTGTAAATGATAAGATAAATGATAAGATAAATTTCTTAATTTCTTTAGGCAAATTAAATAATAACTAATAAAAAAGCATCGACATCTATCGACACTTATTTTGGTCGGGACGATGAGATTTGAACTCATGGCCTCTTCCTCCCTAAGGAAGCGCGATACCAAGCTACGCTACGTCCCGAATGCATATATTCTAACAAAAAAGTATCAATATAGTTATCTATATTTTTTTGTGATAAAATCACAACGCATGGAAAACAAATATATTGTCGTCACCGGAGCTAGAGAAAACAATTTAAAAAATATAAATGTTAGCATACCTAAATATGCTTTAACTGTCTTTACTGGACTTTCAGGATGTGGGAAAACTACTCTTGCATTTGATACGATTTTCGCTGAAGGCCAAAGAAGATTTATTGAATCTTTATCTAGCTATGCCCGCCAATTTTTAGGTGGCATGGAAAAGCCAGATGTCGATTCTATCGAAGGACTATCACCCGCAATTAGCATCGATCAAAAGACGACATCGCACAATCCTCGTTCAACAGTTGGAACAGTAACGGAAATATATGATTATCTTCGACTACTTTTTGCTCATTTAGGTGTCCCATATTGTCCAAATCACAATGAGCCAATTGTTTCTATCTCTCCTTCTGAGATGGTTAGTATTGCTTTAAGTTGTCCTTTAGGAAGTAAACTGCAAATACTTTCTCCAATTGTTCACGATGAAAAAGGAACGCATAAAGAAACTTTACAAAACATAAAACTTCAAGGTTTTGAACGCGTTCGAGTTGATGGAAAACTGGCTCGCATTTCTGAACTAGAAGCATTAGATAAAAATAAAAGACATAACATCGACATCGTCATCGATAGAATCGTTGTTAATGAAGATGCAAAAACCCGCATAAGCGAAGCGTGTGAACTAGCAGTCAATTTTTCTCATGGATATTGTCTATTTCTAATTGATGATAAAGAAAGACTAATGAGCACGCATCATTCGTGCCCAAAATGTGGATTCTCTGTTCCTAAGTTAGAACCTAGATTATTTTCCTTTAACGCTCCTTTAGGTTGTTGCCCTGAATGCCATGGACTTGGCATTAAGCGAGAAGCGATGACTTATTTAATTGTTCCTGATGAAAATTTAAGCATCAATCAAGGCGCGGTTCGTTGGTTTAAAAATATGGTGGGAACGCAAAACTTAGAATGGCAAGAATTCGTCTATCTATGTAAACAATATAAAATTGATTTAAATAAGCCTTTTAAGGATTTAAGCGATAAAGAAAAACACATCATTTTCTACGGAAGCGATAAGCCATTTAAATATGAACTTGTTTCAGTTAGTGGAAATGTCAATCATCGAAACGGCTTTATCGAAGGAATAAAAACTAAAATTGATCGATTATATAACTCCACAAATTCCGAGATGATGAGAGGGATTTATGAATATTATATGCGTGACAGCGAATGCACAGCTTGCCATGGAGCAAGATTATCAAAAGAAGTTCTTGCCGTTAAAGTAAATGGATTAAATATCTATGAAGTTACATGTTTATCAATCGATGAATTAGCTAAATGGATTGAAGAATTAAAGACAACTTTAACTCCAAATCAGTTAGAAATATCTAAACTCATCTTAAAAGAAATTAGCTCACGCGTTAAATTTCTTTTAGATGTCGGTCTAGATTATTTAACTTTATCAAGAATGAGCATGACTCTATCTGGAGGTGAAGCTCAACGAATTCGACTTGCCACCCAAATAGGTAGCAATCTGTCTGGTATTTTATATGTTTTAGATGAACCTAGCATTGGCCTACATCAAAAAGATAACGATAAATTGATCAAAACTTTAAAAGAGATGGTTTCATTAGGAAATACCCTCATTGTTGTTGAGCACGATGAAGATACAATTCGCGCGGCTGACTACATCGTCGATATCGGTCCGCTTGCGGGAGTTCATGGAGGCGAAGTTGTCGCCATGGGTTCTGTGCAAGACTTAGAAAATTCAACGCGTTCAATAACCGGAGATTATCTAGCTGGAAGAAAAAGAATTGAAATTCCCAAAATCAGAAGAAAAGGAAATGGCAAATTTTTAACAATTGTTGGAGCTAAAAAGAACAATTTAAAAAATATAACAGTATCCATTCCTTTAGGCGAATTTGTTGTCATCAGTGGCGTCTCCGGCTCTGGAAAATCTTCTCTTATAAATCAAACTCTTTATCCGGCGATTAAATGCGAATTAGACAAAAACGATGACGTTTTGCCAGGAGAATACAAAGAAATTAAAGGTTTGGAGAACATTGATAAGGTAATAACTATCACTCAAGAACCGATTGGTAGAACTCCTAGAAGTAACCCGGCAACCTACATTGGATTGTTTGACGAAATTAGAGATGTCTTTGCTTCAACAGTTGATGCAAAAACTCGAGGCTACACCAAGAGTCGATTTTCCTTTAATGTGCCAGGCGGAAGATGCGAAACTTGTCAAGGCGCGGGAGTGATGTGCATTCCGATGAATTTCTTGCCTGATGTATACGTTAAGTGCGATACGTGTCATGGAAAACGTTACAACGAAGATACTTTGCAAGTCACATATAAGGGCAAAAATATCTTTGATGTTTTAGAGATGAGCGTGGAAGAAGCTTTATCTTTCTTCGCTTCTAGACCAAAGATAAAAAGGAAACTACAAACCTTATGTGATGTTGGTTTAGGCTACATCAAACTTGGACAAAACGCGGCAACGCTATCTGGAGGCGAAGCTCAAAGAGTCAAATTAGCTTATGAACTGCAGAAGAAGGCAACTGGCAAAACTTTATTTATCCTTGATGAGCCAACGACTGGACTACATATGGATGATGTTAAGCGTCTTATCGATGTATTAGAAAAAATTGTTGATCATGGCGACACTGTTTTAGTCATCGAACATAATTTAGATGTCATCAAAGTTGCTGATTATATTATAGATTTAGGAAAAGATGGCGGTAAACATGGCGGTGAAGTCATCGCCAAAGGCACGCCGGAGGAGGTTAGTAAAGTAGAGAATTCTTACACTGGACAGTATCTTAAAAAGATATTATCTAAATAAAGTGCTATACTTTAGAAATTATGAACTCGATTTTATTTATTATTGCTTTATGCTTAGGTCTTATCGCTTACGGCGTTAACCTTTATTTCATCATCACTTTCATCAAGAAACCTCCGTTAGGAGACGAGACACCTAAAATTGATAAGAAGTTAAGAATAATTCTACTTTCTTTGAATTTAGGAATTGGCTTATTAACTATTTTTTCTAGTTTAGGTTTAACAAAACTTCTTCCTGAAGGCCAAAGCCTTGATGCTGGTGAGATAGTGATGCTCATCTTTGGTTCTTATTTATTTGGATGTGCTGTAACATTATTGACCTCTTCGTTTGCATTATATTATTACTGCCCAAAACTTGATGAGAAGCAAAGAAAAATATCACGTATCGTGACTTTTGCTTCCATTCCTTTTATTATCGTTGGTTTATGGCTTCTTTCTGATGCTTTTGCTTTACATATCACTTATCCATTATTTAATGGAATTTCCTTTACTCAAGGTTTAATTCGACCAACTTCAACAGGCGATTTAGGCTTCAATGTTAAATTCTATGGAATCTTAATTGTCTTTGGAGCCGGTGTCTCTTATGTAATAAGTGACCATTATTTTTATAAAGAATTTGGTAAACATGGAATCATTGACACTTTATTAGTTGTGGCCTTCCCAGCCGGAATTATCGGAGCTCGTGTCTGGTATTGCACAGTTTTAGAACCTACCACAAATTTATTTGCTATTAGAGAAGGCGGTCTAGCAATTCAAGGAGGAGCTTTAGGCGGCATTGTTGTCGGCGTTGCTTTCATGCTTATTTTTAGGCGTTACGTCAACGTCCGTTGGGCGATGGATGTCATCGTTCCTACAATTTTAATAGCCCAAATGATTGGACGTTGGGGCAATTTCTTCAATAACGAAGTTCATGGACTAGCTAGCGAGATGTCGAATTGGTGGTTCCTTCCTAAGATGATTACACATAACATGCAATATTCATCGACTACAACTTCCCTTGCTGGAACAAGTCAAATGTATGTGCCTTTATTTTTGATTGAAGGCGTTACAAACACGATTGGCTATTTCTTGATTAGATATGGCGTTGGACGCGGACTTAAACGTTGGACCGCGCATGGCGATCAAGCGATGCTATATGTCATTTGGTATGGCTTAACTAGATATCTACTTGAACCATTAAGAAGTTCAAGTTATGAATACAATAATTCATGGGTGATGGCGATTGTTATGATCGCAATCGGAGTGCTTGGAATTATCGTCTTCCACGTCATCGATATTTTCTGGCTTAAATATAAATCTAGTCCAACTCATTTCATCAGAAAAGAGTTATCAAAAGATAAAAAAGAACTTCTTCCTTTATATAAAGATGAACTAACTAAAACTGATGGCAATGAAGCCATTGCGTTATATCTTCTTTTAAAAGCAAAATATGAAAAGCCATTAGATATATTCTCGAAATATATGAATAATATTTATTTAAATAAGAAAAGATATTATCTACAAAGAATCGATACAAAATGGTTGTTCTTAAATTGTGAAAGCAAATATCTATTTAAGGCTTTTAAAGAGAAAGAACTAAATCCTGAAGTCAGCGACAATACGATTAGCTTTGATAATTACTACAAGAATTTAGTTAAACAATATGATGTAGAAGAAATCTTACCTTTGTTTGTCGAATCAGTTTCTAATAGTTATCTAAATATGAAACATGGTGAAGCGAAATTATTGTCCTCTGTTAGTGATGATAGAATCGTTTTATCTTTAGCTAATAAATAAAAATAATTGATTTAGATATGTATAAATTATTCTTGTTCGATTTTGATGGCACGCTTATCGATAGTGACCCGATGATCGAACAAGTTTTTCATAAACTTTATCTAAAATATAAGCCTAATGAATTACTCACTAAAGATAAACTTCTATCCTTTTCTGGACCTCCAATTAGAGAAACTTTAGCTAAAGAATTTCCGTTAGTTAATCAAGAAAATATATTTAATGAATTCTTAGCTTTATCTAGCAAATATAATGCGACACATGTTAAAGCTTATCCAGGAGTTGTGGAGTTTTTAGAATATTTAAAGAATAAAAATGTCTCAACTGCCTTAATAACTTCTAAGGGTAGAAAACCCACGATGCAATTATTAGACATCTTAGGATTAAAAACTTTATTAGATTTAGTTATAACTTCTGATGATGTCAAAAACTGTAAGCCAAACCCTGAAGGCGTCTTATTTGCTATGAATTACTTTAAAGTTTTAAATAAAAAAGATGTCATCTATATCGGCGACAGCGAATTTGATTATTTAGTAAGTAAAAATGCCGGAGTCGACTTTGGCTATGTGCTTTATTCTCCACGCAAAGTTGATAAAGAGGCCATCGTTAATGTTAAAATTAAATCGTTCAAGGATTATTTAAATAAATTAAAAAATGAAGAAAACTGATGTAGTTATTATCGGAGCGGGCATCGCCGGATTAACTTCGGCGATATATTTAAAAAGAGCAAATATCGATTTTGTTATCTTAGAATCGACACTTCCTGGAGGACTTTTAAACACTTTGAAAAAAGTTGATAACTATCCGGGTTTCCCTTCTTGTTCAGGACAAGATATTTTGCTCGGCTTACTATCGCAAATAAAAGAATTGGATATAAATATAACTTATGGTGATGTCCAAACTATTTTGAAAGATGAATATGGTTTTAAAGTTGTAAGCGATAAAGACATGTATTTAACAAAAAGTGTTGTTGTCGCTTCTGGAACAAATAAATCATCATCTCTAATTAAAGGTGAAAAAGAATATTTTGGCCGAGGCGTCAGTTACTGCGCGACTTGCGATGGAGCCTTCTATAAAGATCTTGATGTTTTAGTTTATGGAAATAATGATGTCGCTATTGAAGAAGCAATTTATTTAGCAAATTTAGTCAAAAAATTATATTTTGTTATCGATGGAGAGGAGCTTACTGCAAGTAAAGAGTTAATTTCAACATTGAAAGATGATAAAAATGTAGAATTTATCGCCGATTCAATTGAAGAAATTAAAGGAGATATGCTCGGCGTTAACTCTGTTTTGTTGTCTTCTGGAAAAAGCTTAGAAGTTTCTGGCGTTTTCCCTTATGTAGGCAAGAAAAGTGCGGTTGAATTTTTGAAAAATTTAAATCCGAGCTTAGAAAATAATTATATTAAAACTGATGAAAATATGGCTAGCGACATTCCTGGACTTTTTGCGATTGGCGATGTTCGAGAGAAAAAATTAAGACAACTTGTAACCGCCTCTAGCGATGGGGCCATTGTTTCAACTTCAATCATCTCTTATCTAAGAACTAAATAGAAGTGTTGTATTTTTCCATTAGTCGCGATCGATTCGCGATTTTTTAAATTTAAAAAGCATATTAGATGCATTCTTATTTTCTTCTTTAGTTAAATAAAGTTAGGAGGTGCATTTATGAGAAGCATTACAAAATTAGATTTGCAATATGCGCATCGCTTTTACAATTTCAAAGGTGAAGCGCAATATTTGCATGGACATACAGGTAAATTAACTATCGAGGTCGAAGATAGCATCAACGATGGTGTGAACATGGTTTTCCCATGTAACGAAATATTAAAGACGGCTTGGGAAGTGCTACAAAACTTTGACCACGCCTTAGTTTTAAGAGAAGACGATCCTCTTCTTCCAGCTATTTTAGATGTTTATGAAAAGCAAAGAATAAGAAACGGAGCGCCGACAAATAAAATGAAAGGACCAGCTTTTGATATTCCTTTAGCGAAAGCTTATCCAGAATGTCGACTTGTTGTAACTAAAGAGACGATGACAGTCGAAGGAATGATTAAAATTGTCTACGCTTTATTAAAAGATAAACTTAACATTGTTAAGCTAACCTTCTCCAGTGGAGTCAATAAAGCTAGTCAAGAATATCCTTCACGCATCAGCTTACCTCGTTGTCCGTTATGCGGAATCGCCTTAAATGAAAATGGCGTTTGCCCGAAATGCGGATATCGAAAATTCTAACACGTAAGAAAATTCTTCTAGGAAGCTTCGGCTTCCTTTTTTATAAAATAAAAGTGTCAAATTTAGTTCACTCATAGTAATATATTTATTGTATGATTCAACTTGCCCTTATAACTGGAGTGTCTGGAGCAGGAAAAACGTTTGTTCTCTCTTGCTTTGAAGAAAATCAATATTACGTCATCGATAATATTCCTCTTTCTGTTGTTCCATCACTTCTTAAAGAATTTTTAAAGAAACCTGATCAATATAAAAAAGTCGCTCTCGCGGTGAATTTATCTTATGCAAGAAAAGTTTATGAATTAGTTAAATTACAAAAAGAATTTTCAACTATCTTTTTAGGACTTGATTGTTCGAAAGAAGTTCTCATTGAAAGATTTAGACTTACTCGAAGACTTCATCCGGAAGAACATCAAGGGTTAACTTTAGAAGAATGTTTAGCTAAAGATAAGAAAAATATCCTCGCTTTGAGGGAATATTTCACTCATTACGTAGATACTTCTAAATTTTCACTTCAAGATTGCCGACAATTTTTAAACGAAAATGTCTTCACATCCATTGAAGGAAAACTCAATGTTAACTTCATTTCTTTTGGCTATAAAAAAAGCGTTCCTCAAGACATTGAAACGGTCTTAGATGTTCGCATCTTGCCTAATCCATATTGGGTTAAAGAATTGCGATACAAAACTGGTTTAGATAAAGAAGTGAAAGATTATATTTTTAGTAGTCCTATAACAACCGAATTTTTAAAATATGCGCTTAATTATCTTGATTTCTTTTTAGGCCAAGTTGCTAATTCAGGAAGAAAGATGATAACTATCGCTATCGCCTGTAGCGGTGGCGAGCATCGAAGCGTCGCTATCGCCGAATATTTGAAAAAACATTATTCGAAGTTGTATCATACATCAGTCTCGCATCGCGAACTTAAAAAATAATTATGCAAGCTAAAGTATCGTTTACCCAAAAAGTGAAAGAGGAAGTCGTTGCTCTTCCTTTTACTGAAAATCATCTAAGAGCGATTCTTTCTGCCTTTATAAAAATTAATGGTTCGCTTTCTTTTACTAATAAGAAAAACGTTATAACAATGCGAACTGAAAACGCGAAAATAGCTAAATTTATTTATAGTTCCATCGAAAAACTGTATGGAGTTCCATCTCGCTTTACTTATTCCAAGTCGATGTCTTTTAAAAAGAAGTTATTTTATAACATCATCGTCGAAGAAGCAGATTATGTCATAAGCGATTTAGAAATATCTTTCACTGATGGCAAAATTTCTAAAAACATCGTTAATAGCGATGATATGATTGCTGGCTACCTCACCGGAGCTTTTTTAGCTTCAGGTTCAGTTAACTCGCCGAAAAAATCGAATTACCATCTAGAATTTGCTCTTCTTGATCACAATTATGCGAAATGGTTTTCTAAATTGTTCCTTAAATATAAAGGCGGAGAATTTTCCGCGAAAATCATCAAAAGAAGAAAGCAATATGTCGTCTATATTAAGCGAAGCGCAGAAATCAGCGATTTCCTCATTTTAATCGGGGCGACAAACTCGGCGTTAGAATTTGAAAACGTTAGAATATCTCGCGACTTTTCTAACATCGGAAACCGTTTATCTAATCTTGACGCAGCCAACTTAGTTAAAACCGCGAACGCCAGCAAAAAGCAACTTCATGACATCGAAGTTATCGATGCCGTTTTTGGCATTAAAAACATCAAAAACGAAAAGCAACGAGAACTCATGAAACTTAGAAAAGAAAATGAAGATGCATCCCTTCTTGAACTTGCAGAAAAATTATCACAAGTTTTAAAAACTTCTGTTTCAAGAAGCAATGTAAATCACTTATTTAGAGCCATCCATCAAATGGCTAGCCAATATGAAGACGCCTATAATAACCGTAAATGAACAATTAGGTAAACGCATAGTTTATCTAAGAAGCAAAAAAGGTTGGTCACAACTTGATTTAGCTTTAGAAAGCAATATCAACAAAAACTATATCTGCGATTTAGAAAATGGACGAAGGAATCCTTCTTTAAAAGTTCTTGAACGACTAGCTATCGCCTTTGATATCGATTTAGAAAGCCTATTTAAAGGCATCGATATCATCAACAATTCTTACTAATTTCTTAATATTTAACTTTGTTAATAAGAAAAATAATCGATTAAAAATAACTTTTTTCTTAAAGAAAGCCCTTTCATAGTGCTTAGTTCTTGTTAATTGCATTTTATTATTTATAATAATCACGTTCAAAAAAAATAAGGAGGACATAAAATGTCAGTCAAAGTTGCTATTAATGGATTTGGCCGCATCGGAAGATTAGCCTTCCGTCAAATGTTTGGCGCGAAAGGATATGAAATTGTTGCTATTAACGATTTAACTTCCCCTAAAATGCTCGCTAACCTATTAAAATATGACACCGCTCAAGGTGGTTATGCCGGTGTCTTTGGAGAAAATTTACACACCGTTTCTTCAAAAGAACCTGTCCTTGCCGAAGATGGTAAGACAGTCGTTGTTCCTGGTTCAATCACAGTTGATGGCAAAGAAATCACCATCTATGCTGAACCAAAAGCCCAAAATTTACCTTGGGGAAAACTTGGTGTTGATGTCGTGCTTGAATGCACAGGCTTCTACACAAGCAAAGAAAAATCACAAGCCCACATCGACGCTGGCGCCCGCAAAGTCGTCATCAGCGCTCCTGCTGGAAAAGATTTAAAGACAATCGTTTATTCAGTTAACGAAAAGACTTTAACTAAAGACGATGCCATCATTTCCGCTGCTAGCTGCACAACCAACTGCTTAGCGCCTATGGCTAAAACCTTAAATGATACCTTCCCAATTCAATCTGGCATCATGACCACAGTTCACGCCTTCACTGGCGATCAAATGATTCTTGATGGTCCACACCGAAAAGGTGACTTAAGACGTGCTCGTGCTGGTGCAAATAACATTGTTCCTAATAGCACAGGTGCTGCTAAAGCTATCGGTTTAGTTATTCCTGAACTCAATGGCAAACTCATCGGAAGCGCTCAACGTGTTCCTGTTCCAACTGGTTCAACAACTATCTTAGTCGCAGTTGTTAAAGGCGAAGATGTCACAGTTGAAAAGATCAACGAAGCCATGAAAGCTAATGCTAGCGAATCATTTGGCTACACTGAAGAACCTCTTGTTTCTAGCGATGTTATCGGTATGAGATTTGGCTCCTTATTTGATGCCACTCAAACGATGGTTACCAAAATTAGCGATGGTTTATACCAAGTCCAAGTCGTTGCTTGGTATGACAATGAGAACTCTTATACTTCTCAAATGGTTAGAACCATCAAATACTTCGCTGAAAAGTGCTAATTAAATAAAATTACTTAGAGGCATCCAAACGGGTGCCCCTTTAAATTAAAAGGAGATATAAACATGCTAAATGTTGATCAATTAGTAAACATTAAAGGTAAAGTTGTCATCGTTCGTGTCGATTTCAATGTTCCTTTAAAAGATGGTGCGATCCGCGATGATAATCGTGTTCGTGCAGCCTTACCAACCATTCAAAAACTTGTCAAAGAAGGCGCTAAAGTTGTTCTTCTTTCCCACTTAGGAAAGATTAAACACAAAGAAGCTCCAGAAGTTGTTGAAGCGATGAAGAAGAAAAATAACTTGGAAGTTGTTGCTCCTCGCTTAAGCGAACTTCTTGGACAACCTGTTGTATTCTCTAACGCCACTCGCGGAGAAGAATTCGAAAACAAGGTTGCATCCCTTAAAGATGGCGATGTTTTGCTCGTTCAAAACACTCGTTATGAAAAAGGTGAAGAGAAAAATGATCCTGAATTAGCCAAAGATTGGGCAAAAGTTGCTGATGCTTATGTCATGGATGCTTTCGGAAGCGCTCATAGAGCTCATGCTTCTACTTATGGCATTCCTGAAATCTTAAAAGAAGAAGGCAAACAAGTTGCTGCTGGCTATTTAGTCGAAAAAGAAATTGCTAACTTGATGCGTTGCGTCGATGTTAAAGATTCTGATCGTCCTTACGTTGCCATTTTAGGCGGACTTAAAGTGAGCGATAAAATTAAAGTTATTGATTCTTTATTAAAGAAATGCGACAAGATTTTAATTGGCGGAGCTATGGCTTACACTTTCAAAAAAGCTTTAGGCGAAAAGACTGGAAATTCACCAGTGGAAGATGATCAATTAGATTATGCCAAGAAATGCTTATTAGAAGCCAAAGGTAGAATTATTCTTCCTGTCGACTGCGTCTGCGCGGATGCGTTCCAAGATTGGACTAACACTTTAGTTGAAAAAGAAGTACCAGATGGCTATGAGGGCATGGACATCGGTCCTGAAACTCAAAAATTATTCGCCAAAGAAATCGCTAAAGCGAAGATGATTTTCTGGAACGGACCGATGGGCGTTTTCGAACAAAAAGATTTTGCGGCTGGCACAATTGCTATTTGTAAAGCCGTTGCTAGCTTAACTGATTGTTTCTCTGTCTGCGGCGGAGGCGATTCAGCTGCCGCTATTAAAGAATTTGGCTATAAAGATGCCTTTTCTCACGTATCAACTGGAGGCGGCGCTTCCTTAGAGATGATTGAAAACGATGGTCATCTCCCAGGTGTCGATATTCTTAAATAGTTATGAGAAGAAAATTGATTTTCGGCAATTGGAAGATGAACAAAACCAATGCCGAAGCTAAAGAATTTGCTTTAGCAAGTCTCGACTTTGTTAAATTTGCTGAAAGTAAAAATGTCGATATCGGCGTTGCTCCTACTTTCACCTCTTTAGCCACAGTTAGAGAATTTAATCCTTCTTTAACTGTTGCCGCTCAAAACTGTTTCTATGAAGATCATGGAGCTTTCACCGGTGAAGTTAGCATACCAATGCTTCTTGAACTCGGTGTTAAATGGGTCATCATTGGTCATAGCGAAAGAAGAACTTATTTTGGCGAAACTGATGAAGCATGCAATAAGAAAATCATCGCTTTATTAGCTAACAAAATGACTCCAATATATTGTTGCGGTGAAACCTTAGAGCAATTTGAAGCAGGTAAAACCAAAGAAGTTATCAAAAATCAATTTGAAAAAGGTTTAGCATCACTTAATAAAGAAGATGTTAAAAATGTTGTCATTGCCTATGAACCTATTTGGTCAATTGGCACAGGCAAAAATGCTTCAAAAGAAATCGCTGAAGATATTTGCTCATATATTCGTAATTTAGTTAGCAAGATGTATGGCGAAGTTAGCGAAGATGTTCGCATTCTTTACGGCGGAAGCGTGAAACCAGAAAACATCCACGATTATCTATTAGAAGAAGATGTCGATGGCGCTTTAGTTGGTGGAGCGAGCTTAAAAGTTGATTCATTTAAGAAATTAATTGAAAATATAGGTGACTAATATGGAAAGAGTTACATTTGAGACAACTTCTAGCGTTGATACTGGTTCAAAATTCATGGCCAAGGTTTTTGGCTACATGTTTGGCGCCTTGCTTATCACTGCGCTTGTAGCTTTAGGCGTTGGCTATCTATTTATGAACGTTTGGCCAATCGCTAGTGAAGAAGCTATTTTAAGTCAACAATACTCAACATATTATCTTGTTGTTTTAATTACTAGCTTTGTGCTCATCTTCATCACGAGCATTTGGTTTAACATCTCTGCGTGGCGCGGAAAGCACACCTTGTTTGTTCCATTTGCAGTTTATGCTGTTTTGATGGGCATTTTAGGCTCAGCCTTTACAATGTTTGTCGATGCTGGCGTCTTAGGAATATCTTTTGGTATCACCTGTCTCGCTTTTGGCTCGATGGCGTTAATTGGCTTACTTGCTAAACGTGGCATGGGCGTTTTATCGATGGTGATGATGGGCCTACTAGTCGGTGCTGGAATTCTTGCTTTGACCAATTTAATTTGGTATTGGGTTTCCCCTAATACTTGGTTTGTTACTTATCTCATCATCGAAGCTATCATTTTTGCTGTCATCATGATCATCACAATCATCGATGTCTTTAGAGTGAAGC
>CAVKNZ010000011.1:0-41513 GCA_963657885.1 Bacteroidaceae bacterium
CCAATCGACGCTGAATATGCGCTTGACGGGAGCAAAATTACCATCACTTACGTTGCAGATGAAAGGGTGGATTTTCGTGAACTATTAAAAATTCTAGCTCCAAAATTCCGTTGTCGAATTGATTTAAGACAAATCGGATCTCGCGATAAAGCAAAAATGGTTGGAGGCATTGGAGTCTGTGGGCTTCCTCTATGCTGCAAAACCTTCTTAACAAATATGGAAGGCATATCGATAAATAGAGCAAAAAATCAAATGTTATCATTAAACATTCCTAAGTTAAGTGGCCACTGCGGAAAACTGATATGTTGCCTACTTTATGAAGACGAGGCCTATAGCGAACTCAAAAAAGATTTCCCAAAAATTGGTGATACATTTAAAAAAGATGACATCGTCTATAAAGTCAGCGGTATCAATATAATTTCTAGAACTGTCAAATTAGAAAATGAAGATGGTATCAATGTCATCACGTTAAAAGAATTAAACGAACAATATAAAGGCAAGAAAGATGCGTTCAAAAAGTTTCGACAATAACAAGAATTTACTTTATCTAGTGCCAACGCCAATTGGCAACTTAGATGAATTTTCTCCTCGAGCTTTACAAGTTATCAAAGAAGCAGACTTTATTGCCTGCGAAGATACACGTGTAACTTTTAAATTGCTTAATTTCTTTGATATTAAAAAACCATTAGTCTCATTAAGAGAACATAACGAAGTGCAAGAATCACTTAATATCATCAAAAGTATCAAAGAAGGCAAAAAAGTAGTCTATATGTCCGATGCTGGCTATCCTTGCGTTTCTGATCCAGGAAATCGCTTGGTAAAATTAGCAATTGAAAATGATATAAACGTGTCATGCGTAAGCGGCCCAAATGCCTTTTTAAATGCCTTGGTCGCCTCGGGACTTGATACAACTCATTTCTATTTTCACGGATTTTTAGATGCAAAAGAATCTGTCCGTAAAGAAGAGCTAAGAAATCTCGCTAGCAAAGAAGAGACACTTATTTTTTATGAAGCACCTCATAGAATTAAGAAAACATTAGAAAATATGCTAGAAATTTTCGGAGCAAGAAAAGCTTGCATTGCTAGAGAGTTAACTAAACTACACGAAGAATTTATTCGCGATAATTTAAAAGAATTATCTTTAATCGATGAAGATACGCTTAAAGGCGAGATGGTTTTGCTAGTTGAAGGAAGAAACAAAGAAGTAAAACCTCATTTAGAAAACGCTGAAATATTAAAGATGGTAAATTCGCTTACTGAAAGCGGAATGTCAACAAAAGACGCGATCAAACATGTTAGCGAATTAACTAACATTAACAAACACTATATTTATAAAATCGTTCACATCAATTGATGTTTCTTTTTCTTTTTTAAAGTTATAAATCCTATCGCGGACACTCCTCCGCCACAGAATAATGATACTGCGCTTATAAGTAGTCCCGTTTTAAAATGCGGTGTTTCATATTTCATTACATAACTAATCTCACCCTCTGGAGCAACAAAGCCAGCAAAACCACCTTGAGCGTTATAAACATTTAATTTTTTAACTTCGCCATTTATTGTGGCGTAAACTTGCCAACCACCAGTGTAAGCAAGCTGAGTTACAACAAAGCGAGGTTTGTTAAAATTCGAGGTAAAAGTAAAAGTATTTACATTATAAGTGACATTATTGACACTATTATCAATCGCGGTTTGATAACGAGAAATGCAGTCTTCAAATGGTTCATAATATAGATGAATTAATGAACTAGAAGCGTAATATTTGTTACCATCAACTTTGATGATGATGCGTTTAATCTTTTCTTTGCTATATAAACCACGAATACTGCGCGAAGAGTTGCGGGTTGTGTTCATAAAATTGTCATAAGTGATAGTTTTACTGTTTCCATTTTCGTCTTCACCAATTAAATAAATAGTCGCTGAATAATTGTTATCGTTGCTAGATTTAACCGGATAGTCTATATAAAACGCCGAACCTTCTGCTCCAATTGGGAAATAGCTATCAGATGAAGGTTCAATAACAATTTGATATTTATTAACCGGTACATCTTTTTCGTTTCCATTAATTTTATATTGGTCAATTATGTCTCTATCTGGATATAAAGGATTGAAATTTCGGTATTCTTTTTCTCCTTCATCATTTAGCGAATAAGGAGCATAAATTCCTTTAACAGAAATGCTCACCGCTTTAGCGTTTTTAAGGGAATTTTCTGGGGCTTCTTCGTAATTAAAAGCATCGCCATATTCGCTTTTTATATCATAGACATCATCATTATTTAATATAGCGCCTTTAAAGTAGGCTTCCTCGTTACGCAAAACATAACTTGAACCAGAATAACTAGGGTAGAAAGAATTGTAATTTGTGCATGCACATGAATTCTTAAAATATAAAGTATCTAAAGAAGTAGCAAAGTTAATTTGGTATTTATTTTTATATAAATGATAGCCATCATCATCTTCATCAATTCGTTCGTAATTAAGCGGAATATTTGGCTCATAAAATACTTGCTTCTGCTCGCCATTTTCATCTTTATAGGTATAGGTCGTATCGCTATCTTTACTTAAGTAATATTTAACGCCTAAGAAAGCATCTAAATTAACTCGTTTAGAATTCATGGTTCCGCTCCAAGAAGTGTCACCAGCTAACACTTGAGAGAAACGCATAAAATCATCAACATCGTTGTTATAAAAAGAATGAAAAGTGCCTAAAGAATTGAAATTTTCTAATAAACCTAAATTCGCATTTGATTCATATAATCTTGTTGTCGACAATCTAAAGAAGGAGTCGTCATTATTATTGATGTCTTCAACAATGCGAGTTTCTGTGGGAACATTATTAAATCCCCCACCAACGCTATAGGAAATGCTTTGAAGAGAATGAATATTAGCAACTAATGTTCCGACAACGATAATCTCAATTGCATAGCTTGTGCGAATAACAGTTGTTAAATGTTTCTTTTTCCATAAACCAGCAAATAAAGTAGTTTCAATAACTGTCAAAACTAGTTGATAGATAACCAAATAAATCATTTCCTCATCTTTAACAAAGTTTTTATTATCTTTGATGAAATCTTGAGAAATAAAATAAGTCATAAGCATTAAGGCAAATGTTAAAATGCCGGAGATAATGACAACCCATTTAGGCACTTCATCACGATGATCGAAATTCAAAGCTATATATGTTAAAGCAGCAACCGGCACAACAATTTCCCATCTTCCATAAGCGGTGACAAATGAACCACATAAGAAATAGAAAAACGGAACGAATAAAGCAAAAATTAAAGCGGCCATCGCAATAAAATGCGATATTTTCTTATGTTTTATAGAACGATAAATTGAGCATCCTAATAAAATCATGCTCGGAGTGTAGATAAAAATGCTGCTTCCAGTATTTTCAAAATACTGATAATGCATGATATTAGTAAAGCGATTAGAAACGGTTGGGTAGAAATAACTGCATAAAGGAAAAAGGAAGGAATAATAATATTCTTCATATTCTCCTCCATAAGAAGTTAAATTAGAACTCCAGCAAGTAAAAAATAGTTTAAAGAATGTTCCATAATCTCCACTTATTAATGCTTCTTTAAGATTTTCAAAATAAGTCGCGCTTTTAGCCCTGTTTATAGAAAATGACGATATAAGTGCGGGGAATACGCAGAACATCGATAACCCAATGCCAAAAAGGAAACCTAAAAAGCCATAAAGGATGACTAATAAGTTGTCTTTTAAATCTCTAGTTTTAAGAGTTTGAAAATAACGGAATCCGGCATATAAAACAGCAAATATACCGATAGTCAATAAGAAGAAATAATTAGCAATGCCTAAACAGAAAAAGCCAATGAAGACGAACAATATTTGCTTTTCCTTCAATATTTTTTCGATACCATAAAGTATCAAAGGAAAATATGTCATAACCTCATAAAAGGAATTAAACCAGAGATAATAGGCCATCCAACCTGTAAAAGCGTAAGCAATAGAAAAGATTCTTGCTGTGTATTCGCTGGTCCCTAAATATTTCAAATAGATGCGGAAAAAGAGTCCTCCAACGACTAACCTAGCGATGCTAATTAAAGCCATCATTTGAGGGATGAACGAACGAGGAACAAAAAGAATTGGAAAGGTAAAGGGTGAAAATAAACCATAATACGTATTAGCAAAAACGTTATCCGCGCCTAAAAATGTATTGGAATCATAAAATGGGAATTGACCTGTTTTAAAAAACGTCCACCAGTCATCATAAAAATTGTAATAAAACTGATATGTTTGCTGAGCGAAATCACCGCTATAAGGAGTGGTGAATTTTTGAGTCAATAAAGCATAGCCAAAAAAACCTAAGCCAACGCCGATAAGCGATAATACATAATAGAAAAAAGAATGTGGGTCCTTTAAGAAGGAAAATTTATCTTTGATTTTATCTTTTAGTTTAATCTCATTGATATAGCTTTCTTCCATGAAATTATTATCTTATATTTATATATAAAAACAATATCAAAGGGCTATTTTTGAGACTAAATGAGACTAATCTATATTAGTTTCTTCTTCTGGTTTTAATGATGGTCCAACAAAGTCAGATACTGGAAGAGTAAATATGATTCCTTGACCTCTAGTATCTAAGCCTGCTTCTTTATAAATTGCTGATACAATCGTATCTTTTTGTTCAGCATTAACAATGATGAAAACAATTTCTTTTTCAGGAGTGATGGAAATGCCAAAGAATTTTTCGATATCGCTATTCCCGGTTCCTTTGCCATGGAAAATAGTTCCACCTCTGGCGCCAGCATTTTTCGCGGCGAGCATGACTAAATCAGAGAATCCATCATTGATGATGCAAACAATTAATTCGTTTTCGACTTTTTCCATAATTTCTTATTCTCCTTTTTGTTAATTTGACGAGTATTAGTTAAAAATTTGTAGACGCTGACACCGCAGACGCTAGAAAGTTTAATTGAAAAAGCAATTCCTTTCGCCGCGGTAGATACTTGAAATCTTTCAGATATCTTTTCTTTAAATGAATCGACATCTTCATCTTTGATGAAAGTAAAGATAAGCTGTTTTTTAGGCCCTTGAAGTTGCGATTCTCGCATATAAGTTCCTTCACCAATTGTCGTAATCGACATAGCGACATCTAAATCATGAAGAATTTTAATGATACCATTGGCTTGACCATAAGCAACGATGATGACAAACATTTTTAATGGTTTAATTTCATTAGCTTCTTCAAAAGGAGTGCGGTCAACAATTTTTTCTTCAGTTTTGTCTTTTATCTTTTTGACAACTTTTTTTATCTTAGTTTCCATAAGCCCTCCTTAAAAATGAATGATTTGATCATCGAATTCTTCTTTAACTCTGAAGCGAGCAATTTTGAGTTGATTGTTTTGTTTAACTGTCGCGAATAAACCGATACTTTGTATCGTTAATAACGGCATCATAGCCACGATTGCAATTGTTCCAAAAGCATCAGTCATAATTTTGCTGTTGCCATTTAAGGCATAGCAAGCTCCGATTGCATAAGGCAAGATGAAAGTTGAGTTCATTGGGCCAGAGACAACACCACCAGAATCGAAAGCGATAGCAAAATAGATATCTGGAACAAAGAAAGACAAAGCGAAGGCTAAGATGTAGCCAGGGACAATGATGTATAAAAGATTAAAGCCGATAGAAACTCTAACCATCGATAGACCGATAGCTAAACCGTTACCTAATGCAAGCGCAGCAAAGACCGCATTTTTATGAACTGCGCCAGAGCTGACATTTTCGATTTGATCAGTTAAAACGTGAACTGCTGGCTCAGCAAAGACCGCAGCAATACCTAAAACTACGCCGATTAAGACTAGATATGGTGTCTTATCCGCTAGTTCTCGTCCTAACTTCTGGCTTATCGGCAAGAAGCCAGCTTCGACTGCGCCTAAGAAAAGCACTAATCCAATGTATGTAATAAAAATGCCGACTAATATATCAACCAATTTCTTAGTTGGAAGTTTTAAAGCAAGGAAATTATAAACAACAAAGAAAACAAGAATTGGAGAAATAGCTAATAGCACATTTAAAAATGCACCATTGCCGCCTTCGTGGTAAAAATAGCCTTCTAAAAAGTGAGGAATAATAGCGTTCCAATCATTTCCAATGATAGAAGGTTCAAATGTATAATCGACATTTTTCATTGTCAAAGAAAGAATCATGACAACTAAAATTGGTCCAAGCGAAGAGAAGGCAACTAAGCCAAAGCTATCAGCATTTTTATTTCCACTTTTACTCGCGGCTATACCAATGCCAAGAGCAAGAATGAATGGCACGGTTATAGGACCAGTAGTTACGCCGCCTGAATCAAGAGATAAAGGAATAAATTGGTCATCAACTAAGCAGGCCAAAGCGAAGAGTAGTCCATAAAAAGCTAAAAGCCAAATTTTAAGGGATTTACCAAATAAAATTCGCAAAGCTCCAACAACTAAGAAAACTCCAACACCAACTCCAATGCCAATAATTAATAGCCATTTATTGATTGGAACTTGTTCAGCTAAGACAGCTAAATCAGGCTCAGCAACTGTCACAAAAACGCCGACCAAAAAGAAGACGATAACAAGTAAAAACATGCTTTGCTTTTTGGTGATTGATGAACCTAAATATTCACCAATTTTAGACATGGATCGCTCGCTACCAAAATTAAAAAGCCACATGCCAAACGTAACCAAAACTGCACTCACTAAAAATAGCGTTAATTCCGGAAGAGTTAGCATCTCGGTGCCGGTTATAAATTTAGTTAAATAAACAACTAAAACAACAGCTGCGACAGGCAGTGATGATAGGGCGGCTTCTTTTAATTTTTTAAGGAGTTCGATAAGCATAGGTTTATTATATAAAAGAAAATAAAAATCATTCAAGAATAAATTTCGAACTGTTGTCCGATTTTTATTAATAGCAATATGAAAAATACCGATTAAATCAATATATTTCAATTTTTATGAGTAAATAATTTTATAAATTCTTGAGGGATTTCTGTTTTAAAAACCATGAGCTTATTTGTTAAAGGATGGACAAAGCTAAGTTCATAAGCGTGTAGTGCTAATCTATTGATAGGATTTGTTGGTTCTCCATATTTATCATCGCCAATTACATAATGGTTAATATTACCAAGTTGAACACGTATCTGATTTTTACGTCCGGATTCGATATTTATATCTAATAAAGAATAAAGTTTGTTGGAACGGATTACCTTATAATTTGTTATACATTTTTTTCCATGCTTTTTGTCGTTAGTGACATACATTAAATTTAAAGAGTTCTCTTTTAAATAATTAACAAGACAATCTTCTTTCTTTTCTAGCACACCTTCCACGACAGCATAGTATCTTCTAGATTTTACAATTTCGTTCCAATTTTTTTGTAAAGCATCCTTAATTTGTGGATTTTTTGCAAATACAAGCACGCCGGAAGTATCTTCATCTAGACGATGCACAACATAGATGCGAGAATGTTTATCTTTTTGTTGGAGATAATCGCTTACCATGCGATAAGCAGTTCTTCCTTTTTCGTTGTCGCTAGCAATCGAAAGGAGGCCGCTAGGCTTATTGATCACTATCAGTTCTTTGTTTTCAAAAATGATAGGAAGATTTTTTCTCTCTTTTTTAGCAATGCGATTTTTGGAGACAATAACAGTATCTTCTTTACTTAATTTGAGATTGAATTGACTCACAGGCGCGCCATCGACAGCAACTTGATGATTGCTGAGAAGTGATTTAACTGCATTTCGTGATAAAGAAGGATATTTTTCTAATAAAAAAGGAAGAAGTTCACAGTCATTATGAACTTTAAATTCCTTAATAGAATTAGGGTTGACTTTCCCTTTTCTTATATCTTTCTTATTGTCGTTTTTATTCATCGGTTTTCGAATATTTTAAGATATCTTTATAACATTCTGGACGGCGGTCACGGAATACGCCCCAAGAAACTCTTTCTTTATTAATTTCATCCAAATCAAATTCATGAATGCGATAACCTTCAGAAGTTCTATCCATCTGTTCAACGACTTCACCATGAGAATCAGCAATAAAGGAGAAGCCTTGAAATTCCATCGATGAATTCTTAGCTTTCTCAACACCTACTCGATTAGAAGCTAAAACAGGAATTATGTTTGCGGCTGCATGACCACGCATCGTATTTTGCCAATGAATCATGGAATCGCGAACTAAAACAGGTTCGCTTCCAATTGCTGTTGGAAAAAGTAAAATTTCAGCACCCTTCAAAGTTAAAATTCTCGCTGTCTCTGGAAACCATTGATCCCAACAAATGCCAATACCAACTCGACCAAATTTGGTTTTAAAAACTTTAAAGCCAGTATCACCTGGAGAGAAATAGAATTTTTCTTCATAGCATTCGCCAGTTGGAATATGAGTTTTTCGATATAAGTCAAGAACTTTGCCATCGCTATCGATAACAGCGAGAGAATTAAAATAATTTGTTCCACTTCTTTCAAAGAAAGAAATTGGTAAGACTACATTATTCTTTTTAGCAACTTCTTGAAATGTTTTAATTGTTTTTGAATTTTTATATTCTTCCGCTAGCGAGAACTTATCGTAGTCTTCGACTTGGCAAAAATATAAATTTGTAAAAAGTTCTTGAAGCAAAATGATGTTTGCACCCTCTTTGGCACAGTTTTCTACCATACGTATAGCTTTTTTTATGTTCTCATCATAATTTGACGAGCAAGACATTTGAGTAATTGCAACTTTAATTTTCATTATGTTCTTTAAACTCCTTTTGATATGGAATTTGCATAGTGATGCAGTGGATGTTTCCTCCACCTAATAAGATTTCTCTAGAATTAATCTGAATAATTTCTTTATTTGGATAGAGTTCTTTCAATTTAGCTTTAGCCAATTTATCTTCTTTGACATTGAAAGCTGGGAGGATTACAAATTTCTCACCTTGATAGAAATTAATGTAACTCGCTGCTAAACGACTACCTTCAAGTCTTTGCTTAGCGTCAAAACGTGAATTTTTAATACCGTTTGCTTCTTTTTTGCTCATGTAAATTGGATCTGGCAATTTGATTTTAACAATTTTGAATTTTCTTCCCATGGCATCAGTTTCACTTTTAAGCGTCTTGTATGCTTCATAAGAATACTTATATTGCGGGTCATCTTTATTATCAGTCCAACCCAAAGCAACAACACCAGGTTTAATAAAGCAGGCAATGTTATCAACGTGTTCATTAGTCTCATCTTCGAAAATACCGTGCTCAAGCCAAATTATTTTATTGACGCCTAAATATGTTTTTAAATTTTCTTCAATTTCTAATTTGCTTAATCGTGGATTTCTACCTTTAGAAAGCAAGCAAGCTTTAGTCACTAAACATGTTTTTTCACCGTCAACGTGAATGCTTCCACCTTCAAGAATAAAATCATCTAAATAGTAACGCTCAACTTTAAATAATTTAGCTAATCTACCTGCAAGCAAATCATCGTCTTTATAGTTAGAATAAAGGCCATCGACATCTCCACCCCAAGCATTGAATCTAAAATCAACAAGTCGCATTTTATCATTATTTTTAACAAATATAGGTCCAGTATCTCTAACCCAAGCATCATCGTATTTTATTTTGATAGGATGGATATTTTTCTTATTTTGATAATCAGAAATAACTTTCTTATAAATTGAAGGATGGATACCAACATAAACAGGTTCAAATTTTGCTATTGCTTCAATTACTTCTTTAAAGTTTTCTTGCGCAGGCAATGCATTATTTCTCCAAGTATCTTTTCTAAATGGAAGCAATATTAAAGTGCCAAAATGAGCATCTCCTTCAAAAGGCATTTCATAACCATCTAATCGAGGATTAGACATGCGTTTAGTAAGATAGTCATTTAATTTATTTTCATAAACATGGAATCTAGTCCATTTGGAAGTGTCAATAACGTTAACTTTATCGGCGCCATAATCGCTTAAAATAGTTACATTAAGTTTCTTATATTCTTCGATACGTTCGATAAGCTCTTTAGTATAGACTTCTCCAGGAACAATTAAAGGAATTCCTGGAGGATAAATCATAATAGATTCTTTAGAAATTGAGTTAACTGCATCAGCTAAATTTACAATTTTACCAGGCGCGTGAAAGGCAGCACGAGGTCTAATAAGTTGAAATGGGAAGTCGATACCAAAGGCGTGTTTTTGATAATTATATTTTTTTGAATAATGTTTTTTAGAAACATCTTTTAAAGCCTTGATGAGTCTATTCATCTGCGCTTTATTATTCCCTAGAGCTAAAACGCCCATAACAACATAGGTTTCAGCTAGTTCAAATTGAATATTGTATTCTTTCTTTAAAAGATGATAGAGTCCAAAACCATTGATATCTAAATGTTCCAATTTGATTACTAGTTTTGTTTCATCGTAGTCATAACATCCTTTTGATAAAAAGTGTTCTTTACCGCATGGAACAAAACCAGGAATTTTTGCGATGCGTTCGCGAGCAAATTTAGATAATTCGTGAACGCGATTCATATTCTCTTGTCCATGAAGCGCAACATATTCTCTAGCAGCATCTAAAGAGGCTAAAAGGATACTAGAAGGGGAGGTTGTATTTAAAATATTGAGGCATTTTCTGACACTTTCTTGGCAAATTACCTTTGAATTTAGTAAAAGCACTGATGATTGAGTTAATGATCCACCAGTCTTATGAAATGATACAGAAGCCATGTCTGCGCCAGCATCCATAGCTGAAACTGGACCGGATTTATCAAAATAATAATGAGCGCCATGAGCTTCATCGACAAGCACAACCATTCCGCGAGTGTGAGCCTCACTAACAATACGTTTTAAGTCAGAAACAGCTCCAAAATAAGTTGGATTGATGACAAATACTGCCTTCGCAGTTGGATATCGTTGCATCGCTTTGATATAGTCATCGACTGATGGCTGATTAGCGATTTCAAGTTCAGTGTCTAATTTAGGAGCAACATAAACTGGTGACGCTCCAGAAAGTATTAAAGCGGAGATTATAGATTTATGAACGTTTCTGGGAAGAATTATGCGGTCGTTAGCCTTACAAGCGGTCATAATCATCGCCAAGATACCTGATGAGGTGCCGTTAATTAAGAAAAATGCATGTTCGGCGTGAGCAAAATCCGCCATAAGTTTTTCAGCTTCTAATAAAGCTCCTTTTGGATTTGCTAAATTGTCCATGCCGATAGGAGCGTTCACATCCGCTCGATAAGTCATATCGCCTAAAAAGGATTTGAGTTTATTTGAAACATTTCCCATGTGATGACCAGGAACATCTAAAGGCAACACATCAGAGTTTACGTATTTTTTTAAGGCATCTAAATATGGTGTTTTTCTTTGGTCTAATTTGCTCATAGCGACTATTATATTTTACAAAGTAAAAGTATTCAACTTCTTCGATGATTTGCTTCTATTTATCAACTTTATCAATCTTTCTCTCTGCGTGTTTATAGAAAAAATCAACCATCGCATTATTGCATTTAAGTCCTTCATCAGTAAACATAAAATGATTGTAGATGTGACCGACCTTTTTGTTTGGACTACTTTCAAGCAAAAATTCGACATCTAAATGGTATTTTGTTGCATCATTTTTAAGTTTAAGCGTTTGATCTAAAAACATATCGTGATAGGAGCTAGATGCAAATAGAGGCGAGGTTTTCGCGCCTTTCTTTATATAAAATGAAGGAGACAATTTCTCCATATATCCTTCTTCAAAACAATTTTTAGAAAATATCTTTTTAATATCTTTTTTAACTAATAATTTTTTTGCAATCTTCATAAGCGATGCATAATCATACATTGTCGAATTTAAAGCAACACATTTGATGTTCACGTTTGGGAGTCGTTCTATTTTGAAATAATCTTGAACTTTTTTGTTATGATAAATCAAATCAACAATAAGACAAATATGTCCTCCAGCAGAATCACCCATGAGACAAAGATTGTTAGAGTCTACATTAAATTCAAATCTATTTTCTTCGATGAATTCTAATACTTTAAAGATATTTTGAACTTGTGAAACAAAGTCAATGTTTTCACTATTATTGATCAATCTATAGTTAGGGGTGATAACTTTGAATCCTTTATCCGCGAACCAAGAGGAAAAAACAGTTTGTCCTTCTTTTTTGCCATAAACATAAGCGCCTCCATGAATGTAGAGAAGACTTATTCCGTTTTCGTGATTTAAAACCGGAGAATAGATGTCTAATTTATGATATTCGTCACCATCATCAACATAGCTTAAGTCTTTTAAAAGATGATACATACCAAAGGTTTTAGTCTTTTTCGCGAATTTCTTGTCGCCTTTAGCCATCGCTTTGATGAAAAAATTTAGAGGTATCTTTAAAAACATAAATTTAGCATAGCACAACTAATTTGATAAAATTAACTAAACTATGAGCAAATATAAGAAAAAATTCTATGCTTCTCTAATAACATTTCTCACTATTTTGACAATCTTTATTTTGTTATTAATCTTAAGGACTAATCAAAATATATCCGAAGGCTGGTCTAGAAGCATCTCTCGATGGATGCAATATCTAAGCGGAACTATCTTTAGTTTTCTTCCATTTTCGATATTCGAATTTTTCGTTATTGTTTTAGTTCTTTATATTCTTATTTGGCTAATTGTTATCATTAGGCGACTTCATCGATTTAAATTTAAAGGCTCATCTAGATATTTTCTTAATCTTGGAATTGTTATCTCTTTGATTTCCCTTCTATATTTAGGAACTGCAGGAATGGAATATAACCGATTGCCTGTAAATATTCCTCAATACACAACTTTGATAGAAGACACCGATAAATACATCGATATAGTTGCCTATTTTCAAGATGATTATAACGAAATATCAAAGATGCTAAATTACAATGATGATGGCTCTTTAATTCGACCATATAGCATTACTGAACTAAATAAAATTATGCTCAAAGAATTTGAAGTTTTCGACGATGATGACTACTATACAAAAAAGACAACTAAAGCCAAAGAAATGCCTATATTAGGACTTATTTATCGTGAGCTTGGCATTACAGGCGTGGCTTTCGCTCCAACAGGAGAAGCTAATATCAATCCATACATTACTGCAGGAGAATACGCTTTTACATTAGCTCATGAAATAGCTCACACCAAAGGAATCATTAGAGAAGAAGATGCAAATTTGGTTGCAGCCTACATTTGCTTAAACTCCGAAAATGAATATCTAAGATATTCTGGCTATGTTTACACAATAAGCTCACTTTATCCGTTTATCTATGCGACCAATAATAAAGAGGCGATAGATAACTATAAGAATGGATTTAGTAAGGAAATCCAAAAAGATAGCTATGCAAGATATCTATATTGGAAAACGCATAATAAGGCTCGACAAATTGGTAATTTCATAAACGATTTATATTTAAAATTAAACGGAAACAAAGGCACAGTTTCCTATCAAGATAATATCGATACGAAAGAAGAGGATGATAAATACATCATCAATTCGTATTCACGTTATCAAGCCTTATATTTATGGCTTTATTTAAAAGATTTTGATCTTTAGTTTTTAGAAATTGAGTTGATGTATTCGGTTTCTACTTTCACATCAAGGCGAGGGAATAAAGGTTGAGCTTTCATAACTTTTAAACCGGCAAATGGGCAGAAAGTAGAGATAGTTTCATAACTTTGAAGTTCTTTTTTAACGCCAAATTGAGCATAGACCTTTTCTACTGATTCCACTAAAACAGGGGAAAGAAGCTTACTGGCAACCATGATGGAATTAACTAAAACCGCCATAACGGTTTGTAGTTCATCAATTCTATTTTCTTTAGCTAAAACCCAAGGTTCGCTTGTTTCTATATATTTGTTGCTCGCATCTAATAGATTACCAACTGCGATTAACGCTTCGCTAATTTTTAAATCATCCATATTAGCTTCATATTCAGCTATTACTTTTTCAGTTAATTCTTTCATTGCTTTTGCAGAATCGTTAAGTTCTTTTATTTCAGGAACAACTCCATCAAAATACTTAATTATCATGGTAGAAACCCTGCTAATGAGGTTTCCATAGTTATTTGCAAGGTCGACATTTACACGTTCCGCAAATAGTTCTGGAGTAAATCTTCCGTCGCTTCCAAATGAGAATTCGCGAGCTAAAAACCAGCGAACAGCATCGACACCGTAACGCTCAATGAGAGGGAATGGTGAGACAACATTGCCTCTAGATTTCGACATTTTCTCGCCGTTTAAATCTAATAAGCCATGAACAAATACTCGATCAGGAAGTCTTAAGCCTAAGCCTTTTAGAAACATTGGCCAATAAATGACATGGAAGCGGGAAATATCCGCGCCGACAACATGAACGATTTCCGAATCTTCATCTTGCCAAAATTCCTTGAACAAAGAATCATCTTTACTATCGTAGCCAAGTGCAGAAATGTAATTTGTTAATGCATCGAGCCAGACGTAAACAATATGTTTGGGATTTTCTTTTATTTTTATGCCCCAATCAAAAGAGGTTCGAGAAACACACAAATCATTTAACCCTGGTTTAATGAAAGTATTCATCATTTCGTTTTTTCGATTAATAGGAAGGATAAATTTTGGATTTTCATCCATTTCTTTTAATAAATCAGGAAGATATTTTTGAGTTTTGAAGAAATAGGCTTCTTCTTTAGCTTTATGAACAGGTCGATGACAATCAGGGCAGAGGTGTTCTTCACCAACTTGAGTGTCAGTCCAAAATGACTCACAAGGAGTGCAATACCAACCTTCATAATCGCCTAGATAGATGTCGCCATTATTGTAAAGTTTCGAGAATACGTCTTGCACAACTTTAATGTGTCTTTCTTCGGTTGTGCGGATGAAATCATCGTTAGATATTCTCATCGCTTTCCATAGTTCTTTAAACTTTTCAGCGATTTCATCGACATATTGTTGAGGAGTCACACCCTTTTCTTGAGCTTTCTTTTGTATCTTTTCGCCATGCTCATCAGTGCCTGTTAAAAAATAAGTTTCCACTCCACGCATTCTTTTATATCGAGCTAAAATATCGCACATTACAGTGCAATAAGCATGACCAATATGTGCTTCCGCGCTTGGATAATAAATAGGTGTAGTGATGTAGAACTTGTTTTTCATATGAGGGACTCCTTGTTCTAATTAATTTTAAATAATTATAGACCGCATGCGGCCTTAGTTGCAGAATTAGTGCTTCCCCAAATCTTACAAGCATATTCAGGGTGATCAACAAAAGGATTACGATTTCCTTGATATTTTTCTTGTATTACTTCGTTTCGATTATGCTCAACACGTAATTCCAAAGCCGCATCAGCAGATGAACTTGGTAAATACGCTAGATTCCATTTAAGCAAATCAGATAATTTGCCCATTGATGCGCTTGAACCACCTGTTGAATCAACAATGCTTAAATTTATATTTGCAATGGCGCAATAAAAAACGATTCGAGCACAAATTCCACGGTAATTAGTATATCCTTCGCATGCTGGATCGTATGCTCCAGATTCAGCAAAAACTTTATTGCCTCTACTTGAGTTAATTTTTGTAGAGGTTGGACGAGTCATAAAAGCATCACCATCAACTGTACCGCCACCTCTCGAGTCCGGCCAAACATGCTCTCGATTCCAAGTTGAACCTTTATCCCAATTCGGTCCTAAAAGTGCATTATTATAAAAACCAATAATCTTGCCATCACCAACTTTGCCAGTCCAATCAACATCAATATATCGGTACGCTGTTTTTAAACCATCATAGCCAACTGTTGATTTCCTTTTGCTTTTGTTAAGTGCAACTAATTTATCTTTTAACGTAGACCCAGTATCGCTGCTACTTATTGAAGAGTAATATCCATTGAATTCTTTATCGTTATCAGGATCATCGTGATTATCAACTGATGTATTTGAATTGCCATCAACACTTGATGTTTCACTTCCATCAATAAGCGAATCGCTGTTGCTTAAAGAGTTGTTTGAGCAACCAGCAAGAAGAAGGGCAACAACGGCTAACGATAATTTCAATGTGTTTTTAAGATTTTTCATAAATAAAAATAAAGTCCACCCGCGAGGATGGACATAAACTCCTTATTTCTTTAATCCGTATTTCTTGTTGAAACGGTCTACACGACCATCATTGGAAACGAATCTTTGTTTGCCAGTATAGAATGGATGGCAATTTGAACAAGTGTCAACGTGCAATTCTTTGCTAGTTGAATGTGTTTCGAATGTGGCTCCGCAGGAAACACATGTAACTGTTACCTTATGTGTCTCTGGGTGAATTCCTTTTTTCATAACATTTAACTCCTTCCGCCTTAAGCCATAAAGGTCTTAAAGAAAGTAACGTAAATGATTTTAGCATTGCTAAGCAAATAAAAACAACAACATTTTCGTCAATAACAAAGCTCGTTAATTGAAAATCATATTGTTCTCAATATTAAATTCGGTTTATTTTCAATTTTTAACGATTATGATTACTTACTAATCAAGATACTTTATAGAGGAGCTAGAAGTGCTAGAAGTTCAGCTAGAAGTGCCTAGAAGTTTACTTAGAAGTGCCTAGAAGTTTTGCTAGAAGTTGCTAGAAGTAAATTTGGTTTTATGCTATTATAAATTCGAGGTAAGAAAATGAAATTTGAAGAATTATTTCCTGGAATAAATTTAGAGAACGAAAGCGTTGAATTTAAGGGAATATTAAATGATAAAGTCAATGAAGATGATTCTTTACTTTTATCATGGCTCAAAACAATAAATGCTTACGCGAACTCTAGTGGAGGCGTGCTGTTTGTCGGCGTTGAAGATAAGACACATAAGGTTTTATCGTTAAATAATTTAGAAGCAGACAAGCAAATTCTTTTAATACATCGTGAGTTAGCTCAACGATTTGAGCCATCTATTGACTATCAAATTAATCCATTAACAATAAAAGGAAATGAAACAAGATATATCTTACAAATTAATATTAAAGCTTCTTCGATAAAACCAGTGTTTCTTCATAGCAAAGGAAGTGCACTTGTCTTCGTTAGAGATGTGGGCATTACTCGTTTAGCAACATCTGAAGAAATACGCAACATGGTTCTTTTTAGTGAAAACATAAGCTACGATTCTATTTTTACTCATCAAAATTATAAATCAGAAGATTTTTCTTCGCTGCAAAACGCTGCTGTTAAAAACACAGGTAAAAACCTTAGCGATAAGCAATTGATGTCTATTGGTTTTATGAACTCCAATTACAATTTATCAAAAGGTGCGCTTTTATTTAAAGATGATTGCAAGTCAAATGAATGTCGGGTAGATATAACATTTTATCCATCAATAAATAAAGGACAAAGAATCATTTACGCTCCGAAATCGTTTATAGGTCCAATTGTAAATGTTATCGATGAAGCCACAGTTTATATAAATGAACATTCGCTAGAAGTTTGGCTAAAAAACGACCAAGGTAGAGAAAATCTTCCTTCCTATCCGATACGTTCAATTAAAGAAGGCATTAGCAATGCACTCTGCCATAGAAATTATTATTTAACAACTTCAATAATTGAAATTGATGTATATATTGATCGTTTAGAAATTATTTCTCCGGGTTCGTTGCTAGGCGTTTCGCGAATAAAAAAAGAGACACAAATTTCTTCAATTACTCCTAGAAGAAGAAACGAAGTTATCGCAAGAACATTAGAAGCAATAAATTATGTTGAAAACAAAGGAAGCGGATTTGACTTGATTGCTGAAGACTATTACAACGTAGATGAAAACCATAAGCCTTATATTAGTTGCGATCAAAACCATTTCGTCCTTACAATGCCAAATTTAAATTACAAAAAAGGTGTAATAAATGAAGAAAACGCCAATCCAGAGGTTTACGTAGATGATGTGACAATCGATGAACGCGACCTTGATATATTATCTTTTTGCTATGTGAATAAAAAGAGAGCTAGTGAGATAGCAAAATCATTAAACGTGGCGTCTTCAACTTATTTTAGAAAAAATATTCTTGGCAAACTTGTTGATAAAAAATATTTATTACTTGATAGTAGCGAAAAAATTCCTACCTATCTAAGCAATAGAACTTTTGTTAAGTTAACTAAAATTTAAATTAGCTAGAAGTGCTAGAAGTTCACTTAGAAGTGCCTAGAAGTAAAAATTAAAAAAGATGTGGTTCACAGTGAGGCGTTGCCACTGATTTAGTCGCATTAATCGATATTTTTCTAACTATTAATCTCAAAGTTAAATTGGAAAGATGAATTTTAATGTTTTCGTATGCACACACGAATATAATTATTACTGCGCATATGAAAAAAGAAGAGACGTTGAAAAAAATCATCATTATCGGCGGAGGTGTCTCAGGCTTAAGCGCAGGTATCTACGCCCAAAAGCATGGTTTTATAAGTGAAATATATGAAAAGAATCCAACAAATGGAGGATTGTGCACATCGTGGTATCGCAAAGGCTATAAAGTGGATGGATGCATCCATTGGCTAACAGGCACCAAAGAAGGAACAAGCATCAATCAGATGTGGAAAGATGTCGATGCCTTTGATGATGAAGATATCATTTATTCGGACAATTTTGGATCGGTTGAATATAACGGAAAAGTTTTTACTTTTTGGAGCGATTTAAATCGTTTAGAAAAAGAGTTAATAGAATTTTCTCCTAAGGATAAAAGGTTGATTCATAAATTGATAAAATACACGATTAAGTTCTATAAAATGCCTCTTCCGATGGAAAAGCCTTTAGCCACATTAAACATCATCGATTATTTAAAATATGGCTTTAAAATGATTCCTTATCTCGTTCCTTTTTTATACGCTTGCAATATTTCGCAAGAACAATTTGCTAAAAAATTCAAATCAAAAGAGTTAGCGTATATTCTTTCAAAAATTGTGCCAGGAAGCGGAAACCTCTATACAACTTTATATGCTTTCGGAACCATCGCTTTCAATAATGGTGGCGTTCCAAAAGGCGGAAGCACAATTATCGTAAAAAGGATGGAGGAAGAATATCGCCGATTAGGTGGCTATATCCACAACAACTCTGAAGTCGATGAATTAAACATCGTCAATAAAAACATTCAATCTATAAAACTTAAAAATGGAAAGATTGTTGAAGGCGACTACTATGTCTCTTGCATCGATGCCTACGAATTAACTAGAAGATTATTAAAAGAAGAAAAGAAAGAACATAAATTTAAAAAACGTTTTGTAAAGATGGATAAATATCCCCTTCCATCATGCGTTTATGTCTCCTTCTCCGCGGATGTAGAAAAATTAAAAGAACTAAACATAACATCAACTTATGAATTTGAATGTGAACCATTTATTGTCGCTAAAAAATGTGAGAAATCTATCAAGATGCGCGATTATAGCTACGATAATAGCTTCATCAAAGATGGAAGAGTGCTTCTAAATGTATTAATACATCAAGATGATCGCGACTATTACTATTGGGAAAAATTGCATCAAAATTACAAAGCCTATGCTGATCAAAAAATAGAGATAGCAAAAATGGTAAAAGAGCGAATTGAAAAACGGTTTGAAACGCTTAAAGATGATTTAGAAATTATCGATGTTACCACTCCGATAACTTATAAAAGATATGTCAATGCTTATCGCGGAGCGTATATGCCCTTCTCGTTTACTGCGGATGGAAAGCAACTTCTACATCATTCAAAAGTAAAAGGAATTCACAATTTGATACTTGCAGGCCAATGGATTGTGATGCCTGGCGGTCTACCAATTGCCCTTATGAGTGGAAAATTTGCCATCCAACTAATAGCTAAAAAAGAACACAAGTCGATGTTCTTACCAATATATAAATATCATTTTAAATAGAAGGAGAAAAAAGAAATGCTTAGCAAAAAACAAGCAATTGAAGTCCTAAACAAAGGACTATCAACCGGCGCGGACTATGCTGAAATATTTATTGAAGATAAATGTTCATATCTATATTCAGTAGAAAACGGAAAAGTTGAATCTTCAACAGTTTCAGAAACTTTCGGCGCAGGAATAAGATTACTTAAAAATCTTCAAAGTGTGTATGGCTACACAAACGACGTGTCAAAGAAAGGACTATTAGATCTTGCTGCCTCATTATCAGCTTCATTTAATGGCAAACAAGAATTAACCGTCACTTCTTTAAAGATTAAAAACGTTAAAAACCATCATCCTCATCTTAGACCTCATGCTTTAGAAGATAGCAAAACTAAAATCGACTTCATCAAAAAAGGCGATGAAGCCATGAAAAATGAAAGCGATAAAATCGTTAGAACAAAATCCGGTTTAAGCCATTATGAAAACAAAATAACGCTTATCACTTCCAAAGGCTTTATTTATAAAGACAGCAAAGAAAGAGCAAGAATGTTTCTTAGCTGTGTTGCTGTTGATAGCGATAAAATCGAAACTGGTTTCTCAGGTCCAGGTGCCAGCGCCGGCTTTGAATATTTCTTAGAAAATGTCGACCCAGTTAAATTAGGAAAAGAAACTGCGAAAAGCGCTTTGACGATGCTAACCGCGAAAGAATGTCCAAGTGGCATCATGCCAGTTGTTATCGGCAACGGCTTTGGAGGTGTCATTTTCCACGAAGCTTGCGGTCACGCCTTAGAGGCCAGCGCCGTCAGTAAGAACTTATCAGTGTTTGCTAATAAACTTGGCGAACAAATTGCCTCACCTATCGTCACAGCCTATGATGATGGCACAATTGTTAATGGCTGGGGATCAAACAATATCGATGATGAAGGAAATCCAACTCACAACACCTTATTAATTGAAAAAGGAATCCTAAAATCTTATTTAATTGATAACTTCAACGGAAGAAGAATGGGAATGGAAGGAAATGGAGCATGTAGAAGAGAATCATATAAGTATGAACCAACTTCAAGAATGTCGAATACTTTCATCGCAAACGGAACATCCACTCCTGAAGAAATCATTAAAGCTACAAAGTTAGGATTATATGCTAAATCATTAAACGGTGGCTCAGTAAATCCAGCAACCGGTGAATTTAACTTCGGTTGCAGCGAAGCTTATATCATCCGCGACGGAAAAATATGCGAACCAGTCCGAGGAGCAAGTTTGATTGGCTCAGGCAAAGATGTATTAATGCACATCGATATGATTGGTAACGATTTAAAACGCGCGCAAGGCATGTGTGGTGCGGCATCAGGTTCAATTCCTACTGATGTCGGTCAACCCACCATCAGAGTCAGTCAAATTCTAGTTGGCGGAAACGGAGGAGAACTTAAATGAAAATCAATGTAAATAAATTCTTTGAATTAGCAAAAGAAAAAGGTTTGGAAGCCTGTGACGTTTCATTTTCTCACAGCAAAGAAACAAATGTATCTTTATTTCATAACGAAGTCGATTCGTTATCTCAAAGCAATACATTTACCCTTCTTGCTAGAGGTATATATAATGGCAAAATGGGTACTGCTTATACCGAGAAATTTGATAAAAATACGCCACAATTCTTGGTTGATTCCATTATAGAAAGCGCGAAAAACGTTGAAACAAACAATCCAACAATCATCTATAAAGGAAGTAAAAAATATACGAAAAAGAATGTCTTTAATAAAGAGGTTCTCTCAGCTGATATAAAAGATAAAATTGCTATCTTAAAGGAAATTGAAAAGAAACTCAGAGCCTATGATAAACGCATAAATGAAGTTGCTTCTGTTGCCTATAATGAATCGTTTAATGAATCGCTATTAGAAAATTCATATGGCTTAAAACTTAAAGATAAAATTGCATCATATTATTACTATGCGGAAATAACCGTTAAAGATGGTGAAGAAATCAAAACTGGCTACAAAGTTTTTGCTTCATTAGATCCAAAAGAATTTGATGTCGATAAATTTGTTAAAGAAGTCGCGGAAGATGGATTAAAGAAACTTGGCTCAGTTCAATGCAAGAGCAAGAAATATCCAACTATCATCGAATCTCAACCTCTTTCAAGTTTGATTAAATCATATCTGTCAAATATGGATGCCGAAGAAGTTCAAAAGAAATCATCTTTATTTGTCAATAAGCTCAATCAGTCAATCGCTAATAAAAAGTTAACGATAACAGAAGACCCTCTCCAAAAAAATATCTTCTATAAATATCATGATGATGAAGGTGTAGCGACATCTAAAAAGGTTATCGTCGATAAAGGCATTTTAAAAACATATTTATACACTCTTGAAACGGCAACAAAAGATAATGTGGAGCCAACAGGAAATGGTTCGGTTGGAGCAAAAGCAACTGCATCACTTAACTGCATCTATGTTAAACCTGGAAGAAAAAGCTTCGATGAAATCGCTTCTAAAATTAAAGAAGGAGTTTATATCACTTCAGTCGAAGGTCTTCATGCCGGCATGAACGCGAAAAGTGGCAATTTCTCTTTGCAAGCTCAAGGCTTTATGATTAGAGATGGTAAAATTGCTGAACCTCTATCACTAATCACCATCGCCGGAAACTTAGTGGAAATGTTTAATTCTATTAAAGAAGTTGCAAATGAGCAAAAGATGCAACTTAACGGAGTTTTCACTCCTGATATCTTCTTTAAATCGATGGCCATTTCTGGCAAATAAAAATTCAACAAAAAAGCGTCTAGAGTATTTCTTCTAACAAAATAGAGGAATAGGACGCTTTTAAAATGACTATTTTTTAATGTAGAGAATACCAACTGTGCCAAAGCCACAGTGCGAAGAAACGACGCAACCTGCACGAGTGATGCGAATAATTTTTGGATCAACTAATTTACTAACTTCGCTATAAATATAATCGAGTCTATCTTGTTCAATGCCGGCATGAGTAATCATGACATTATCAAAATCAATATTTGGTAAATCTTCTTTTAGCTCTTTCGCCATTTCGTTATAGGCCACTTTCATTGGTCCACGAGGTTTCTTTTCAACAACAAGTTTACCGCCGACCATCTTTAAAATTGGGTGAATATGTAAAAGAGTCCCAAAAATAGCGGCCATCGCAGAGCATCTTCCGCCCTTACGCATATAATCAAGTCTCTCTAAAACAAATTTGGCGGATACCTTCGGCACTAATGTTTCTAAAACTTCTTTGATTTCTTTCGCACCTTTTCCTTCATCTCGTAGCTTACAAGCTTTTAAAACTAATAAGCCTGTTCCCGAAGAAAGGTTTTCTGAATCAACTGGGAAAATATATTCTTCTCCAAGTTCTTCACTAGCGATGTGAAGATTTTGATAAGTGGTTGATAATTTAGAACCAATACCTAAAAAGATAATATCGTATCCATCATCAATAAAAGGTTTTAATTGTTCCACGAATGTCTGTGGAGGAATAGCAGCGGTTGATGGAAGAGAACTTCCGTTTTTAACTTTTGCATATATCTCATCGGGTGTGATGTCTACACCATCTTTATAACTTTCTTCTCCAAAATTAACAGATAAAGGGATAACAAAGATATCATTATCCTTGTATTGTTCAGGTGTTAAATCGACAGTTGAGTCTGCGACAATTTTTACTTTTCTCATAATAACTTCTCCGTTTAATTACAATAAATTATATCAAATTTGTTATTTTCTTATACTTATTCATGTTTAAAATGATAAAATCATTTCGATTGGAGGAAAAAATTTTATGTCTAAAACAAAAAAGGCTGAAAAGAAAGCGAAAGCAAGATCTTTGTGGCAAGACTTTAAAGCTTTTATTTCCAAAGGTTCTGTCCTTGATATGGCCGTTGGTGTCATTATCGGTGGAGCTTTCGGGGCAATCGTCACTGCTGCAGTTAATATTTTATTAAGTATCTGCACATGGGGTGTTCCTGGAGGACTTAAAGGTTTAGTTACTGTTTTACCAGCTGCTAACGATGCTCAAAAAGGTATAGAAGGAATTGGTCAAACATTTGGGTTAGATCAATTAAAACAAATGACCGAAATCTATGCTCAAACCAAAGGTGTTGAAATCACTGATGGTAACTATGCTGCAATGGAAAGTGCATTAACAAGTAAATATACACTTCACGGAACAACATACTACTTCAATGGATCTTCAATTATCGACTGGGGAACACTTATCAATGCTGTAATTAGCTTCTTGATTATTGCTATCGTTTTATTTGTTATTGTTCGCGTTGCTGCAACATTAAGACAAAGAAAAGCTGAATACGATGCCAAGATTCGTGAAGAATATTACAAAAAGCATCCTGAAGAAAGACCTGCTCCAGTTGAAGAAGCTGCACCTGCACCAACTGAAACTGAACTATTAACTCAAATTCGCGATTTATTAAAAGAGAAGAAATAAATTAATGACCGTTGTTGAGAAAGTCGATTACCTATTAAAATGTCTTGATTTAACCGAAAGACAATTTGCTAAGAAATATCGCATTCGTAAAAATGTTATTTCAAAATGGCGACAAGGAACTTTGTCGCCTAAACCTGAAAACGTGACGTATCTATGCGATAAATTCGGTTTATCTGTCAGCGATTTTCTAGATGAACAATCCACTCTAGATATAACTCAAAAATACGCAGATGAACATCGAATTCTAGGTAAATTCCGTGCAACTGACGAAAGCGTTAATAGCGAAGACTTTCCAAACGAAGATAATTCTCGATACGAAGAAAGAGATTAATTAACTATAACTGGTCGAATTAGATTATATGTCTAAACGGCCAGTTTTTTATATGGCAAAAAATTGATAACAGATGATAACAAAAATTGGAAATGATAACAAATGTTAACAAATGACAACAAAATTTTAAAATGATAACAGATGATAACAAATGTAAACAAATGACAACAAGAGAAAAACGTGTTATTATGAGTTTGAGGTGAAAGCTATGAAATCATATACAAGTCCATTTAACATATCGTTTGGTGAACAGCCGAAGTGTTTTATTCCAAGAAAAAATGAATTCGAAGAAATTACATCTGTTTTTACATCAGAAGACCCAAGAAGCAAAGTTTATTTAATCGGGGGCCCTCGAGGATGTGGAAAAACTGTTTTATTGTCGCAAATTAAAGAGTTCTTTGATGAACAAAAAGACTGGATAACAGTGGATTTAAATCCCTTTATGGATATGCATGATCAATTTGCTTCTAAGTTATATAACGAAGGAAAATTAAAAAAATTATTTTTAAAAACAGATTTTTCTATTTCATTTAAAGGTGTTTCCTTTTCTATTTCAGGAGAAAAGCCTGTTACAAATGTTATCTCTTTAATTGAAATAATGCTTAAGTATCTAAAAAAGAAACAGAAAAAAGTCTTAATAACTATCGATGATGTATCAAATAATGACAATATAAAGGCTTTTATTTATACATATCAATCGCTTCTAAGAGAAGGATTAGAAACATTTTTACTTATGACCGGTTTATATGATAATGTGTCAAACTTATCAAGTGATAAAAATCTAACGTTTCTTTTAAGAGCACCTAAACTATACCTGACAAAACTTAATTTACGAGATGTCGCACAGTCATATCAACGACAATTAAATGTTAGTAGCGAACAAGCTATCAAATTGGCCAAAATGACTAACGGTTATGCATATGCATATCAGCTCTTAGGGGACTTATTGTATCGTTCTGGCAGTAAAGATATAAACGAAGAGATACTTAACGAATTTGATTCGCTTTTAGAAGATAATGTATATTCAAAAATGTGGGAAAAAATGCCTGATAACCAGAAACTATTCGCATATGCATTAGCTTCTTCTAAAAATGGAACCGTTAAGGAGATTATCGAATATACAAAATTCAATAACGCATACATTCAAGTGTATAAGAAAAGAATGTCACTATCTGGAATTATTAACGTTACCGAAAGAGGAAAAATAGAGTTCCTTCTTCCTCGTTTCAAGGAATTTGTAGAATTTCAAAAATCTTTACAGGAAATTTAAATTTAAAAACAAGTATTATAAAAATAATCAGCCGTGATTTTGGCTGATTATTTCGATTAAAGCGGTTGTTTTTTGCTTTATGCAAAGTATTTCTTGAAATTGTCTAATTCGCTTAATTTCCAATCTTTATGAGCATCATTAACAATTTTAATCGCGTTTTTATATAATTCTTCTTCAACTTTTGCTCTAGAGGCTAACGCTCTTTTAATAGCTTTATCTTTACGTGAATTAGCAAATTCAACTTCACCAAGAGATTCATCGAGCATTCCCGCGATTAAGACGTAGGCTCTGATGGACTCCATTGATAAATCATTAGAGATGAATCTTCTCATTGAATCATTAACTTCATCATCATAATACTTTTTAGCTTCTTCTAATGGTTTAGTGATGATAGTTATATATAATTTTTGAGCAATAAGTCTATAAAGTGTGGTTTTAGAAACTTTCTCTGGTTCAGCACACATTTTATCGATGATTTTTAAGGCCTCATCGTATTCTTTTTTCGCAAGATTTTCATAGACAGTAATTAAGTTAAGAGATGCAGTGAAGTTAGTGATTTCATCAAAGACTTTGACTTCACCAATATCAAGGCCATTTCTTTGGGCGTCTTCAATTCGAAGCAATTCATTATAAGCTTCAACGTTTACTGGCTTAGATATTAAAGTTAAGCGATATCCATCTGTCATCGAATCAAGTTTGACTGGAACAAAATTATAAATTGCCATCATAGAAGAAAGAGTGATGATGATAATTGCAGCGGTTCCTAATGGAATAAGAGGATTATTTGCGTCTAATCCAGAACTTGATCCGAGAGTGTATAAAATAACGCAGGCGACAAGTTCAATAACATAAAGAATAAGTGGGAACCAAACATATAATTTAGGATTTGCTTTTTCTTTCTTTGGAGCAATGATGGTTTCGCCAGTTAAACCATCAAAATCTTTTAAACCAAATTTAAATTTTCCATTCTTTTTTGCCCAGCAAAGTCCGAATATATTGAAGGAAACGATGCTATAGCCTCCGGCTAGTGCACCTAAAACGTGTCCTAATTCAAGACCAATGGCGTTGATAAGAATCCCAACGATAATTGTTAAAATAGCAAAAATGTAAGGATTAAGGAATGTGGAACTAAAAGCTTGGTTATAAGATTTAAACATCCCACTTACCAAAGTGAAGCCAATGATGAGGGCTAATGCAATCATCAAGACATAGACAATCAAGCTAGCAATATCTTCTTTTTTCATAAAAACTCCTTTTAGAGGGCAAGATTAAATATCTTTATTACATCCTCTTTTTTTAACGGTTGGATTGACTTTAGACCAACCACACGTGTGTCATTTACTGTCAATCTGTCCGCGATAAGAGGAATATCTTCTTTCTTTACGCCTAATTCAGTTAACGAAGTTGGCATTCCAATCTTTTTGAAATAGTTTTTCAAAGATTGTATAGACATTTTAGCACTTATATTTTTTTCATCACTATTAAGTTTAAAAACTACCTCACCGAAGTGAACAAATTTATTAATATCTTTGCTGTAGCAATACTCCATCCAAGCAGGAATTAATACTGATAGACCCGCGCCATGGGCAATCTTATTATCAAAAGCACTTAAGGCATGTTCTAACTGATGAATGCTCATCGTATAAAACTTACCTAATGATGTTAATCCGTTATGAGAATAGGCACCTAAAAGCATCATCGCTCCTCTCGCGGAATAATCATCTGGTTTAGCGATGCATCTTTCACCTACTTCGATCATCTCTTTAATGATGACGAGAGCAAATTCATCTGCAATTTCATATTTTCCGCTTGGGCAAAAATATCGTTCTAAGGAATGAGAGATGATATCGACTATTCCGCATCCAGTTTGATATTTAGAAACCGAAAAAGTTAATTCCGGATTTAATATAGCAAAATTTGGGCGAACAAAGTCGCTATTAAATCCTTGTTTTAAACCTTCTATATCGTTAGAAATAACACAAGATGAAGATAATTCGCTTCCAGAAGCAGCAAGAGTGAGAATAACTCCAATTGGTAAAGCTTTTTCAGGCTTAACAATATATTTGTTAAAATCGTATGGATCACCATCATAAAAGAAGGAAACGGCGATGGATTTCGCACAGTCAATAACTGAGCCACCTCCAATAGCTAAAATAAAATCGACATTATTTTCTTTGGCAATTGATAATCCTTCTTTAACTGAAGACAAGTCTGGATTAGGCCTCACATTTTTAAGAGTGAAAAATTCAATATCGTTTTCGCATAAAGCTTTAGCCACTCTATCGTAAAGACCGCTTTTAAAAGCAGAACCTTTGCCTAGAACAAGTAAAACTTTTTTCGCATTTCTTTCTTTTAATATTTGGCCAACTAAAAGTTCTTTATCTTTTCCGAAATATATTTTTGTTGGCGATACAAATTCAAAGTCAATCATTTGCTTTTACCATGTAACGGATATTGATCAACAAAATAATTCCAAATAGGAGTAAGTCTTTTGATGAGTTGACTTTGCTTTTCTTTGTTAGAATTATTGAGCCAATAAGCCATTTCTTTTGAGAAAATAGAGGCGATATACCTGGAAATATAATTTAAGTAGGTTAAAACTTGCTCGTTTTTATACGCTTTTAAATATTGAAGTGTTCGACTGTAAAAATAGGAGTAAAAGAATTGCTCTATCTTATCTTCGAGATAGGAATTTGATATAGATAGCAAGAAAGAGTGATTGGCGTTAATATAAGCAATCAAAGGTTTTATTATCGAATCGAAGTCGTGCGGTCTTGCACTTACCGAAATCTTTTCTTTTAAAAGTATTGATTCAAGCACATCACCAATGTCGCGAAAATGATAATAAAAAGTTTGACGATTTGATTTAACGCTTGTTGAAAGCATGACCACGTTGATCTCATCAAGCGGCACTTTCTTCATCAAATGCTTTAATCCTTCGCGATATTTTGTTTCGATTCTCATAATTTGGTTAATTCTTTAGCAATGTTTGCTCCAAGTTTAGCGTTATTAAGCACTAATTTGATATTAGATTCTAATGAATCTCCATGAGTTAAATCAACAATGGTTTTAAGCAAAAATGGAGTGACATCCTTACCATGAATGTTTTCTTTATTAGCGAGTTCTAAGGCTTCATTGATTGCTTTATTGATGACATCTGGATCCATTGAATCTTCTTCAGGGATAGGATTGGCCACCAAAACGCCTCCATCAAGATTGTTGTCTCTTTTTGCTTTAATAATTTGAGCAATTTCTAGAGGAGTGTTAACAACATTTTCCATCTTAATGCCAGAATGGCGAGTATAAAAATCGGCAAATTCATCGCTTTGATAAGAAAGAACTGGCACACCTTTAGTTTCTAAAATCTCTAAAGTTAAGTTCAAATCAAGTATGGCTTTTACTCCAGCAGAAACAACTGTAACATTGCTCTTACTAAGTTCTTCTAAATCAGCGGATATATCAAATGTTTTTTGAGCATCTCGATGTGCTCCTCCGACACCGCCGGTAACGAAAACTTCAATGCCGGCTTGCGCAGCTAAAATCATCGTGGAAGCAACTGTGGTGGCGCCCCAATATTTTTTCGCGTATACAATCGGAAGATCTCTTCTAGATACTTTCTTAATGCCTTTTCGCTTTCCAAATTCTTCAATTTCTTCAGGGCTCATACCAATAATTGGCTCACCATCGATAATGCCGATGGTCGCTGGCACCGCTCCATTTTCACGAATTGTTTTTTCAACAAGCAATGCAGTCTCAACATTTTTTGGATATGGCATTCCATGAGAAATAATTGTCGATTCTAAAGCGACAACAGGTTTATTAGCTAACAGAGCTTCTTGAACTTCTTTATTTATTTTCATTTTTTTGCTTCCTTCTTAAGATTATTTTATTTTGAATAAAATCGGCAAGAAAAGTTAAACCAATATAAAGTGGAATACTTATAATAGCCGCTAATAAAAGAACATAGTAATTATTTGAATCAATCAAGTTGTATTCAATAGCAAAGAAGCTTTCTCGATTCTCGGCTAGATTAAATATCGCAAAGCGGTCAATTATGAAGAATAACGATACTAATATCGCAATCGCAATCACTAGGAAGCGACGGTAAATATCATATGGCCAGCAAATGATGACAAGCGTATATAAGGAAATGATGGTGAAAGTAATAACAGCAATTGATGCTGCAGCTTGAAAGGATAAAAAGTCAGGATTGGTCCAGCTAACAATAAAGATAGCTAGAATAGTTAATGTTTGAATTATGCCACCAGGCAAAGATTTCGTGGCGATGTTATCAAAGAATTTGTTCTCAATTTTTTCTTCATTGGGTTGAAGTGATAAAAAGAAGCTAGCAAAACCAATGGTAAGAAGTTCCCAAATGTACATATTGTTAGTTTCAAATGGATAAGTTGTTTCGCTTCCAATACCAATCCAAGAAACAAGAAGGAAAATGAAAGTCATAAGCATTGCAAAGATGGTTTTCACCAAAAAGATAGAACATGATCTTTGAAGGTTATTGATTACTCGTCGACCTTCAGCAACAACGCTTGGTAAAGATGAAAAATTAGAGTCCATTGAAACAAGATGTGATACCGCCTTCGCAGCATCGCTTCCAGAAGCCATCGCGATAGAACAATCTGCAGTTTTTAAAGCTAAGATGTCGTTAACTCCGTCACCTGTCATAGCAACAACATGTTTTTCATCTTGCATCGCACTTATCAAAGCTTCTTTTTGCTCAGGAGAAACGCGACCAAACACAGTATATTTATTAGCAATAGCTTTAACTTCATCTAAAGACATTCCTTCTAGAGAAATGTAGTCGTTTGCACCATTTACTCCAACACGTATAGCGATTTCGCTTACCGAGATAGGGTTATCGCCAGATATTATTTTGATTTGCACTCCATTATTTTCAAACCATTCGATGTTTTTATAAGCATCTTCTTTGATGTGCTCTTCAAGCACAACAATAGCGATAGGTGTCACTTTAGGATTGAGGTCTTTTTCATCTAATCCCTTAGAAGAATACGCCAAAAGCAAAACGCGATAACCTTGCTTTTCATATTCAACAAATTTTTCATCGATTGTTTTATCATCGTGCAGTAAAAATTCACGAGCTCCTAAGGCGTAGCATCGTCCATCTTTTAACATAGTAGCTGAATATTTTCTAACGCTAGAAAATGGTAAACCTTTTAAGAAAGGTAAAATTCTCTTGCCAGTAAGAGCGTCTTTCAAAGCTTTCGCGGTCGCATTTTCATCTTTTGTAGATTCAATTAACGTCGCCAATATATTTTCGATATCTTCTTTGCTGTCTTCTTTTAATGTTACTATATCTTTTAAAGCCATCGTACCATCAGTAATAGTTCCGGTTTTATCTAAACAAAGAGTGTCCACTCTCGCTAAAGTTTCGATGCAATATAGCTCTTGCACAAGCATCTTTTTCGCGGCCAATCTGATGACGCCAACGGCTAGTGTTAAAGAGGTGAGCAAATACATGCCAATCGGAATCATGGCAAAGATAGAACTAGCAAAAGAAATAGAAGTATCTTTAAACTCATCTCCGCTAAATTTACCTTGAACAATGTAGGTTACAAGCATCATGATGCCTAAAGTGGCAACAAAGATGCCAATGATAAGAAATATCTTTTTAATAGATATAAGAATTTCTGATTTTGGTCTTTTAAATTTCTTAGCTTTTCTTTGAAGTGATGCAGCATAGTTATCTTTACCAACTTTATTCACGCGCACTTTCGCGGTTCCGCTAGTGATGTATGAGCCTGATAAAACTGTATCACCATAACTTTTATGAACATTGAGCGATTCGCCAGTAAGTAGTGACTCATTTACTTCGATATTTCCATCGACAACTACTGCGTCAGCAACAATTTGATCGCCTAATTTTAGAAGAACAATATCGCTTAAAACGATTTCATTAGCAGGAATTTCTATCTCTTTTCCTTCACGAATTACTTTGGCTGTTGGGTAGGAGATAACTTTCAGCTTATCTACTTTTCTTCGAGCTTTGATATCTTGGAATAAGCCAATGCCAATATTAACTAAAAGAAGATATAAAGAAACAAGTTTTGTTGGGCCGGCACCGACAACAATCATGAAGATTGAAATTGCAAAAATGATGATGTTAAAAAAATTAACGACGTTATCTAAAAATATTTTGAAGTATGTCTTGGTGACAGTTTTTGGCATTTTATTGACTAAACCATCATCGTTTCTTTGCTTAACTTGCTCAGCACTTAATCCTAAAAGAGGGTTAGAATTTATTTCTTCGATTTGCTTATTTTCTTTATTAGTTTTGGACATAAATACTTATAAAGTATAAATTCATACACTGTAAAAGTAAATTCATGATATCTAATTTGTAATTATGTCGTAATTTGTTTCCTCTATATTATGTCGTTAATTGTTTTGCTTTCTTTTACTTTTAAAGTAAGAAGAAATTATTTGACTACATTTATCAGACAAAACGCCGGAAGTAACTTTCGGATAGTGATTTAAATTATCTATTTCATACATATTGTATGTTGTTCCAAGCGCGCCACCTTTAATATCATTTGCCCCATAAACAACACGATCAATTCTTGACCATAAAATTGCACCTGCACACATCGAGCAAGGTTCTAATGTTACATATAAAGTTGCTCCGACAAGTCGCCAGGACTTTGCTTTTTTACAAGCTTTTCTAATCGCGTTTATTTCCGCGTGCGATGTTGGGTCATTGCTTGTTTCTCTTTTGTTATATGCTCTAGCGATAATTTTATTATCTTTTACGATGATGCATCCTACCGGAACTTCATCGATTAAAAGAGCTTTTTTAGCTTCTTTTAAGGCTAAAGCCATGTATTTTTCATCAGTTGTCTTCATAATAATAAACCATCGCACATAGTCTAGATACTTAAGGCTGCTATATTCCTATCCTGACCTGGTTCGTAGTAAACGTATCGCGATGGCTTAATTAGATTAACACTTTATCTTATTTTTTTACAGGTTTTATGTATTCAAGTCCACCCATATATGGACGGAGAACTTCTGGAATTTTAATGCTTCCATCTACTTGTTGCATTTGTTCAACTAAAGCTGGGAAGATTCTAGAAGTAGCAAGCCCTGAACCATTTAATGTATGGGCGTATTTAACTTTGCCAGTTTTCTTATCGCGGTAACGGATCATTCCACGACGTGCTTGATATTCGTGAGCTGTGCTAACCGAAGAAACTTCTTTAAAAATGCCGACGCTAGGAATGTAGACTTCGATGTCGTAAGTTCTCGCCATTGAAGCAGAGATATCACCCGCGGCTAATTTAGAAACTCTAAATACAAGCCCTAATTTTTCCACAAGTGAGCAAGCTTTTTTAACTAATTCTTCAAAAGCAGGCATATCACCTTCTTCGGTTGTGTATTGGAACATTTCAATTTTATTGAATTGATAGCCACGAATCATTCCTCTTTCTTCTGTGCGGTAGGCTCCAGCTTCTTTTCGATAACAAGGAGTGTAAGCGAAATATTTCTTTGGAAGTTCATCTTCATTTAAGATTTCATCGCGATGGAAATTAACTAATGCCGTCTCTGCGGTTGGAAGAATAAATTTCTTAGGAGTGACATTTTCAAGTGAGAAAACATCATCAATGAATTTCGGAAATTGGCCCGCTACATAACCTGATTCGTAATTGAGAATATGAGGAGGGAGCATAAATTTGTAGCCATCTTTGAGATGCTCGCTGATAAAGAAGTTGAGAAGAGCCCATTCTAATTGGGCACCAAGTCCGGTGTAAACCCAAGTTCCGTGTCCGCTCATCTTCGCGGCTCTTTCATAGTCGATAAGTCCTAAAGATTCACACAATTCGACGTGATTCTTCATTGGAAAATCAAATTTCATTGGCTTACCAAATTCGTGAATGACTTTATTGTTTTCTTTTCCACCGGAAAGAAGATCATCATCAGGAATGTTAGGAAGAGGCATCAAGAAATCTTTGATGTCATTTTCAACTTTCACCAACTCTTCTTCATCTAATTTTGAATCAGCAGAAATTTGTTTAACTTTTTCAAAAATTGCTTTTACATCGCCACCAGCTTTTTTAACTTCAGGCACTGAGGCGGATAATTTGTTTCTTTCTTCTTTGGCTTTTTCAACTTTAACTAATAAAGTTTTCCTTTTTTCAACAAGTTCTAAAAAAGGAGTAAAGTCAACGACGCAACCTTTCTTAGCTAATTTTTCTTCGATTGATTTAGGGTTTTCAATAATAAGTTTTTGGTCAATCATTCTCTTTTCTCCCATCTAATATATTTTGATATATTTTATTTAATTTGTTGCTTAACCTTTTGATGCTATTGTTCTTAGCAAAATTATACGCTTCTAGAACAGTAGATTTTATTTTTCCGTTCATGAATTTGATAATGATTTTAGAAACTTCTTCTTCATCTTTAGCAATTATCGCTTTGAGGTTGTTTAACATTTCTTCATTGCTTTTTAAAGGCGTGAGGGCAACGATTTGAGTCTTACTTGCTGCCGCGTCTAATAATGTCAATGGAGCATGATGATTATTATCTAATGATAAATAAATAGAAGCTTTATTCATCATCGAACGGTAGATTTCATCATTAGTCAAAGGACAGTATTTTAAATTTTTCGGACTAACCGAGCTCATCTTGCTCGTGTGCGATACTTTTCCTTTTCCGAAGAAAAAGAATTGATATTGTGGCACTTTTTTTGCAATTTCTTCTAATTGTTTCAAAACGATTTTGTTTTCATATGTGCCGATAATAACAACAAATTTAGAATCTTTTTCAAGTTGATAATAGTTATAGAAGATGTCTTCTTCTAATGTTGACTTGAGTTTAAAGCGAGCTACATCAACACCAGGTGTGAGGATGTGTATCGGCTTAATCACTCCATGGCTTTTTAATAGTTCTAAACTGTAATTATCACTTACCAATATAGCGTCAACTGAATTAAGAACATTTAAGGTTTTTTGATTTATTGGAAGAATTCTTGCTGATTCATCGGTTTCACAATATAAAGCCGAGAAGACAACAGGAATGTTTTCACTTAAGCTGTCATTTATCTTTTTTTCATCGTCAAGAGAAATGAAATGAATTAAATCGTATTGATCAATTATATTAAGCGCATAGCTAATATTATTAAGTTCTAGAGCTTGTCTAATATTTTCTTTTAATCGAGCGCCTTCAAAATTGTCATTTTTTTCTCTTGGACGATAATAAAGACAGATTTTCATTTTTTATTCAGCTTTTTCTTCGCTTTCAATAGGTTCAACTGCGGTGTTTTCTTCTACTTCATCTTCTCCAGAAATATCTTCGTGAGGAATGATGGTGATTGAAGAAACACGTTGTTTTTCATCGTCTAAGCGAATGACGCGGACACCTTGAGTGTTTCTGCCAGCAATTTTGATTTGTTCTAAAGGCATTCTAATGACTGTGCCTCCATTTGTAATCATCATCAAATCTTCATCGCCTTTAACTGCACGCATCGCGACAATCTTGCCATTTTTAGAAGTGACATTTAAAGTAATGACACCTTTTGCACCTCTATGAGATTGTCGATAAGTTTCTAATGGTGACATCTTGCCATAACCATACAAAGTGATGACTAAGATGTTGTCACCTTCTAAGGATGTTGTTAATCCGATGACTGTGGCGTTATCTTCTAAATCCATACCTTTGACGCCGGCAGCGGTTCTTCCGATTGGACGAACTTCATCTTCGTGGAATTTAACCATTTTACCTTTGCTGCTCGCCAAACCTAAGATGGTGTTTCCGTCAGTGCGTTTAACATCGAGCAAGGCATCATCGTCTCTAAGAATAATCGCGATTTTACCATTCTTTCTGATGGATTCGAATTCGCTTAATTTTGTACGTTTGACAACACCTAATTTGGTGGCAAAGAAAAGGTAATGTTCAGGATTGTAGTCATCTAAAGGCAAGATGGAAACAATCTTTTCGCCTTTTTCTAAGTTCAAAAGGTTTTGAATTGGTAGACCTTTTGAAGTTCTGCTTTCTTCAGGAACCATATAGCCGCGTAAGCGATACACTCTTCCTAAATTAGAGAAGAATAAAATATCGGTGTGAGTTCTTGTATGGACCATGAGGTTGACAGAATCTTCTCCATTCGTGGCCATTCCACGAACTCCGCGACCTCCGCGGTGTTGAGTTCTGAAGGTTTCGGTTGTCATACGTTTAACATAATTATTCGTGGTCAAGACAATGACGATATCCTTTTGAGGAATTAAATCTTCATCTTCAATAGTCGCTGCATCATCGCTGATTTCAGTCATTCTTTCATCAGAATATTTTTCTTTGAGTTCAAGAAGTTCTTCAACGACGATGTTGGTGACGTGTTCTCTCGAAGCAAGAATGTCATTGTATTTAGCAATGTTAGCTTCCAAGGTTGCTTTTTCTTCTTCAAGCTTACCTTCTTCTAGACCAGTTAATCTTCTTAAGGTCATAGCTAGAATTGCTTGAGTTTGCACTTCGGTGAAGCCATATTTTTCCATCAATTTATGTGAGGCATCTTCAGGTGTGTCAGCCGCGCGGATATCTTTAACGATTTCATCGATGTTTTCCGTGGCTTTTAGTAAGCCTAAAACAATGTGATGACGAGCTTCATCTTGCTTGAGTAAGAATCTTGTTCTTCTTTCAACAACTTCGATTTGGAAATTGAGATAATGAAGCAAAATTTCGTTGATTGGCAAGATTTTTGGAGCTCCATCGACAAGGCTGAGCATGATGACACCCATGCTAGTCTGTAAAGATGTGAGTTTGTATAACTGATTCAAGATAACTTCAGGAATGCAGTCGTGACGGACATCGATAACGACACGAACCGCGCCTTTCGATGATTCATCACGGATATCGGTAATGCCTTCAACGACTTTATCTCTTACTAAGTGAGCGATGCTTTCCACAAGCGCGGCTTTATTGACTTGATAAGGGATTTCAGTGATGATGATTTGTTTTTTGCCAGTGTGTTCATTTTCTTTAACTTCCGCGCGTGAGCGGATGGTGATAGAACCTGAACCTGTTTCATAAGCTTCTTTAATGCCGGAACGACCTAAAATCATCGCTCCGGTTGAAAAGTCAGGACCATAGAGATAATTAGTCATAATCTCAAGCGGTGTGAGATTAGGGTTTTTAGCTAAAGCAACAACAGCATCGATTGTTTCGCCTAAGTTATGGGTTGGAATATAGGTTGCCATACCGACAGCAATACCGTTCGATCCGTTAACAAGAAGGTTAGGGAATCTAGAAGGAAGAACGCTTGGTTCTTGCTCGGTTCCATCATAGTTATCAACAAAGTCGACTGTGTCGCATTTGATATCGCGGACCATTTCCATCGCGAGTTTTGTCATTCTTGCTTCGGTGTAACGATAAGCAGCGGGTTCATCGCCATCGACGGAACCGAAGTTACCGTGACCATCGACGAGAGTGTAACGCATCGAGAATGGTTGAGCTAAACGCACAAGCGTGGAATAAATTGCTGAGTCGCCGTGAGGGTGGAATTTACCCATGACATCACCGACGATACGAGCACATTTCTTATAAGGAGTGTTTGGAAGAATTCCAGAGATGAACATGTCATAAATGACACGTCTATGAACAGGTTTACATCCATCGCGAATATCTGGAATTGCTCGAGCAACGATGACTGACATCGCATAATCAAGGAAGCTGGATTTAACTTCTTTGCTTAAATCAGTATCTTGAAGTCCAGGAACAATACCTTCTTCGATCTTTTGTAATTTTTCTTCGTCTACAGGAGTCTCTTCTTCATCGACTCCATCGAATTTCTTTTCTTCATCTGACATATTGGAATACCTCCTTTTTAAATATCAAGATTCTTCACAAACTTCGCGTTTTTGTGAATGAATTCTTTTCTAGGCAATACTTCATCGCCCATGAGGTCGGTGAAGACTTTGTCCGCTTCGATGGCGTCGCTAAGTCTAACGCGTAGCATCTTACGAACTTTTGGATCCATTGTCGTTTCCCAAAGTTGTTCGGCGTTCATTTCACCAAGACCTTTGTAACGTTGGAATGGATATCCAGGTTTTAGATTTAATTGTTTTTTGATAACTTCAAGTTGTTCATCGTTATAGGCGTAATATTGTTTGCCATGATATTCGACTTTGTATAAAGGTGGTTGAGCGATATAGACATAACCGCCTTCGATGAGCTCTTTCATATAACGATAGAAGAAAGTTAATAGAAGAATTCGAATGTGGCTACCATCAACATCAGCATCGGTCATGATGACAATTTTGTGGTAACGAATTTTATCAACATTGAATTCAGGATCAACGCCGGCGCCGATGGCGGTAATCATGTTACCAATTTCTGCGTTAGCGAAGGCTTTATCGATTGTCGCTTTTTCAACGTTTAAGATTTTTCCACGAAGTGGAAGAATAGCTTGAGTGTTTCTATCTCGACCATTTTTCGCGGAGCCTCCAGCGGAGTTACCTTCAACGATGTATAGTTCGCAGATGCTCGGGTCTTTGCTTGAACAATCGGCTAATTTACCAGGAAGTGTGGTGAGTTCTAAGCCAGTATTTCTGCGAACAGATTCACGAGCATTTCGCGCGGCAATTCTGGCTTTAGCAGCGGTTAAAAGTTTGTTCATGATGATGTCCGCGGTCTTTGGATTTTCAAGGAGGAATTTCTTTAAGTGCTCGCCGACAACTTGTGAAACGATTTTTCTAACTTCGCTGTTACCAAGTTTAGTTTTGGTTTGTCCTTCGTATTGAGGATTTGGATGTTTGACTGAGATGATGCAAGTCATGCCTTCTAAGAGGTCGCTTGTTTCAAAATCATCTTGATCATCTTTTAAGAATTTATGGCTTCTTGCGTAATCGTTTAAAACACGTCTAATAGCCAAACGGAAGCCTTCTTCATGCGTTCCACCTTCATGAGTGTGGATGTTGTTGCAGAAAGAGAAGACGGTCGCGTTATATGATTCGTTATATTGAAGAGCGACTTCACATTTGATGTGACCTTTATTTTCTCCGCCGTCTTCATAAATTCCACGACCTTCACAGTAGATGACCTCTTCCATGATTGGGCCTTTATTCGCGTTGATATCTTTAACGTATTGAATAATTCCACCTTCATAGCAGTAGGTTTCGGTTTTGCGTGTTTCTCCGCGGTCATCATTTACAACAATTTTGACACCTCTATTTAAATAGGCCATTTGTTTTAAGTGATCACAGATGACATCAAAATCATAAACTGTGGTTTCGGTGAAGATGGTGTTATCAGGTTTAAATGTAACTGTTGTTCCAGTGTCAGAGCAGTCGCCGATGCGTTTTAAGTGTTCAACTGGTTTACCGCCTCGACCGAACTTGATGTAATAGATGCCTCCAGCTTTGTGAACTGTGACTTCTAGCCATTCGGACAAAGCGTTGACAACTGATGCGCCGACGCCGTGAAGGCCGCCGGAAACTTTATAGCCACCAGATTCGCCAAATTTACCGCCGGCGTGAAGAATCGTAAAGACTGTTTCAACGCCTGATAGACCGGATTTAGCGACGGTGTCAACAGGAATACCACGACCGTTATCAACAACGGTGATGGTGTCACCTTTATTAATTGTTACTTCAATTTTGTTGCAGTAGCCTGCGAGAGCTTCGTCGATTGAGTTATCGACAATTTCCCAGACTAGGTGATGAAGTCCTGGGCCTGCAGTTGTACCAATGTACATGCCAGGACGTTTTCTAACCGCTTCTAAGCCTTCTAAGACTTGAATGTTTGTCGCGGTGTAGTTTTCGTTTGCTCGATCTTCTTTTTCATCGAGAGGAACATCGACTTCGATGGTGTCATCTCTAACATCATCTAGTGAAGATATTTCTTTATCTTTTTCTTCCATTAAGCATTCCTCCTTGTAACTTTATGCTCTTTAACTTCGTATGTAGAAGCGTTTTGGATATTACTTTTTGTGGAAGTTATAAACACTTGTTCAAACTTCCTTAAGAAATCCACGAGTTTGTTTTGGTGAATTTCATCTAATTCAGACATCACGTCGTCGAGAACGACTATTGGTCTTGCTTCCTTTTCTTCGATGAGAAAGTAAGGAGCAAGTTTTAAGGCGATGACCGCGATGCGGTTTTCACCTTGGCTACAAGAAGTGGCGATGTCTTTTCCATCGAGATGCATTTTGATATCTTCTCGATGAATTCCAATCTGTGTAGCTTTGTGCTTTTTGTCGCTTGCGAGCGTGCGCTCGTACGCGCGAAGAGCTTTTTTAGTGAACTCATCATCTAACCCAACGAATGGTTCATAGATGAGTTCGGCTTGGTAATTTTTTTCCATCAACGAATTGATGATTTTTGTTAGAACGCGATTGATTTCATAGACGTAGGCTAATCGATATTTGTCGATTGAATAGGACACATCAATCATCTGCTTAGTGATGACACTAAGCTCGACATCATCAATCTTTTCTTTTTTAAGAACAGCATTTCTTTCTTTAAGAAGCTTCTCATATTTGATGAGGTTCTCAAGATAAATTGGGGATTTCTTCGACAAATTGATGTCGATGTAGTTACGTCGTACCTGTGGAGAGCCAAGAAACATTAAGGCGTCTTTTGGCTCGAATGCGATGACGTTTAATAACTTTGATAATTCGCTTAGCTTCTTTACTGGCTTGTTGTTCACAAGCAATTTTTTGCTTTGAGGGGCCAATATAGCCACGATATTTTTCTTTGTGGCTTCTAGTTCAACTTCGGCTTCAATCCTAGCGAACGGGCGTTTAAACATTATTAAATCCGATGTTTCAACGCTTCGGAAGGACCTAGCTAGCGATAAGAAGTAAATTGCTTCTACGATATTGGTCTTCCCTGAGCCATTAGCCCCGGTTATGATGTTTAGCCCTTTAGTGAAGTTTAAGTCTAAATTATCATAGTTTCTGAAATCCCTAAGAACGAGTCGATTTACAATCATGGGATTTAATTGATTTTATAAGCAGTCTCTTTAATCGATAATTCATCTCCGGGATAGAGTTTTTTACCTCGCCGGTTATCCTCGACCCCATTGATCAAGATTTTTTCACTTGCTAGAAATTGTTTAGCTTCTCCTCCGGTGTCAACTAAGCCAACAAATTTTAAAAATTGACCCAAAGTTATGAACTCGGAAGTAAGTTTAATTTCAACAAGTTTTTTATTCATAAAAAGATAGCTTCTCGTTCTTGAAGGAATTTTAACATATATAAATAAAAAAGGGAATAATAAATTCCCTTCTTGTCTAATATGTTTAAAATGCTAAATTTTGGCCTTTATGAGCGTAATGGCGTGACTAACATGTCGACCGACTCATCTTTAACGTTTTTGACAACAAACGGCTTCATTTCGCCGACGAATGCAATGGTAACATCTTCGCTTCCGACTGCTTTGATGGCGTCGGCAACAAAGACGGAGTTAAAAGATATTTCTAAACGTTCGCCTGAAAATTGGAAGGTGTTGAGCTTGACGTTTGCAGAACCAGCGATCGAAGAACGCGAAATTAGTTCAACTTCGTCTTCGCTCATGACAAGTTTAACAACTCCGCCGAACAAAGAGACGCGGTCCATAGCTTGCAAAAAGTCACGGGCGTTCACTTCAAGATAATAGTTAAATGATTTCGGAACGATATTTTTGGTGTTTGGATAATCGCCATTGATCAAGCG
>CAVKNZ010000012.1:0-39878 GCA_963657885.1 Bacteroidaceae bacterium
GATAGCGGTTACGCTTGTGAATGCGACTAGGACAACGACGAGGATTGGGGTGTTGCAGTCATTTAGTTTGTAGACTGCATTTGATGAATTAGTTGGGAAATTTCCTCTATTCATAAAATCTTCAAATACTGAGGTTCCATATTTATTCACAATATAGACGTATCTTGTAACGCATTTAACAACGTTATCGGTGCTGCTATCGTCTGTTTCGGTATTAACAAAAACGGATTTATTGTCGGCTGAAAGAGTGTTAAATTGAGTTTTTGCGCCAGCCCAATCCATCTTGTTGGAATCGTATCCACCATTAGGGTTACACCCTTCAGTAAAAGTATTTAAGAAATTAGTAGCAAAGACTTCTTTTTCTTCGACAATTGATAATTTATACATTGTGCCAATACTACTAGATTTATAAGTTCTCCAGTCATTTGTGCTTGTTGGAAGATAATTGCAAAGATATCTATCATTTGTGCCGTCGCTTGAAACTAAGGAATATTTTCCGACATCGTCGCCGGTCAAAGCAGTTAATGTCCAATTTGCAGCACTAGTAGTGCTTGTTCTTAATCCACTATTGTCGTTTGAAATATAAAGGTAATATTTAACACTATCGATTGTTGCAGAGATGGTGTAAGTATCATCAGCAACTAATTCAAAATCCCACGCGCTTGCTTTTGCTATGTCAACTGCGGTTGATGTTTTATTTTTGTATTCTCTAACTTCTAACGTTCCAGTCTCTGAAATGAAATATCTTCCAGATTCGAGAGCACCACTGATTGCTGCAACAGTTATTCCTTCAACTGTGAAAGAATTAGATGTATAACCATTCCATGATGCAACTGCGGTAAATGACGTATCACTTGTTGATAAGATGGAAGGAGTGAATGCCCAGCTAGAAACTTGCGAAGTTACATCAACGCTTCTAGATATTGTTGTTCCATCAGTGGTGTAATTTGCCGTTGCGACTAATCCATCATTTGATGGTGATTGTTTTTCTTTATAAGAAGTTTTGTTCCATGAAGCTGATTTATTAACAACTAAGCTTAGGAATTGTTCGTTTTCATCAGCAACAGAAAAAGTAATTTGCATGGAGTACAGCGAGGTGTTTGTCGTTGTTGCTTTTAATGTAAATGTTGTTGAGTTGAGATTATAAGTAACAACATTACTAGCTGCTGTTCCAGTAATTGCTGTGCTTGAATCATCAGTTAAAGTTAATCTTTTCGTATCGTAGTAGTTAATAACAACACTTGTTATCTTTGCGTTTGAACTGTTTGTAATTGTAGCGGTTGATGTGCTCGACGCGAAGGTATATTCGGTATCATATTTAGTAGTTACATTGCTGTAAGCAATTGACATATTTTTATACCAAACTCTATCTGCACCTGTTCCTTCTTTTTCTTTGATTTCATAAGTTTGGGAAGCTGGAACGGTATCATTTTTCTTAACACCTGAATAATCGATATTAACAACATATATTCCAGTTGGTAAATCTGATCTTTCTGGATCTGCTAAAACTGTTATTGTAACTGGGTCTGATTCAACTTTTGCTCCACCTTCACCAGCATTTGCATAGACGCTAATGTCAGATGTTCCACCTCCGACAGCTGTCAAAACGCCATCATCGTCAATTGTGGCTACATCTTCATTAGACGAAACATATACGACGTCTCCTGTCCAATCTTCGGCTTCAGTATCCATTCCGTAATAACTTAATGTTACATGATTACCAATTTCCAAAGATGAGGTTGGGTAATTTTTTAATTCGATTGAATCGAGTGGGGTTGTGCTTGCTGTCTCATATGAAACAACTATTTTTGTCCATCTAAGTTGTTTGGAATGGCTTAATTTTACTGAATTAGTAGTAGTTGATGCTCCAGTATATGTTATTGTTGTGGAATTTACCGATACAGAGCCTCCACCTGATTTTACAGACCAACTTCCATTGGATTGAGCACCATTATATGAGCCTGAGCTTGCGGTAATTACAATGCTACTTATTTTACTAACAGTAGAGTCACCATTAAATAAAATTGTTCCAGTTGCATATGATTGTGTATAAGTCTTTGATGTATCTCTATAACCCTTATCAAATGTAATTGTGAATGGCGCTATAGTTGATGCCATTTCACTTCCCGAACTTGTTGTTCCGCCAGAGAAATCGTTATATTTAACTTCTACACTTGACGAAGCCGCCCTCACCCCAGTAGTCTCACCATGAGTTCCACTAAGGCTTGCTCCAACACCTAAACTTAAAACAAGTCCTAAACATAGACTAAATAGTCTTTTTCCCTTTTTCCACATATATATTTGCCCCCTTATATGTTGATAATTTGTTTCGCTTTCTTATTTAGCGAACCATCAAAAAGTTACCTTTATTGTCATATATATATATATATAGCAAGGATTATTTTTAAAAATAGCGATTGCATCGCATGAAAGTGGCGTTTATATGGGTTACAACCGTTTCTTTGAAGATAGGTAAAAATAACTAATAGATATAAATATTCTTTAAGGTTATCTTTGAATGGATAGGATAAATAAAAAGGTAGTCAGATTAACTTTATACTATGCGTGCGTATGTGCGCTTATTAAATAAAAAGAAAAGAAATTGCGCGTATGCCTAAGCGTGTGTAACTTCCCTAACTTTTACATTAATTCTTTTGAAGCTAAATGCCTTATTGACTGTGTCACTTTTAGATCTTTTTGAGTCGGTTTTTTCTTCTTACTGCTCTAAGCAATTTTAAGTCAAGTTTTAAGTCGCTATTTTATTCGAGAGCTCCAAAAAGACAAAGTTTCGATTAAATCGATATTTTGAAAAATTCGATATATCTTTTTGGCGCGATTTTCGACTTTCCGATATACCTTTTTGGCGTGATTTCCTGAATAATTCATTTGCCTTGACTTCCTTTTTTAAATATAATTTTCTTAGCAAAAGGATAATCATTATGTTTAAAAGAAAAGCCTACGATGAATTAAAAAAATGGAAAGAGGAAAGCAAAGGTAAAACAGCTGCTTTACTTGAAGGCGCTAGACGTGTTGGTAAATCCACAATCGTGGAAGAGTTTGCTAAAAGAGAATATAAAAGTTACATTCTCATTGATTTTGGCGAAAACAATAGAGAAATAATTAGTCTATTTGATGATATCAGTAAGTTAGATTTCTTCTTTTTGAGACTACAAGCACTTTTCAATACGAAATTATTTGTTAGAGAATCAGTGATCATCTTTGATGAAGTTCAACTTTGTCCTAAAGCCCGACAGGCTATCAAATATTTAGTTAAAGATGGTAGATACGATTACATTGAAACTGGTTCTTTGATTTCTATAAAGAAAAACGTTAAAGATATTCTCATTCCTTCTGAGGAAAGAAAAATAATGGTTTATCCGATGGACTATGAAGAATTTTGTCTTGCTGTTGGCTATGATTATGAGCTTCTTAAATCGCTTTATGATATGCATCAGCCAGTTGGTGAATTAACTCATAAAATGCTCATGCAACAGTTTAGAATTTATCTGCTTGCTGGGGGAATGCCTCAAGCAGTCAATGACTATCTAAATAAAAAAACATTCATAGAAATCGATGAAACAAAAAGAGATATCATTGAACTTTATAAAAACGATTTGAAGAAAATTGATAAATCTGGACGAACTTCTAAATTATATGAATCGATTCCTGCTCAACTAGTTAGCAAGAAAAATAGATTTGCATTTGGCTATGCAATCGGTAAAAAAAGTGTCAAAGATGATGAAAGACTTTTCGATTTATTAGAATCTAAAATCGTTAACCCTTGCTATAACCTTTTAGATATTTCTCCAACTTTGAATATGCTTGAAGATCTTCGCCGTTTTAAGCTTTATGTTGCTGATACTGGTTTATTTGTGACGATGTTATTTAATAATGGTAACAACGAATTTAGCGATATCTACAAAAAATTATTGTTTGATTACTTGCCGATGAATTTAGGCTATCTATACGAAAATATGGTGAGTCAAATGCTTGCTAGTTACAATATTGATCTTTTTTACCACACCTTTTCTAATGACAATAAAACAAATGAATATGAAGTAGATTTCCTTATCCCTTATCGCGGTAAAGTCATAGCTTTAGAAGTGAAGTCTAATAATATTAAGCCTCATGCTTCTTTAGACTATTTTGCTAAAAAATATTCAAAGCATATTCATAGTAGATACATCATCTCCACGAAAGATTATTCAAAAGATAGAGATGTTATCAACTTGCCGATTTATTTCTTGCCTCTTTTATTAAAAGAGTTAACACAAAAGTAATTTCGTTTTCCAATATAAATATTTATTTTTTTCGTTCTTGACATATATTTTTATATCGTTAAGATAGTTCTTGCTCATCGGAGGGCTAACTGCTCATAAACAGTAACCGGATAAGATGAAGGGTATAGATTTCCTTCCTCTTACCCGGCTTTATTTGTTTTGGAGGTTACGTTTATGGACTTGCTTAAAGATGATGTTAAAAAGATTTATTTTCGTTATTTATTAGCTTCTTTTGGTAGCGCGATTGTCTCTTCGATTTATAGCCTTGTTGATCTAGCGGTGGTTGGCCAATATCATGGACCAATTGGCAGTGCCGCATTAGCGGTCGTAGCCCCGATATGGAACATCATTTATAGTCTTGGTCTTCTTTTTGGCATCGGAGGCTCAGTTATCATGAGCCTTCTAAAAGGAGAAGGGAAAGACTCTAGAAGTAGGAATGAATATTTCACTATAGCCATTATTTGTTCATCGATATTTGCTCTTATTTGCTGGATTTTATTCTTCATCTTTGAAGATAACATCCTCATCTTTTTTGGCGCCAACAGCGAGGAAATCCTCGCTTTGGCAAAAGAATATTTATTGTCTATTAAATACGTTTTGCCTCTATTTTTGTTCAATCAAATGCTTGCGGCTTTTCTTAGAAATGATAACGATCCTCTTCTAGCGACTATCGCGGTGCTTTCTGGCGGATTATTCAATGTTTTTGGTGATATCTTTTTTGTCTTCGCTTTAGATATGGCTATCTTTGGCGCGGGCTTAGCAACTTCGATTGGTTCACTTATTACCTTCATTGTTTTACTTATTCATTTCTTCAAGAAGAAAAACACTTATCGCTTAGTCAAATTTAGTGGTTTCTTTTATAAGTTTAGACTCATTTTTATCAACGGTTTTTCAACCTTTTTCATCGACGCGGCGATGGGGATAATTACCATTTTATTCAATCGACAAATTATGCTTTATTTAAATGATTCCGCCTTAGCCATCTATAGCGTCATCATCCAGATTAGCACTTTTGTGCAGTGCTTAGCTTACGCCGTTGGGCAGGCAAGTCAGCCACTCATATCTTTAAATTATGGAGCCAAGAACTATAAACGCATCAACACGGCTACGAAATATGCGTTTGTATCAGTGTTTATCATCGCTTTAATTTGGACGAGCTTTTCTTTAGTTTTTCCTAACGCTTATACCTATTTATTTATGTCGCCTACTGAAGAAGTGCTTATTTTAGCGCCTCATCTTATTAGACGATACGCCCTTTCCTTTATTCTTCTACCTTTTAACATCTTCTATACCTATTTATTTCAATCGATATCTAGAAGTAAGACATCTTTTGCTATATCGATATTCCGTAGCTTCATTTTAAGCGGTTCTTTCATTCTTCTTTTGCCTTTGATTAATGTTGATTTATTGTTCTATGCGATGACTTTTACGGAGATTATTGTCTTTATCTTTGCTTCGATTATGGCTTACGCCTTCTTTAAAAAGGAAAGAACTTTATTAACGGCTTAAATGCCTACTTTAAAGCTTCTTGAAATAGACGTCTATAAAAGCTTCTTTTTCCCATAGACAATGCCTATTAATAATTTAATAATTATATCTATGAAAAAAGTGAAAGCCATTTTCGTCGATATCGATTGGACATTATATGATCATAAATATAAAAGCTTTGACTTTAAAAGCGTTAAAGCTCTTCACTATTTGCAAACTAAAGGCGTGAAGATTATCGTTGTCACATCTCGTCCCCTTCACTCCGCGGAGCAATTAGGACTATTTAATGTCCTTAAGGCGGATGGCTTTGCCTTCATGAATGGAGCCTATATTCTTTTAGATGATGAAGAGATATATCAATATCATTTCCCAAAAGAATTGTTAAAAGTGGTCGTGGATAAGACGATTGAACATAATTTGACGATGGAATTATCTACGAAAGATGATCGCTTTTTAATCGCCGAGAAAAACGATTATGTCGATTATTTGTTTTCTACTTATCAAGAAAGCATGCCTCCGGTTATTAAATACGATAATCAGGATGTGGTGACCTCATTACTCTTCGCTCCTAAGGAATATGATGAAATACTCAAAAAAGAATATCCTAAACAAGTCGCCTTTTTCCGTTTCGATGATTATGGCGTCGATATCGCCGTTAAAAAGCACAGCAAAGGTGAAGCGGTGAAGCTAGTTAAAGAAAAACTACATCTTAGAGATGATGAATGCATGGCTTTTGGTGATGACATAGCTGATATATCGATGTTTAAAGAAGTTAGCTATCCAATTGCTTTAGCTAACGCGAAAGAAGAAGTTAAAAAAGAAGCCATATATGTCACTAAGCCTGTTTGGAAGCACGGGATATATTTTGCTTTAAAGAAATATAGATTGCTTCCCTTACTCCATTTCTTTTAATTAAATAAATAATAAAAACACATATACGTATGCGCATAAACAAGACATAAGAGGTCTTTTTGTTCTTGGCTATTATTTATATGGAGGCACTTTGTTTGGTTCTCTTTCTTTTTGCCTAACGGCTCCTTAAAGGGGAGGGAAAGAAAGGGACACACACTGCGAGAGAAGCAGTGCAAGGGAAATGGGATGAGCGGTGTACAAACAAAAAGGAACACAGACAAATGTGAGAAAGAATAAGGATGAAAAAAGGGGGTTAGATTTGCTTTTGAAGTACCTTTTTTGGTCCTGCTTCTAGGAAAGAAAAATGATGAAAGTGCACCTTTCTTTTGGACTTGTGTTTTTAGTAAAAATGAAGAAATTTTTATCTTTTAAGCGGTTACATTAATTAAAATTAATAGTTTTTAAGATTAAAAAAGGTAAATAAAAAATGTTGAAAACGAAAAATTCTCTTACTATGATTTTTATAAAGATAATAATTTTTGAGGAGGAAAACTAATTAATGAAAAAATTATTGTTGGCTGTTTTAGTTTCTGGAGCAGCAATCACACTTGCTAGCTGCGGAGGAAACAATACATCAGATTCAAAATCTACAGAACCTACCTATGATACGACTGTACTAGAGGATACTGAACACGATGTTTGCGTCGCCGGTCCACACGATGTCAAAGTTGATGGCGAATGGACAACAAACGCTTGGAAATTTGCAGATGACAAATCTAATTTCATGACTGCGACAAGTGTTGCCGCCGTTAAAGAAGTTAGTAAAGATGTCGCTGATGCACTTAATACAAAAGAATTGAAAAATCTTTATATGATCGATATTCGTTTAGGTGCTTCTGATGCAGGATATCTAAAACGCGCAAAAATTGATGGCAAAGTTTACACCGCGAATGGTAGCTTTACATTAAAAAGTATTTATGGCCATTTCGATGAAGAAACTGAAGTATACGTCGAAGATCAATGGGTTAGCGATCCAAAATTAGCTTATGTTGAATCATTAACACCTACTACACTCTTCTATCCTACATGGCAAGAAGAACCTGATGAAGACGGCTTTGCATGGGATCAAGACCCTGTTTGTATTGGTGGTGCTGGCGTTTACACTTACGTCATAGCACAATATAAAAACGCAAGTTCAGAGGGCAATCCTGGTTACGGCGCAGCCTTAGTCAAGAAAGAAGCCTATGATGGTGAAGGTAAGCAAGAATATGTTCTAGAAGTAGCGTTTGCTGATCACACCTGGGGCATCTGCGGTTCTTTAACCAATTGGGGAAATGGCAAGGAAGATATCGCTCTTACAAAAGAAGACAATAATACATTCTCTGTCACTCATGAATTTGCTGTTGATGATGAATGGAAAATCCGTGCTGATAGTGCTTGGGGATCAGTTTACGGCGCTGCTGATTTAGGCGAAGTTCCAGAAGGTGCATTTACCGGAACAGACAATATTAAAGTTGTCACTGCTGGCAAATACAAAGTTACCTTAAAGAACACTAACGGAAAAGTAAAAATTAACATTGCTGCAGCTTAATAATTAAGTTAGCTTTTATCAAATTAGACGCGATTGCATCGCGTCTTTTTTGATGGAATGATTACATCATTTAACTTTTGCTTGTAATTAAAAAGTAAGTTATTATCATTATTAGTAATGATAGTGAAGAAAGCGCTTTTACGATTTACTGTCTTAGTGTGTGCTTTTTCTCTTTGTGGTTGTGGAAATGAGACAAATAGCAGCAGTGAAACATCAGTAGAAGAAACTAGCGATCAATATATTGACACTCTTCCAGAAAGCATGTCTGATGGCGTCATTCTTCATGCTTTTACATGGAAATATAATGACATCGCTTCTTCGTTAAATGAAATCAAAGATGCTGGATATAGAATTGTCCAAACCTCTCCTGTGACACAGCCTAAATCTAATGGCGTGAAATGGGAGTATTTTTATCAGCCTTTAAGTTATTCAATATCCGACGATTCACCTTTAGGGACTAAAAGTGATTTAGAAAATCTATGTTCTGAAGCTCATAAATTAGAAATATCGATTATCGTTGATATCGTCTTTAACCATATGGCCACGACCGGTCTAACTGATAGTGAAGGTTTTTATGAAGTTGATCCTCAAGTGGAAAAATATGAACCAGAGATTTATCAAAATAGAAATACATATTTCCATCGCATTAAAAATCCAGTTGGAAGTGGAATTGTCACTCAACAATATAGCGGTCTTCCTGATATCGATACTTCAAATGAATACATTCAACAAAGAAGTTTATCTTTGCTTAAAGAATGCATCGATGTCGGTGTTGATGGCTTCCGTTTTGATGCGGCAAAGCACATCGAAACACCAGATGATCCTAATTATCCATCAAACTTCTGGCCTAACACTTTAGGAAAAGCTAAAGAATATTACAAAGAAAAAACTGGGAACGACTTATTTGCTTATGGGGAAATTTTAAATGACCTTGAAGGTGGAAGAAGTGATTATTCAATCTACAGTAAATACATGAAGATTACCGATAACGGATTTTGTAGTTCCATTTCTAATAGCATCTTTGGCAAACGAGATGGCTCAATTGCCGCGACTGCGACCTACACAAAAGGAAATACTCCAGCATCATCGCTTATCACTTGGTTTGAATCACACGACACGTATTTATCAAGTTCAAGTCACTACGCCGATAAATTTGTGGCTCGCGCTTGGGCGGTCATCGCTTCAAGAAATGATACTAATCCGCTTTTCTTTGCTAGACCTGATGCCTCAAATAGCGTTGGAAAAATTGGTAATTATTCCTTTGAAAGCGAATTGATCGCCGTTACTAACCGCTTCCATAACCGCTTCGTCTGTTCAAAAGAATATTTAAATGGAGATAAGGATTTCTATACTTGTGAAAAAGTTTTAGATGATGATTATGGAGCTTTGATTATTGATATCAATGGCAAAAAAGAAGCGGAAGTTGAACTAAATAACATTCCCACTGGAACATATTGGGATTCTCTTACCGGAAAAATGGTTACAGTAAATAATGGAAAAGCGAATATTGAATTTGACGATTCGCGCATCTGCTATTTAACAAAAACTAAAAAGTCACCTCGTCCATCGATTAGCTTATCTAAACGCAATATTTCGTTTGCCGGAACTTTAAATGTCGACATATCGGTGACTAACGCCGTAAGTGCATCGTATCAAATTAATGATGGAACATCAGTCGCCTTCAATGAAAAAATTACAATTAAATTAGATAAATCTTTTGCTATTGATAGTAAGATTAACTTAAAAGTTACTGCCTCAAATGATGACTATTCAAAAGAAATAAGCACAACTTATTCCTTGTTTGAACTCATCGATGGAGGCTTTAATATCGTAAATCTATCAAAAGATTTGCTTAACAATTACACAATTTATTATTGGGCTTGGGGAAGCACACCAGGCAGCTGGCATAATGACTATACATTTAGTGGTGATGTCATGCTCATTGATTTTTCTAAGACTAATTTTACTAGCTTCCTTTTAGCTGTTTTTGAAAAAGGACACACGATAACAAATATAAATAAATGGGATGAGTCATGTCTAGCTCAAACACCAGATATTTTAATAAACGATGGCTTTTATGATGCTTCATCTTTTACTTATAGCGGAGGAAATTAATTGATGAAAAAAGCAAAACTTACATGTCTATTTTTAACCTTAACGGCATTGATGCTTTCCGGATGTGGCGAATCGACTACTTCTAGCGGTTCAGACTCATCTTCAACTCCAGTTGATGTTGTAAGTGATTTAACTCTAGATGATACCGATTATTCTTCGCTTCCTTTAGAAGATACGAAAGAAATTCATTTTCATTACAAAAGAAGTGACGCCAATCCAAATTATGATACATATTTAAAATGGAATCTTTGGATTTGGGATGCTTCACATTCTTTAGGTGGCTATCGATATGACTATAAATTCTACGATAGCTTTGGAGCAATTTCTAAAGTTGAATTAAGTAAAGTTAACGCAAGTGATAAAGCCACTCAACTTGGCTTTTTAGTCGCTAAGCTTGGCGGAGATGACTATTCAAGTCCAACATGGTATGGAAAAGATGGTGAAGTTGACCGCTTCGTCGATGTTAAAGAGCAAAGCAATGGAGGCGTTCAACACGTCTATCTTGTCAGCGGAAAAAGCAAAGTATTTGATAATGAAAAGAGCACCAAATATCCTTTCCTTTCCAGCGCTCGCATCAATAACTTAAAAGAAGTTGAATTTTATATTGACCGCAACTCTACTGACTTTGATGTAAATCAAGATAATTTAAAGATGCTTATCAACGATAAAGCAGTTTCTAATTATTCTCTTACGGTGAAGAAAAACCAAGCGACGACAAGAGTAACTGTTACATTTAATAATGAAATCGATATCACCGATAAAGTTGATATTCAATACACCTTCGCGGATGACTTTATTGATTCAGTGAATGCGATATTTACTTCTTATTATGATAGCGATGACTTCACAAATCGATTTGTCTATGATGGCGATGATTTAGGTGTGAGCTTTGATGATGAAACTAATCCAAAAGCAACGACCTTTAAACTTTGGGCTCCGACCACGAAGAAAGTAACCTTAAATATCTATAACAGCGGTAACTATCTTATAGATAAAGAAGTTACAACTTATGAGATGGCTAAAGGTGAAAAAGGTGTCTTCTCTAAGACTATCAATGAAAATTTATCTGGAAAATATTACACATACACAGTTAATAATGCTGCAGGTGAAAACGAAGTTGTTGATCCATACGCTAAATCAGCAGGCGTAAATGGTAGAAGAGGACAAATTGTTAACTTCTACAATATTAATAGCGATCTTTCCGGTTGGAGTAGCGATGATCGCGTAAATTATGGGGAAAATGGAACTGACGCTTCGATATATGAAATCCATGTTCGCGACATGACTATTAACCCTAATAGCGGTGTCTCTTCGGCTAATCGCGGAAAATTCTTAGGTTTAACTGAAGAAGGTACAACATACACTGAAAACGGCACAACAGTTAAAACTGGACTTGACCATTTAAAAGAACTTGGCGTCACTCACGTGCAAATTCAACCATTTTATGATTATTCCAGCGTCGATGAATCTTTAGATAATTCCTCGATGAGCACTAAAAACTATAACTGGGGATATGATCCACAAAACTACAATGTCTTAGAAGGTTCGTATTCCACTAATCCAAATGACGGCTATGTCCGCATCAAAGAATTCAAAGAGATGGTTATGGCGCTTCATAAAGCTGGCCTCAATATCACAATGGATGTTGTCTACAATCACACCGCGAGCACTGATAATTCCAATTTTGAACTCATCGTTCCTCGCTATTATCACCGCACGATGGTAAATGGCAAATTCTATAACGGTTCAGGTTGCGGAAACGAAATGGCTAGCGAAAGAGCGATGGTTCGTAAATTCATCCGTCAATCGACTAAATTCTGGACTGAAGAATATCATCTTTCTGGCTTTAGATTCGATTTGATGGGCTTAATTGACAATCAAACGATGATTGATGTTTATGATGATATAACTAACATCGATAGCAAAGCATTGATTTATGGAGAACCTTGGACAGGCGGAACAAGCGATTTAGTTTCTGGTAACAATCCAGAAAATTTAGATAAGCAACAAACAGTCCAGTCCTCTTTAGCTCAATCCTACTTTAAAGGAAATGGCAAATACGTTGGAGCCTTTAACGACGTGATTCGTAACGCGGTTAGAGGCGATAATTCTCCTTCTAAAGGCTGGGTTCAAAATGGAGGAACAGTTTCTTCTAGTATCACCGATGGAATCAACGGCTATTTTAGAAATAGCGAAGATATTGAACCTCGACAAGTGCTTAATTATGTGAGCTGTCACGATAATTACACCCTCTATGATCAACTTGTCGTTTCTGGTGTTTCTTCCTCTTTATTAAATAACGCCTACTCGCAGGCGGAAGCAATAATCTTTACTTCTCAAGGCATTGCCTTTATGCAAGAAGGTGAAGACTTCATGAGAAGTAAAAATTACACCAAAGACGATGGAACGGTGGCTTATGAACATAATTCCTACAATGTTGGTGACTACATTAACGATATGGATTATTCCTTGAAGGTTAAAAATATCGATATGTTTAATTACTTCAAAAAGCTTGTAAATCTTCGAAAGACTACTTCAGAATTAACTCTTTCCACAAGAGAGGAAGTAAATAAGAAGCAAAAAGTTGAAGTGACTTCATCGAACACCATCAAAATTAGTATTGGCGATAATATCCTTGTCTACCACGCTTCCAATGCTGAAACTGTTTCTTTAAACGGTAACTATGAAGTCTTACTTGATAACACTAATAAAGTAAGTGGAACTGTTACTTCAATTAGCTTAGTGAAAAATCAATCCATTATCTTAAAAAGAGTTGGGGCCTAATAGATGAAAAAAAGAACGCTTAGAACTAAAGGGAGCCAATATATAATCATTTTCTCTTTGATAGTTCTACTTTGTTCTATCGGTTTAATCGTTTTATTCGCTTTAATTGATGAATCCACGATTTTAAAAGTATTCGTCTATGTCATATCTGGCATATTCATCGCTCTATCGCTTTTCCTACTTGTTGTTCAACTTTTTGACTACGTTTACGTGGAAAACGACAATTTAGTTCATCAAAAAGTTCTCTTCAAACAAAAAATTAATGGAAAAGCAAAAATAAATGTTCACGAAATAACTAAAGTTATTTATAATAAAGATGCTTATGAAATTTTTGTAGGGAGTAAAAAATTCTGCTCGCTAGATCCTAAAGATGGTGGGAGCAAATTAATTTTACTCTACCTTGAGCAAAACAAGGTAAGCGTCAAATCTAGTTAGGAGGCTATATGGCTAAATTAAAATTAAGTCACATTTACAAGGTCTACGACAACGGCCACAAAGCGGTCAATGATTTCTCTATCGACATTGAAGATAAAGAATTTATTGTCTTTGTTGGTCCATCTGGATGTGGCAAATCAACTACGCTCCGCATGATCGCGGGACTTGAAAAAATTACGGCAGGTGATCTTTTTATCGGCGATGTATTAGTTAATGATATGATGCCTAAAGATCGCGATATCGCGATGGTTTTCCAAAACTACGCTTTATATCCGCATATGACAGTTTATGAAAACATGGCTTTTGGTCTAAGAAACCGTCATGTTCCAGAAGCGGAAATTAAAGAAAAAGTTGAAGAAGCTGCTCGAATTTTAGATATAACTGATTATCTTGACCGAAAACCGAAAGCGATGTCCGGCGGTCAAAGACAACGTGTTGCTCTTGGCCGAGCGATCGTTCGTGAACCAAAAGTCTTCTTGCTCGATGAACCTCTTTCTAACCTCGATGCTAAATTAAGAGCTCAAATGAGAACAGAAATTTCTCGATTACATAAGAAACTTCAAACAACATTCATCTATGTTACCCACGATCAAGTTGAAGCTATGACAATGGGTACAAGAATCGTTGTCATGAAGTTAGGTTATGTCCAACAAATCGACACTCCGATGAATTTATACAATCATCCATACAATAAATTCGTCGCTGGCTTTATTGGCACACCGCAGATGAACTTCTACGATGCTTCGCTTCAACGCGATGGCAATTCTGTTTTGATTACGTTGCCTTGCGCTTGTTCGCTTAAAGTTCCTTACGAAAATATTTGTAAAATTCATAATTCTTATCTTCGTGGCGATAAGCCAGTCATCTTCGGCATTCGTCCTGAACACCTTCTTATTTCTGATAAACCTACTGATTTAAAATGTCATGTCAGTTTAGTTGAACATTTAGGAAATGAATGCATCATCTATGGTGAACTTGGCGATGTAGATGCTGAAGAAGTATTAACAAGTGGTAACCAAATTATCATTAAAACTGTTGAAGGTACGCCTGTGAATCAAGGTGATACGCTTTACTTAAAAGTTGATGAAACTAAGATCCATCTCTTTGATCATGAAACCGAAATCACGCTTATTAACGACATCCCTGACTTCTCTCGCTTCAGCGCGGAAGTTAAAAATGGAAAACTTGAAGCATTTAATTCTTCTAAGAAGCTTTGCCCAGTTTATGAAGAAGCTTTAAAAGATCAAAAGAAGATTTATCTTGATATTCCTCCATTTGCGATTGTTAGGGGCAAAGATTTCTCTCTTCCAGTTCGTAAAATCGATAAGATTGAAGATAAATATCTTGCCTATCTTGCTTATAAAGATAGAGCTTTATTCGCTTTAGTTGATAGTTCTGTCAAAGTGGGCGATGATTATCATTTCTCACTTCAATATGATAAGATCCGCGTTCTTGATGAAGAAGCTAATGTCTTACTTGAACCAATTGGCAATGAAGTAAGCTTAATTGGCCGTTTCGAAAAAGTTGATGTCAAAGAAATGGGTCGCAGAACTGTTTGCTTCTTCTATAACATCAATAATTACAGAATTGAAGCTCCTCAAGTCAACGGCTTCAAAGTTAACCAAGTTGAAGGCAATGCTTGCTATAAGAAAGAATATCGTTATGTCTTTGATCGCGATAAATTAGATGTTTATTTCAATGAACCTCTAGAAGTTGAAGGCATTAAAGCCACAGTCACTTCGATTCTTGATTATGGCAATCGAGTTTATGCTTATGCAGACGCCAACGGTCAAAATATTTTGATCAATTACGACCGTGAACATAATTTAGGTGATGTCATTTTAGATGTGAAAGGAGAAGATATATCGATTAATCAAATTGAAATTGATATGAGGATTTGTTAATGGATGATTCTAAGCAAATCAAGGCTAATTACACTAAGCCTAGCGTGATATCTCGTCTCACCAGCGGACTTGTCGACTTATTATTAACTATAGGCACGATTATCGGTCTATATTATCTAATTAACGCGACACCTCTTGCTGATAATATGAAATCTTACCAAAATCAAATGAGTGAGATTCAAGAGCGATATGTCATCGATGAAAGCGCGGAGAATAAGCAATATAAAGCGTTCTCCGAATGGAGCGAAACTGATCAAAATAATTACAAAGAATATCGTTCTTACTATACGCTTCATCAAGGAAGTTTCATTCTCGCTAGCGCCGCGATTAGCGAACTTGTATTCTACTTTGTTATCCCCTTAGCAAATAAAAGAAGAGCTTCAGTTGGAATGTTCTTAGCTGGCGAAGATCTCTTAGCGGTGAAATATTATGGAAGTCCCAAATGGTATCATCTTCTAGGAAGATTCGCTGTCATCTATTTCCTTGGAACAGCATTACCTTATTTCATATTAAGTGAACTAACGGTATTCATCGTTCCAGCGATAGTGATGAGCATCGCCCTTATCAATTCCAAAACCAATCGAACTATTCACGATTTATTAACCGGGACAATCATTGTAATGAATGAAAAAACAATTGCTAAACTTCAAGAAAGAGCGGAGATTAGAAAAATAGCTCGTGAAGAAAAGCAACAACATAATTAAAAAGAAATTTATTCATATTCAGGAGGGATTAAAATGAAGAACAAAAAATTTCTTGCATTAAGCGTCTTCTCAGCGACTGCAATCGGCCTATTGACGGGCTGTGCTGGCGGTGGCGGAGATGGCAAAGAGAGTGTCACCATCTGGGTTGGCAGTGAATCAGTTGATTTCTATAAAGAAGTCGCCGATGAATTTATTGCTAATCAAGAAGAAGGAAGTGACTTCAAAAATTACAGCGTCACAGTCATTGGTACTGACACTGGAAGTGCTGCAGGAGCAATCATTCAAGATAACACTGTTGCTGGTGATATCTACACAGTTGCTCACGATAACATCGGTAAATTAGTTGAACAAGGCAAAGCCTTACCTCTTACTGATGAATCATTAATTAAGCAAGTTGATGATGATAATCCAGCTGCTTATAAAGATGTCATTCATCATGAATTTGGTGATGACAAACAAACATATCTATTTGGCGCGCCTTATATTTCACAAGCTTTGTTCCTTTATTACAACAAAGATTTAGTAACTGAAGAACAAGCTAAAAGTTTTGAAGGACTACAAGCAGCCGCGAAAGCCGCTGGCTCATCAACTAAAGCTGTCGCCGTCACTGGAACTGATGGATATAACTTCTCATTTACAGTTTTAGCTAGAAAAGCTGAAGATAAATCGACCACAGTTCAAATTTATGAAGGTGGTACTCGTAAAAATGTTTACTTCCAAGGTGAAGACTCAATTGCCACGACTCAATGGGCTCAAAGATATTATGCTGATCCTAACGGTATGTCTTTCCCATCACAATGGACTACTGAAGTTCAAAATAAGAAAGTTCTCGCTCTCATCGGCGGTGCTTGGCATTTCAATAGCTTCCAATCCTCAGTTGACAATATGGGTATTTCTTTAATTCCAACCTTTACCTTAACCGAGGCTGATGTAGCTGGAACCACCATGACAGCTGGAACAATTATGCAAGGTGGAACTTTTGCTGACTGCAAAGTCTTCATGATTAATTCCAACTGTGCATCTAGCAAATATCAATTCTGCCAATCTTTGATTAAATATATGACTAGCAAATCAGTTCAAGATCGTTCATTCAAAGTTTGTAACAACGTTCCTGCCTATTCTGGCGCGGATACCGCGATTAAAGCTATGCTTGATGAAGGTAGCATTAAACAAGAACAATATGATTTAGCTGCAAATCAAATTAAGATGGCTGAATATGGAATTGCTCAACCATTTGTCAACGCAACATTAAATTCATTTTATTATTCTAAAAATGCACCAGATGAACTCAAAAACTGCATTCTAAATGATAAAAATGCTTACGGTAGTACTCAAAAAGTACGTGAAGCGCATTACAAAATCCAATATATCTGGGAAAATGGCAAAGCACCTGATAGTGTTCCTGAAACCTTGCCAGCTTCAACTCATAAATAATTAGGTTTATAAAATATGTCTGATACAGTTATTTCTACTAACGAAAAGACAAATTCCTCTGGGCGTTTTAAAAACGCCCTAGGGAATCTATGGGATAAAATCAAAAGCCCATTCATCGCTTTTCATGAACGTTTTGTAGATGGCAGTGTTGGAACAAAATTATCTCACTTTATCATGGGCGCTGGTAACATATACCATCGTCAATTTATCAAAGGGCTCCTTTATCTTGCCATGCAAGTACTATTCATCTTATTTATGGTACTTTGCCCAGAAGTTAACGGAACCCCTTTTGGCTATAAGGCACTTGGCAATTTAGCGTTGCAAGGTCATGAAAAAAAATTCGACCCTGTAACGGTACAAGTTATTCCTGCTAGTGATTCTAAACTGATGCTTCTATTCGGCTTAGTCACTATCTTTATAATTATTGCCTATATATTCTTATGGTTATCAAATATCAAATCATCCTACCTCAGCGATGAAAGAATTAAAACTGGCTTAAGACCTACAAACTTTATTCAAGATTTAAAATCGCTTTTTGATGAAAAATTCCATATCACAATGCTTACACCTACTTGCATCGCGGCTTTGGCATTCACGGTTTTACCAACAATATTTATGATTTGTATGGCCTTTACCACCTATAACGATGTCGACATGACAGCAGAAGGAACAAATCTGTTCCACTGGAATGGACTTACTAACTTCATCAATATGTTTACTGGCCAATCGACACTAGGTAGCGAAATTAAAGCCAGGTTCTTCCCAGTCTTAGGTTGGACCTTCATTTGGGCGATTTTTGCCACGATAACTTGTTACTTTGGAGGAATTCTTCTCGCGTTATTAATCAATAAAAAAGGTATTAAATTTAAAAAAGTGTTTAGAACTATCTTTATTCTAACTATCGCACTTCCTCAATTTATTTCGCTTCTTGCAATGCGAAATTTATTGAGCATCAGCGGACCTGTTAATGCCTTTTTAACAAGTCAATTTGGAATTGATCCTATCAACTTCCTAGGGCTTGAAACAACTAACCAAAATGTCGTTTTGACCAAATTCATGGTTATTTTGATTAATATGTGGGTTGGTGTGCCTTATACAATGCTCATGACTAGTGGAATTTTATTAAACATTCCATCTGATTTATATGAAGCTGCCACAGTTGATGGAGCTTCAAAACCGAAAATGTTTTTCAAGATTACTCTTCCTTACGTAATCTTTGTTACAACACCTTATTTAATTTCATCATTTATTGGTAATATCAACGCCTTTAACTCGATATTCCTACTTACTGGTGGTGGACCGAGCGCAACTGGTGGAACTTATAAAGCTGGTCAAACGGATTTATTAGTTACTTGGTTATACAAATTAACTATCGATAATGGTGATTACAACACTGGTGCGGTCATTGGTATTCTTACCTTCATTATTACCGCGACTATTACCTTGATTGCTTACCGCAATTCAAAAGCTTACAAAGAGGAGGACACATTCCAATGATCGAAGAAACGTCTTTACCTTTGAAGCATCGCAGTCAAAAAAGAGCGGAAATTGTTTCGCGAATTATCACATACGTTGTCTTGATTTTATTGTCGATTATTTGGATTATTCCAATTTTATGGATTGTCCTCTCAGCTTTTAGAACGGACACAAATGCGAATGGTCAATTAATTGGCTCTGTTGTATCTAATTATTTCCCAAATCGCTTAGGTTTTGATAATTTCGTAAACCTTTTCCAAAAGAAGATACTTGGTGTTGATCATGCCTTCCTTCGTTGGATGGGTAACACTTTAATTGTATCTGTCTTTTGCTGCGTCATCTCGACATTCTTAATTCTTTCAGTTGCTTACTGCATGTCGAAATTAAGATTTAAAGCTCGAAAAGCCTTTATGAATATCACTATGATTATTGGTCTATTTCCTGGCTTTATGTCGATGATTGCTATTTATTTCTTACTTAAAGCTATTAATTTAACACAATCTTTAGCAGGGCTTATCATTGCTTATTCCGCAGGAGCGGGACTTGGCTTTCAAGTCGCTAAAGGCTTCTTTGATGTCTTACCATCATCTCTAGTTGAAAGTGCGAAGCTTGATGGTTGCTCAAACTTTAAGATTTTCTTAAAGATAATCCTTCCGATGAGTAAACCTATCATTATTTACACGGCTTTAACATCATTTATGGGACCTTGGATGGACTTCATCTTTGCTCGTGTTATTTTAACAACAGGCCATCCTGAACTTTGGACAGTTTCAGTTGGTTTATATCAAATGCTTTATGGCGGACAAGCTGATGCGAACTTGTTTACACAGTTTGCTGCTGGTTGCGTTTGCGTTGGCGTTCCTATTATGGCCTTATTTATTTGGCTACAAAAATACTACGTCGAAGGTGTCACTGCCGGCGCGGTCAAAGGTTAAAATAGCTTACAAAATTAAAGGTGTCGCGATTATGCGGCACCTTTTAAGTTGAGTACTAATTAGTCGATGTTTAAATGCTTGTTAAAGGCTCTTCTTAAAGCTTTAAAATCTTTTATTCTTATTGACCAGTTATCCATTTTAATTGTGGAAGGTTCGTTAATTCTTCCTCTTTTTCCTAGATGGAGGAAATCAGTAAAAGAGATGACGACGTTTTCAAAATTTCGATAAGCAAAAGAGATGAATCTATCGCAAGTTTCTTTTCCTTTAACATCAAAACTTAAAAGATAGTTATGAACTTTTTCTTTATCTTCTTTATTTAAGAAAGTAGTGTACCAGCCATAGACTGTATCATTATCGTGAGTGCCAATATAAGTGATGAGTTTATCATCATCTTTAGGAAGCGGTTTTCCATTTATATAATCATTAAGAGTAAATTGGAGGATATTCATTCCTGGAAGGCTATAATGATTTTTCAATGTATAAACTTCATCTCGCAAATCGCCTAAATCTTCAGCGATTAGTTTGATGCTAGGATATTTTGAGTATAAAGTGTCTAATATTTCATAGCCTGGCGCAAACCGCCACTCGCCGATGCGGGCATCTTCATATTGACTAGGAATGACGTAATATGTATCAAAGGCTCTAAAATGATCGAGACGAACTTCATCATACATTTTGCCGGCGTAAGCTAATCTTTCGACTATAAAAGAGAAGCCATCTTTACGCATTTCATCAAAATTATAAATTGGATTTCCCCAACGTTGCCCTAATGTGGAAAAATAATCTGGCGGTACTCCCGCGACGAGCGTAGGATTATATTTTTCATCTAAAAGGAATAGATGTTTATTGAAATAGACATCGCTAGAATCATAGCCAACATAAAATGGCACATCACCGATGATAGTGATGCCTTCTTTTTTGGCGAATTTATGCAATTTGTTATAAGCTTCTAAGCATTTATATTGAAGGAAAACATAATACAGTTTTAGATAGTCTTCTTTTTCTTTATCTTCTTTATTCCATTCGATCCATGAACGGCCATTATTGATTTCTTTTCTAGCCATAAATGTCGCATATTCTTCAATACGTATATTATTTTTTTGGAAATTTTTAATTTTCTTAAGATAGGTTTTATTGTTTAAAACATTCTCATAAGCTTCCATGTAATATTTTCTTTTATAGACGCGTAAGGCATCATAGTTTATGTGCGATTCATAACGGAATTTTCTTGGCTTAGAAATTAAGCCTTCTTTATATAAATCATCTAATGGAATATAGAGTTCTTCTAAAGCATAGCTTGAATATGATTGATAAGGGCTATTTCCGTAGGCTACTGGATTTAAAGGAAGCATTTGCCAAACATTAAAGCCATATTTCTTAAGTATTTTTATAAATGAGTAAGCTTCTTTAGAAAATTCACCGATTCCATATTTGCCAGGTAAAGAAAATACTGGCATCAACACACCATTCATTTTCATATTTAATTTATTCCTTTTCTCTTTTCATTTATTTTCTTCGATTTAGTTTAGCATATTAAGATAATTTGTGATGTAGCTTTTATATTTTTATAAATTTAAATTTATATTATATGAGTTGTTATTAACTTCTATTTGTTTATCTTGTATGATTATTAGGCGGATAAAAAGAGTTTATGGAAATAGCAAAAATCACAAAAGAAGATATAAAAAGTTGCCTTGATATCTATAATTACTACATATTGAATAGTTGCTATACTTTAGAAGAAGACGCTCTTTCGCTAGACGCTTTTACTTCAAGAGTGAATAGAATTAGCAAAAATTATCCTTTTATCGTTATTAAAGAAAATGATGAAGTTTTAGGCTACGCCTATTTAGATATCTTTCATGAAAGAAGTGCTTATCGTAGAAGCGCTGATTTATCAATCTATGTTTCTAAAGATCATTTATCGAAAAAGATTGGTCAACTCCTTTTAGATAAAATCCTTGTATTAGCGAAGTCATATTCTATCGATACCATTATTTCGATAGTTACAAGTGAAAATCCAGTCTCTATAGCTTTTCATAAGAAAAATGGTTTTCTTCTAGAAGGGCTTTTACATAAAGTAGCTTATAAATTTAATAAAGATATCGATGTCTATTATTTTGTTAAGCACATATAAAAAAGAAGGTTATTTTAGTTATGAATAAAACATCTCGAAGTCACGAATTATTGCGTTTCATCGTCTGCGGTCTAGCCAGTGCGATTGTTGATTATCTAGCTTGTCAAGCCATTATTTTTATAGTTAATGGCAGTATGGATGAAGTGCCTTTAACTGTTTTATCAACCGCGGTTGGTTTCATCTTTGGGGTGATTGTTAATTATTTATTATCGACTTTTTGGGTTTATCAAAATGTCGATAAAGACATTAAAACGAAGAGTACAAAATTCATCATCTTATTTGTCATCTTTTCTTTGATTGCTCTATTTTTGTCGATTGGAACGATGCTTTTATGCGATTTAGTTGTCACAAAAGGCATGGGATTAAATAGCATTGTTGATCTATCTTTATTCAATTTATTTAAAACTGAAGGTTGGAATTTTATTAGTCAAGCTATCTTCTGGGCTTATGCGATTAGCTTTGTTTTAAAGACATTAGTCGGTCTCATTTGGAATTACTTTACTCGAAAATACATTTTATATAAGGAACCTAAAAACAATTCATGAAAAAGGCTCTTTACTTATATAGCGATAAATCTGGAAAAAATAAGTCGATCAAGCGACATAACTTTATTGTTAAGCGACTCAGTGAAAAATATGATGTCACCTCTTTTTGCTCCTCTTCTTTAGATGAATTTAATGAAACCGTTAAGCATTCTTATGAAAAATATGATGTTTTAATCGTAGCTGGAGGAGATGGCACTTTTAATAGATTAGTTAACGCCCTTGGACCTCTTGAAAAAGAAAAAAGACCGATTGTTGGCTATATTCCTACAGGGACAATCAATGACGCTGGCAAAAGTTTAGGCATCAAAGGAAACATCAAGCAAGCTTTAAAAGTCATCATAGATGGCTATACTGCCGATATTGATATAGGAAAAGTTAATAATTCATATTTCATCTTCGTTTTAGCTATTGGCCAATATAGCGATATCGCTTACATTACTAAACGTGATGAAAAGATTAAATTTGGAAGACTAGCATATTACTTTCAAGCTTTAAAAGAGGCTTTCAAGATTAGAAAAATAAAAGTAAATTTAATTTGCGATGGAGTTAATTATGAAGTTACTACTCCTTTTGTTCTCATTATGAATAGCGTCCATGTCGGCGGATTTCCTGTAAATTTCAAAAACTCTATTCGCGATGGAAAATTTGATATTTATTTAACTAAACCTGGCTTATTTAATGGGCTTCTACATTTTCTTTTTTTCAAAATAAAAACTAAGCATATTCGTTGCTCTTCTTTAACAGTTTCAACAAATTGCTTAGACTCTTGGTGCGTCGATGGTGAAAAGGGAGAAAGCGGAGAATTAGAGGTATCTTGTTTAAAAGCAAATTTAAAAATATTTGCAAACGAGCGTTATCTTAAAAAGCAAAAAGAATAGCATTTCTCTTTCTCTAAAGTGATTTCTTTGCAAAAGTTAATTATTTTTTTAATATTTTTATTTCATTTTATATTTTTTTATATAAAATAGTTTGTGAATAAACGAAAGGAAAATTTTTATGAAGAAATGTGTTAAAAATTTAATGACGACTTCTATTGTTTTTGTCGTCTTAGCAGTTGCTTTATTCATCATTTGGCCTCTTGTGTTAACCGCGATTACAAATAATGGCGGAGCAGTTGAAGGCGCATTAGTGAGCAATATCCAAAGCTTCCTTACTGGCGCTTCTGGAATTGAAACTAGTGACAATCTATTGCTCGATATTTTTAAAGCAACCTTTGCTTCATTCCCAAAGATATTCGATTTCGGAACTTTTAACTTGTTCTCACTTATATCTTTAATTGTCTTTGTTGTTACTGTCTTATTATGGGTCGTTTGGCTTATCGTTATCATCGCCAGAAAGAAATCCCCATCCGTTGGAGCACTTATTGTTTCCTTATTTACTAACTCATTAGCCTTTGTTGTTGTTCACGCTTTATATTTCATGTGTGAACCAATAAGTGGTACAGCACTTGGCACGAATATGCTTACTACCTTCTTTGTGGTATTTGCTACCTACTCTGAAGGATTTCCAATTTATGCACTCATTATGGTGATCGCTTCTTTAGCGTTTGCTTCAATTGCCTACATTTTGACATTAATTGAATTCATCATCGATATTTGCTCAAAGAGAGTTAACAAATATGTTGAAGCTTCTCCTCTTGATGAAGTTGTCAACAAAGAAGATTTAACTTCTGTTGATGAACTAAGGAAATTATTAAAAGAAGAAGTTGCTCCTGCGCCAGTAGAAGAAAAAACAGTTCAACAAGCCCCTGCGGCTCCTCAAGCTGTTGTCGTTCCTTCTCAAGGACAAGCTCAACCATTTATTTTCCAACAATTCTTTGGCGGAGTTGGCACACCAGCGGTTCAACAAAATATTCCAACCGCTCCAGCTGCACCTACTCCTGAAAAAGAAGTAGTTAAACCTAGCGAACCTACTTTAAAAGAAGAAGATATTCGTAAAATTATTCATGAAGAAGTCGCTTCTAGCGTCGCTGATGCCGTTTTAAAAGAAACACTTCACGGCGAACTTCCTACCGGACATGGAAATGAAATTCGCGCGATCGTTAAAGAAGAAGTTGATAAAACTGTTACTTCTTTAAAAGAAGAAATTCGCAAAATTGTTCGCGAAGAACTCGATGAAGTGACTGTTAAAGCCTTACCTGCTTATGAACCTCAACCGCAAATCATCAAAGAAATCATTCGCGAAGTACCAGTTGTTGTAAAAGAAGAAAAGAAAGTGGAAGAGGTAAAAGAGCCTGAACCAGTTAAAGAAGAACCAGTTGTTACTCCTGAGCCTGAACCTGAACCGGTTGCAGAAGAACCAGTTGTTACTCAAGAACCAGTCGTAGAAGAAACGATTGTTGAAGAAACTACTCCTCTTGTTGAAAAAGAAGTTACTCCTGAGCCTGAACCTGAACCAGTCGAAGAAGATGCTCCAGTTGAAGAAAAAGCTAAAATCATTCGCGTTCCATTTACTGATCGCGTGCGCATTATGGATCCTACTATGAGAGCTAATTTCAATGAACTTAAAAGCGATATCATGGCCTATGGAGTTAAATCTCGTGTTTCCAATTCCGGTGATACATTTAGACTTCACACCAAAACATATGTGAAAATTACCATTGCCGGAAAGAGTTTAAAACTATACTTCGCTTTAAACCCAGAAGATTATAAAGATTCTACACTACCAATCGCTGATGCTGGCCACAAAGGAATTTATAAAGATATTCCTCTCGTCTTCAAAGTGAAATCTGATTTGTCACTAAGAAGAGCTAAACAACTTGTTGCTGATGCGATGGCTAAAGACAACTTAGTCCAAGATGAAGTCGTTGCTAAAGATTGGATTCAAGAAATCATCGATACTTATCCGGCAACCGGAAAATTAGAAGCAGCTGGATTAGTTGATTCTGATGAAGACGAAGAATAGTTATTAATTCTTTAAATATCAAGGTGGAGAAATTAAGGCTCTCCGCCTTTTTATTTTGCCTAACAAATAAATTCATAACTTACTTTGTTACTACTTTGAGGGTTTTATTATGAAAAAATTAACAACAATTGGTATATCGCTACTAACATTTGTAGCCTTATCATCTTGTGCTGGAAATAATAGCACTTCAAATGGATCTAATTCTTCTTCTTCTTCGACTACTGGAGATAAACTTTATGATACTAACGGAAACGAAATTAGTAATGGCACTGCATCAGTTTCTTTTAAATATGGTAATCAAACTACTACAAAAAGCATTTCCGCAGCTTATTTAATTGATGGAGTAACTGTAAATATTACTTCTGGTGAATACGTAAGTGCATCAGGAAGCTATGATCAAGTTGTATTTTTAGTTATCAACGGTGGAAAGCTTAATATAACTGGCACCTCATCAAGCTATGTAACTGTTTCTAAATCTGGTAGCGGTGCATCCAACGGACAAGTTGGTGATGATTATAGCTTTTATTGCATAAATTCAGGCATTGTTGTCGCTGGTTCTAGTTCAACTGCGACAATTCAATACGCCAATATATCAACAACATCAAATGGTTCGAATGCTGTTGTCGCCACCAGTAGCGGTTCAATTAATATTTCGAATTCAACTGTTACAACAACGGGTTCAGCTGGTTCACGTGGTCTACACACAACTTATGACGGCTCAATTACAGCCGATGCAGTGACTATTTCAACACAAGGTGTTTCTTGTGCAAATTTAGCTAACGATCGAGGCGGTGGTAGCATCAATGCTACAAATATGAACTTAGAAACTAATTCTAATGGTTCTCCTTTAATTTATTCGACTGATTCTATTACTGTTTCCGATTCAACTGGAGTTGCTAATAACGCTCAGATGGTTGTTGTTGAAGGTGGTTCTAGCGCTGAACTTACTAATTGTGATTTTTCTTGCACTGGTAAAGGCAATAGAACTGGTACAAGCGATTCTAATTCTTCAACGCATACAATCGATGCCGGCGGCATTTTTATCTACCAATCCTTTTCCGGTGATAGCGAAGAAGGAACTGATTATTTCAAGGCCACTAATTGCTCATTTAATGTTACAACAAGCAGCACACCTATGTTTTACTTAACTAATATCACAGCGGTTGTAACGTTAAGCGGAAATAGTTTCACTCAAGCTTCATCTGATGATTACTTAATGATGGCGGAAGCGACAAATCAATGGGGCACAACTGGCAAAAATGGTGCCTCAGTAACAGTGAAATTATCCGATCAAGATTGGGAAACAACCAAGACTTATATTGGAAGCACTTCATCTATTACTTACAAATAAAATAGTTCTTATCTAAGATACAATTTTGACTATTAGTCTCAAAGTTTAAGTGAGCCAAACTGCATTTCATCGAAATTTTTAGACAATTATAGATATCTAAATAGAATTGTTTCTTTAAAATAATTATCTTTATGTTAAAATCTTCTTACGCATTGGAGGATGACGTTTAATGAGTGATCTGCCGCCTTGGCTGGCTATAATAATTATCTTAATTTTAGTCATATTGAGTGCATTCTGCTCTTCAACTGAAACAGCATTCGCCTGTATAAATCAATTTAAAGTAAAAGTAAAAGCTGATGAAGGTAATTCAACAGCTAAAGCGATACTTAAACTCTATGATAAATACGATAAAACGCTTATCATGGCTCTTTTGGGCTATAACATTAACTCAGTTATCATCTCAACTATATCAGCGTTTTTGTTTTTTAATCTTTTCCAAAATAGCGGTGTAAGCGATACTTTCGTTTCCTTAATTTCTACCGCGGTGATGACGATCATCGTTTTCATTTTTTGCGATATGGTGCCAAAGATGATTGCAAGAGCTATTCCTGAACGAATAGCCGCGAACAATGTCTACATCGCCTATGGAATTTATTATTTATTGTTGCCTTTAATTTATTTATTTTCGCTTTTAACAAATTTAATCAATAAGTTATTTAAAACTGATGATATTCCGACAATGACTGAAGAAGATTTCACTAATGTTGTCGATGACATCGAAGAAAAAGGGCTCATTGAAGATAATGAAAGCGATATTATTTATAATTCTTTAGAATTTACAGACACATCGGTAAAAGATGTTTTAACTAAGAAAGAAAAAGTCTTTTACATCGATATGAAAGATTTGAGTAAAGATAAGTTAAATGAGCTCATATTATCGACTAAATATTCGCGCATTCCTGTCGTTTATGATGGCATCAATAATGTTGTTGGAATCTTGCTTGTTAAAACCTATATCAAAGCTTACTTAAAAAATCCTAATGTCAATTTAGTTTCACTTCTGCAAAAGCCATATTTTGTCGACACCAAAATTAAAATGGATGACATGATTGATGGCTTTAAGAAAAATCGTACCCACATGGCGATAGTTAAAAACGATGATAAGGTCATCGGCTTAATCACCATGGAAGATGTTTTAGAGGAATTGGTTGGCAAAATCGCCGAGCCAATCGAAGGGAAGAGCAAACAATGAACGTGGCGTTAGTCATCGGTTTAAGCATCGCTATTGTTATCCTTTTAATCCTTTCAGCGATTTTTTCGATAAGCGATATCGCATATGCGACGGTCAATCAGCTTAGGCTTAAAAAAACTATCAAAGAAGAGGGCTCAAAAAGAGCAAAATTGGCTCTCTCTTTCGCTGAAAACTACGATGATACGGTTACCACTGCTTTATTTACAAATAACTTAGTAAATATCGCTGCGACCTCTTTAGCGACAGTTTTAGCTAAAGAGATTGCTCTTGCTTCTAACTTTAATAATGATTTAGCTTCAACGATATCTTCAATTATCCTTTTAGTTTTGCTCCTCATCTTTGGCGAAATACTTCCTAAAGTATTAGGCAGAGCCTTTTCTTATAAAGCGTCAATCTATCTTGCATATCCTATATTAGTTTTAAAATACACCTTCTTTCCGATTATTTTTGTGGCTAGCAGTTTAGGCAAAGCGATGGCTAAACCATTCTTAAAAGATAAAAAGGAAGATGAAACTATTTCCAATGAAGAACTGCAAGAGATGGTGGAGACCATTGAAGATGAAGGAGTCATAGATAAAGATCAAAAAGAACTTCTTTCTAACGCGATTGATTTTAAAGATACTGAAGCTCATGAAATCATGACTCCAAGAGTAAAAATTGTCTCTTTTGATATTGAAGATGATATTGTTTCTCTTTTAACTTCTAATGAAGTTTACGCGCATTCGCGCATTCCTATTTACAAAGACACGATTGACAATATTGTTGGGGTTTTGCCAACAAAATCATTACTTAGAAAGGTTCTTGCTAAAGAAAAAATTGATTTAGAAGAATTGATGGTAAAACCTTTATTTGTGCCTGGAAGCATGGGAATTAGCGAAATTTTAAATCTCATGCAAGAAAGCAAAAATCATATCGTTATTGTCAAAGATGAATATGGCGGAACTGATGGTCTATTAACTATGGAAGACATCCTTGAAGAGCTTGTTGGCGATATGTGGGATGAATATGATGAAATAAAAGAGCCATATAAAAAGATTAAGAAAAATGTCTATGAAGTTGATGGAGATATGAACATTGATGATGTTTATTCGCTTCTTGAACTTCCTGAACCTAGCGAGGCAAGCTATGAATCTGTTGGAGGCTTCATCGTCGATAGACTAGAACGCTTTGGCAAAGTTAACGATAAAGTTAAAGAAGGCGATTTGCTCTTTACTGTTTTAAAAGCAAGCGATTATCATATTGATACAGTTTTAGTTAAGCTAATAAGAAGACGTAAGAAATAATGTATAACTACGGTAAAAATAAAAAGATGCAAAAACGGCCCGACAACGAGCCGAAATTTTCTTTATCTAATAAGCGCGATAGAACAATCTTTTGGGTTATTTTAATTTCTCTATTAGTTGTTGGCTCGCTTATTGCTTTATTAGTGTGCGTTATTCACTTTCATCTTTATTGAACTAATTTCATCAATATTTCATTAATTATTTGGCCTGTTTCATCGAGGTTTATTTTATTAGTTCCATTGAAATAATCTTCAATTACTCCGATGATGCCAGATACTGCGTAGTCGATTTTCGCTTGGCGGATATTTGGATTGGGTGATAATTTATCAAATCGATGATCGTTTATGACTCGACGATAGATGACTTTTTTTAGTTTATGAATAAATAAAGAAGGAATAGATGGCGAGATCAATAATTTATAAGTGTTTTCATTTTTCTTTAATAGAGTCATAATGCCATCTATATAAGGAAAGAAATTTGTTGATGGTTTTTCGTTAAAGCGATCGATTTCATATTCTAGCGCTTCAATGAATTCGTTTTCAAAATCCTGCACTAAGTCATCGATATTGTCATAGTGAGCGTAGAATGTAGACTTTGAAATATCGGCTAATTCGACAATTTCTTTTATCGTTACTTTTTCAAGCGATCCTTTCTTATTTAATAAAGTAGCGAAAGCTTCTCTAATCATTTTTTTGCTTCTTATAGCGTTGCGGTATTCTTTCATATTTTTGCCCTTTTTCCCTATTTAGTATGATTTCATACTTTTTATTATTTTTAGTCATTAATTTTACTCATGACCAACATTATATTATCACAGCAAATTAAAACTAGGGTATGAAATTATACTTTAGTTCGAAAGGAGGAAAACAAATGGAGAATATTATCGAAGTTAAAAATTTGACTAAAGACTACGGCTTTGGCCGCGGCGTCTTCGATGTCAGCTTTTCAATTTCTAAAGGCGAAGTTTATGGCTTTCTCGGTCCTAATGGAGCAGGAAAAAGTACCACAATTCGACATTTGATGGGTTTTTCTAAACCTGATAAAGGCGAAACCTTCATCAATGGCTTTGAATCCTTTTCGCATTACAGTGAAATGCTTAAAGATGTTGGCTATATTCCTGGCGAAATTGCTTTTCCAGCTGGGTTAACTGGTCATGGTCTACTCAAGATGGAATTAGACATGAAAGGCGTGAAAAAGAACAACCGTTTAGAGGAAATGCTTACATATTTTGAATTAGATGATGCTTCCTTATCAGTTGACACAAAGCATATGTCTTTAGGCGTTAAAAGAAAAATAGCTATTGTCATCGCTTTTATGAATGACCCATCAATTCTCATTCTTGATGAACCCACAAGCGGGCTCGATCCAAAGATGCAAGAAAAATTCATCGAGCTTATTGTCAATGAGAAGTATAAAGGAAAAACCATTTTGCTTTCCTCACATATCTTTAGTGAAGTAGATGCGACTTGTGACCGCATTGGCATCATCAAAGATGGCAAGATTGTCTCCGAATTTAAGGCTAATGATTTAAAACATGCAAAAAATAAACTATATGAGATAGCAGTCGATGATTTTGCTAAATTTAGCGATGAAGTTAGTAAATCTAAATTCATTACTATCATTAATTCTAAAGAAGAAAATAATAGTTTAACCATATCAATTGATGAAAGTAAAACTAATGAATTGATTGCTCTATTAAGCAAATATCATGTTTTAGATTTCGTCAGTCGAAATGAATCGTTAGAAGATTACTTCATGAAATTCTATCACGTAGATAAAACATTTAAGGGGATTGAATAATTATGGAAAAAGAAATTATTAAAATCGATCACCTTAGCAAAGACTATGGTGATGGTAAAGGAATATTTGATATCAATCTTTCAATAAAAGAAGGAGAAATGGTTGGCTTTGTTGGCACGAATGGCAGCGGAAAAACTACAACAATTAGATCAATTCTCGGCTTTATTAAGCCTACAAGCGGGTATGCAAGTGTCAATGACTTAACAAGTTGGGAACATTATAGTCAAATTGTGAAAGATATAGGCTACGTTCCTGGCGAAATTGCTTTCCCGGATTTAAGCACCGGAACCTTGTTTTTGAAGTCGCTAGCGGAATTTCTAGGACTTAAAGATTTCTCTTATGCAGATGAACTTATTAAGAAATTGTCTCTTGATACATCGGCAAATTTAAAAAGAATGTCGAAAGGAATGAAACAAAAGACCGCGTTAGTAGCGGCCCTCATGAATGATCCAAAAATCATCATCTTAGATGAGCCAACAACCGGACTTGACCCATTGATGCGAGAATCATTCTTAGAAATCATTAAAGAAGAACATAAAAAAGGTAAAACGATATTTATGTCTTCTCACATCTTTGAAGAGCTTGAACAAACTTGCGATCGAGTTGCCTTTATCTCTAATGGCAAAATCATCGATATCGCTGATATGAATAAGATCAGAAACCGCAATGTCATCGATATAAAAATTGAATTCAGTAAAAGCGAGGACTATCAAAAATTCCTCAAAGAAAAGTTCAATATAACTCGTAAACAAGATGAATATAATCAAGTTACTATTCAAATTAAAAAAGATGAGTTAGATAGCTTATTTAAAGCATTGAAAAACTATCACGTTTCATTCTTTAAAAGCGAAAAATACACCTTAGAAAAACATTTCAAACTCATGATGAGTAAAAAGGAGGACTAAACTATGTTTAACAAAGCTTTATTCAAACAATCATGCAAAGCAAATGGCTTGATGTGGGGCATTATCACTGCGTCAACATGCTTTATGCTTAGTTGCGTCATGCTTATTTCCGGCTCCGGAAAAATTGGCGAAGTTAAAAATTCAATTGAAGACACCATCATCGAAGAAAAAATCGATAGTTCTGTTAAAGAAAACGCATTATCAAATTACGCTTTAGTCAGCGACTCTCTTGTTGTTTTTGATAAAACATTTGTCGGCGAAATTAAAACAAGCTTTTTAACTAATTATCAACAATTAGTAGCAGAAGGCGCTTCGCCTACTGACCCAAATACAACTGCGCAAGCTTATGCAAATACTTGTAGCCTCACTGGCGTTCTACAAGTGTATCAAAACGCTTTTAATAGCTATGCAACAAGCTTAGAAGATTACACACTTTCTATCGATGAAAGCTATACAAAAGATAGTGACTTCTATACTCAGTTATATAACCTTTCTGTTTTAACACTTAATCCAAATGGAAAAGCTAATTCTCAATTTGAGAATATGGAAGCAGGATCTTCAGAAAAGATAAAAGATGGCTACGAAGTAAAAGAATTCTTCACAGTCTGCTCTGAAGATTTATCTAATTGGTTATTAGGACAAGAAGGAACGAAAAGCAGCGAATATATTGCAAGCGATGATAGAACTGATTATCGGAATGATTTAGCCTCTTACACGATGCCAATCATCATCTCTTCTTCTTTTGTAAGCGAAGATAGCGTTAATAAATTAGTCGATGCTTTAAGTGATTATGGTGTTACAAAAGAAAAATACGATAGCTATGGCTATACCTATGCAAGCGTTAAGAAGTTGTGTGCTTCTTCAATTGTCACTTTCCAAGCGCGTTATGATTTAGAAATTGAAAGCATCAGTCGTGATTCTTATGAAAGCGATGAAGCTTATTTAAAAGCTATCAGCGATATGAAATTATCACTTATTGATGATATTACAGCCTCTTCTATAGATTTATTGCCTAAAGATGTTAGCGATGCGATTGAAGAAGTTGGTCAAACTGATCTATATTCTCTCATCGTTGGTTCAATCTTCTTTAAAATGGCAGGATTATTGCTACCAATCATTTATATGATTATGGCTTCTAACAACTTAATTAGTAGCCAAGTCGATACTGGTTCTATGGCTTATGTTTTGTCAACTTCAGTGAAAAGAAACGAAGTCACATTTACGCAAGGTTGCTATCTAATTTTATCCTTGTTAGCTATGTTTATGTGCACTTCAATTACAAGCATGATTTGTTTCTCCATTGTTAATGTAGCAACTACATCTTTAACTTATGGAAAATTATTGCTCATGAATTTAGGAGCCTTCCTTGTCTTATTTGCTATGAGTGGAATTAACTTCTTCACATCTTGCACATTCGACCGTTCGAAAAACTCAATGTCCATTGGAGGCGGCTTATCAATGTTCTTCCTTGTCTGCACGATGCTAGGCTTATTTGGTTCTCCAGTCATCCCTTCAGTCGTGAGACTTGATGCCTTAAATTACTTTAATTACGTATCCATCATCTCGTTATTTGACACGATATCAATCATCGATGGAACGCTTGTCTTTATTTATAAGTTAGTCATTCTATTTGCCATTGGCTTAATTGGCTATATAGTTGGCTCACTTATCTTTAAGAAAAAAGACTTGCCTCTATAAAGAATCTCCCTCAACAATTCTTTTAGAGCGTCTTAGGCCAGGTTTTGCCTGGCTTTTTTATTTATTATTTAGTAATTCTATATATTTTTTATATATTAAATCTGCGACTTCATTAATCGTTAAGTTATCGGTTACTATCTTAGCGTCAACTTTACCAATTCTTTTTTCATCAAAATCGATGATATCGTTTTCAAGTCGCTGAACAATTTTATCTTTTTCATCTCCGCGAGATATCATTCTATTTTTTCTAGTCTCTTCACTAGATTCAATTAAAAATATTTTTATATGATTGTCTTTTAATTTTCTAAAAGAATTAACCCCGTTTGGATCTAAAACGATGATGCGGTCATCGCTAACTTGGTCAACTCCGCAGCCATAGAAGTTATCGTTATATAGGGTTGTTTCAACAAATTTATTTTCTTTATTTCTTTTTAAGAATTCTTTTCGTGAAACAAAAAAATAATCGATTCCATCAACTTCGTTAATTCGTTTTTTCCTCGTTGTGGTGGTTACAGCCTTTTTTAAGCCGTACTTATTTTGTAAAGCTAAGGCGGTTGCTGTTTTTCCTGATGCAGATGCGCCAACTAATATAATCATGTCTCTATTATCTTATAAAGCTCAATAAATAGGTATTAAAAAATTACATATCGATAAAGAAGCTAAAAAAATAGTATCGATAAAAGCGATGTCTTTTTACTTATTGCGACAAAAACAAGGTCAAATAAGACTACTAGATTATAGGAGGCGAAAACATGGAAAAGAAAAAGACACGCGGCAGTGAACATAGAAAACTACAAATCATTGCCAATAACTACAACTATTCTCTTCATCGCATAAAAGATATAAAAAGGGAAGGGCTATTATCGCTATCGACGCAAGAGATATTAAAGAAGTATGAAGACTTCGTTTATCACATCGATGATGTCTGTAGAAAATTTAATATGTTAGAAAGACTAATTCTAGAAAGAGAATATTTTCAGCCCTTCCCAAAGAACTGGTGGCTAACAGTTTATCCTCGAAGCACTTTTTATAGAATCCGCTTGATGGCTAGCAGAAGATTTTTGGAGCTTTATTGATGAAATCGCTAATATTTACTTTTTTAACTCTCTTTTGTTTGCTTCCTCAGGCAAATGTTAAAAGTGCCACTATAGCTGATGCGGATGAAGGGTTTTATTATTCAAATGCTTATGATCATATTGAAGTAGAACCTTTCTATTACAACATTGTTTCATATATCTATGTGAGGGCTTCGTTTAAAGATCAAAGTTCATCAATTGGAACTAAAACTTTTGAATATAGGGCTAATTATATTTCTAAAAATGTGAATGCTGCATTTTATAACACTAACGTTAGCGGACTCACTTATAGCGATAAAGTGCCATTTAAAGCTAAATATAACGTCGATGAAGTGGAATTAACTCTAACTGCAAGGGTAAATGGCTCTCCGGTATTTTCTAAAACTATTTCAATAAAGAGAAAAGAAAGAGATCGCGTCTATTACACGAAGATGAAGGACGCCTCTTACACTCCCAGCGGGCAAATATATTATTACGATTTAAAAGAGGGCGAGAAATATATTTCTGAGCAATATGTTTTCAATGGTTTTGGAGGCTACGCTTTAGGTTCATATTGTTCAATCGATTTCTCAGATTTAAGTTTCTATTATTACGCTGATGATCAACCGTTTACTTATCAAAATTGCTCGGTGGTGTTCCCTAATATTTCTAACGAGCTTGATAACTGTGGGGAGAAATACGGTTCAAGTTATCGTGAATTTAAACTATCGATAACTTTTGATGAAGAAACTAGGTTAGCTTCCTTTAAACTCAATGAATCTTTATATGTTAATCCTATTACTAGAAAGATGTCATCTAAAGAAGAGGAAGGCTATGCGAAAACTGAACTGCTTTACATAAGTTGGAACACTATTGAGCAATTACAAATCCGTCGCTTCTTTTATCTAATCGATACTTGCGGAAAAAACAACATGACGTATTATTTGCACATTGGCGTTGTTAAAGTTCGCACCTTGTTTGGCTTTTCTACAGTAGCGGATTATAAGATGTGCTCAGATCCAGCAACCGCGGATTTTGACTCAGGAAGGGTATACGACCATCATGACTAACTGTGTCTTCTTTTTAGTGCTCGCTACATTGATGCTTAATTTCTCTTTCGGAGCGATGAACTATTCTGGCATCAATCGCACCTTTGAACTCGCGGTGAAAGGACCATTAGAAAGCTCGTGTCTCATTTTAGATATGGATGCTAATCAAGTCGTTCCATATTTTTATAAAACGAAGCTCGAAGAGAACATGGAATACTATTTTGCTATGAATTTGCCGCGATATACGAGCGATTACACAACTGCTTACTACTACTTTAATGATGGCGAAGATCGCAGTTATTGCTCTAGCAAATACTGTCGCGGAGTTCGCATATCACTAAAAGCTAAAGTTAACTCATTTTTTGAATTTAAAAAAGCCAAGGACTTTTATGTAAAAAAATTATGAACATGAAACTAGTAAATTATATTGAAAATTCATTTTTATCCCCGTTATTAAAAGATGAATTAATAACCGATATTTCTTTTAACGGGGTCAGTCTATTTTATCTTCATAGTCAAAAAGGAAGACTTAAATTTGACTATAATCTTTCTCTTCAAGAAGCGAATGATTTCATTAGACAAATTGCTAACTTTTCAGAAAAGCAATTCTCTTATAGCGAGCCAATTCTTGATGTTTCTATCGGTAGATATCGCATCAACGCCGTTCACAATTCAATAGTTAGGATTAATGATGAAAAAGCTGTCTCTTTCTCGATGAGAATGGCTTCTAAAAATAATAAGATTCCTTCTGATAAACAGTTTATGGATAGCGAGATGAAAGAATATTTAATTTCGTTACTTGAAAATAATGAATCGATTGTCATTGCCGGGGAAACTGGAAGCGGAAAAACGGAACTGCAAAAATATTTGATTTCTTTAATAAAAAAGAACTCGCGCATCATCGTTATCGATAACATTCAGGAATTAGAAGCACTGCGAGAGGATGACTTACTTGATCTAACAAGTTGGCAAGTTTACCCCAATATGCCAGATAGAACTTTCGAATCGCTTATTCGCAATGCCTTAAGAAGCAATCCAGATTGGCTAATAGTCGCGGAAGCTCGTGGAAAGGAAATGGCTGATGTCTTATTAAGTGTTACAACGGGCCATCCAATTATTACAACGATGCACGCGAATGATGTCCTGGAAATTTCTACAAGGATGGCGAGGATGATTCAACTTAATTCACCAAATGAACAATTTAGCGACATCTTAAATGATGTCAAAAATAACTTTGTTAATTACGTCTATTTAAAAAGAGATATTTCAAGTAACGGTGAAGTTAAGCGATACATATCTTCAATCGCTAGAATCGATAAAAATAGCAAAGAATTAAAAATAATTAAAGAAAGGAAGCATCTATGAAAAAAATGGATTTATTCGCCATTACTATCGCATTAGTGATTTTGCTTGTCGCTTATTTAACAAGTTTAAATCTCATCATTGCGATTGCAACTGGAGTTATATATGTGGCTTATTATTTTTTGATCGCCAAAAAGAAATTAGTTAATACGATTAATAACAATAAAAAATCTCACGAATGCTATAACTTCATCAATTCTTTTATCATCACCTTATCTATCAAAGAATCTTTAGAAGAAGCTTTTGAAAACGCCACTAGAGGAGCCGATGGTCTCTTCTTAGAATTCTTAGAAAGCATGAAGGATATGTCAATTGATGCAAAGATAAATTATTTGACAAAATACTTTCACTATTCAAGTTACAGAATGTTCACAAAAGTTATTGCCCTTTATCAAGAGCAAGGTGGGAACATTTTAAAAATCTCTGAGTCGTTATTAAGTGAAAATAATCGTATCGAACAAGCTTCTATTGATAATGAAAACGAAAGCCGTAAAAAAGCGGTGGAATTCTCAATTTTATGGTTCCTTGGCTTTATCGTTTTAGTTTTTATGAGATTTGCTTTATCAAACTTTTATCAAAGCATGCTTAAATCAGTAGTCTTTATGGTCTTACTAGCCGTTTTCTTCCTTCTAGTCTTGCTTTCGATTCACATCTTTATACTCCGTTATTCTAAATCAATTGCCAAAGAGGAGAATGTTAGCTATGAATAAACTTAAAAGTGCAGTTGAATCTGTTGGATTGTCTTTTAAAAGGGAAATAATTCAACTCATCGTTTTAAATTTATTGATCATCGGTGGAGGAGTTGCCCTTTATATCTATTCCAAAAATATTGTCGTTATTGCCTTTACTTTACTTTCTTTATTGTTACTTAATTATTTATATTTAACGCGATATAAAAGCATAAAGATACAAAATGAAGACAATTTACGTAATGAATTTATATCTTTATTATCTTTCTTTAAAACCTACATTAAAAATGACTTCAGCGTTTATCAATGCTTTAAAGAAATCACTAATTTTACATCTGGAATTTTACTTGAAAGAATTAATAAATTAATCGAAGAAATTGATAATGATAAATCAATTACTCCATTTATAAATTTCTCGAATTATTTCCACAATATGCAGATCGAACAATTGATGATTTGCTTATACCAAATGGTGGATGAAGGAAGCAATGTTGCCTATCTTTCACAGTTTGAATTACTTTTTTCTAAACTAAGAGATGAAAGTTTAAAAGATGAACTTGATCATAAATATAAATCGCTTTCTACGACGATGATATTTCCTTTGATAGGTTCCGCTCTACTTATTGTGATGATTACCTTTGGCATTGTCCAAGTGATAGGAGATTCTTTAAATGGGCTCTAAGATGGGATTTATTTTATCGCTTTTATTTTTAGTGCAATTATTTGCTCTATTAGGCGATCTATTATCAATACAAATTGTTTATAACAACCTGGATGCTTTAAGCGTGAACGCCGGTTATCTCATATCTCGATACGGGACTATTAACACCATCGTTACTAACTTTGTGAGTGAAGAGGAAAACGCCACAATAGTAGCTCTTGGTGAAAAGACCGCACGTGTGGGTGAATTATTTAAATACAAAATCAGTAAAAATTATTCACCTCTCATCATCAAAAACGAGGACATTGAGATCTCCATTTCGCGAAGCATCATCGTCGGATATTTTAACTAGAAAGGAGGAGAAAACATGTCAGAAATTAAAGGACAATTGTTAGGAATTATTCTTACAATTTCTATTTTTGGTATCGTTGCAACAACCATGGCTACTTCGTTTAAAAAAGCGGGCGAATCGATCGGTAGTAAAGTTGAAAGCGCCGGCAATAGCACCGTCGTAGCGGCTGCTAATGTTGTCAGTCCTGCTAATGCAGCCTACAATTTAGTTTATTGATAAGAATAAACAAGGAAGTGATTAATCACTTCTTTAAAAGGAAAAAGAGATTTTAAAGAGTTGATTAACGAAAAAAGAAATTATTAATATTTTGTTAATTGAATGTGTTAATATAATGAAGATTTTTAAAGGACACATAATTATGGATAAATTAGAAGAAATAAAAGCGAAGTTAGCAAAAGCCGCTCATAAAGAAGCTATCAACGACGATGATAAGATTCGCGAATTAGGTCTTGATTCGCTAGATGTTGTCGAATTATTGCTTCAACTCGAAGAAGAATATGATGTTCACTTTGATGATGTGAACATGTCAAAATTAGTTACTGTTAAAGATTTATTAGATGAAATTAATAAGCAACTTGCTTAATTAAATAAATAAGCCAAATTCATTTCTTAGAAAGTCATTGAACACACTTTTCAATTAACGTCAGAAATTTATTTTGCAAATTGTGTTGTTTTGACTTCCTCGGTTGTGCTATTATATCAAAGCATTTTGACAAAGATGCAAGTTTAGACGCCTACCTAGCTCAGTCGGTAGAGCAATCGGCTGTTAACCGATCGGTCGTGGGTTCGAGCCCCTCGGTAGGCGCCAGCTGGCCCGTTGGAGAAGTGGCTTAACTCATATGCCTTTCACGCATACACTCATGGGTTCGAATCCCGTACGGGTCACCAATTAAGAAG
>CAVKNZ010000013.1:0-36617 GCA_963657885.1 Bacteroidaceae bacterium
TTTTTCATCAGAATTGGCTTTCATAATGCTTTTTTAGTTCATATTTATAATTTTCTGCAATTAGAGATTTACCTTTTAAAGCTTTGCTTTAATTTGTTAATTTTCTTATTGCTATTTTTATCATTTGATTATATACTATGTATAGTGCTTAACACTTTACGGAGAATAGACTATGGCAATACCTCAAGAGATACTTAAACTTAAACCTAAAAACACCCGTGTGAAAACGACGTCAAGACCCAATGAATACAACGTCATTTTAAGAACGAGTAAAAGAGTAAACGGAAAGATAAAACCTGTCGAACTTGGACTTGTCGGTAAAATAATCGATGGAGTGTACTATCCAAATAAAAAGGAACACTTTGAAATCGACACGAAAACATATGGACACGTTAAGTTTGTCGATAATCTGTCTCGTGATTTGTTTAAAGATTTAACTGATGTATATCCAATTGAGGATGCTAAAAAGTTATATCTAATTTCCCTTTTAAGAGCGACTAACCCAGATATTAAAAACGAGGAGATAGAAGTTGAATACAAGACGACATTTGCTAGCGAATTCTTTCCTGGTGTTGGTCTATCTAGTGATACTGTCTCTTCCTTCTTAGATAAGATAGGCAAGGCGACGACTAAAATTGATCAATTCATGATTAATCGCATCGAAAAGTTGACGAGTAAAAATGTCGTCGTCGACGGCATGCTTAAAAGCAACAATTCAACAACTAATGGTTGCTCTGAATTTTCGCGAAAAGGAAGAATTAAAGGGAGTAAAGATATTTCAATACTCTATGCTTACAATTTAGATATTGAAGAGCCTCTTGCCGTCGGCGTATATCCAGGCAATATGCTCGATCACACCTCTTTCAGCGATTTCATCGATAATTACTCATTAAAAGATTCATTTGTCATCATCGATAAAGGCTTTGATGTCAAAGCTCTTAAAGAGAAGATGAAAGAGAAAAACATCTCTTATTTGTGTCCAATTAAATTAGATAGAAAAGAAGTCAAAACTATAAGCAGACAAAAGTTTGATACATCGTTTGTCTACGAAGAAGATAGTATTCGAGGTGCTTATCTAGAAATAGATAGGAAGCATTACTATGCCTATATAAGTAGCAAAGAAATGGCAAACCAAGCGAGAAACTATCTAGATAAAAACATTCGAAACAATACCTTTGACGCGGATGAGTTCAATGAGAAGAACAGTTTTGGCATGATAGTCTTTGAATCGAACAATCCCTCAATCGATATATATTCAGCTTATAAAGCCTATAAAGAAAGATGGGAGATTGAGAACCTCTTTAGAAAATACAAGCACATCATCGAAAGAGGAGAGGTTAATGTTCATGACAATTATCGGCTTATAGCTACCGAGTTTATTAACTTCATCTCATGCATTATGGTCATGAGAATGAAAAAGCAGATGCTTAAACTTCAACTAGAGAAAAAGTATTCTTTGCCCATGGTTCTAAGACTATTGTCAAAGATGACGAAGAAGAGGTCGTTAAGATTAGAAAATACATGGCTTAATTGCAAGTCATTAAAATACATTGATGAATTAGCTAAATCTCTAGGTGTATAGTGCCCAGTTTTCGGAATTCTTTAATATATAGAGAATTACTTATTTGAATCTCGCATGCAAGGGAAGAGAATCACTTCACGAATACTTGTTTGATTTGTCATTAGCATCACAAATCTATCGATGCCGATTCCAATTCCTCCAGCAGGAGGCATACCATATTCAAGAGCTTCTAAGAAATCATAATCCATTTCGTTGGCTTCTTCATCGCCAAGCTCTTTAGCTTTAAGTTGAGCAACAAATCTTTCTTTTTGATCTAATGGATCATTTAATTCGGAATAGGCATTTCCATATTCCATCCCTCCAATGAATAATTCAAATCTATCAGTGAAGTTTGGATTATTCTTTTCTCGCTTTGTCAAAGGAGAAACTTCAATTGGATAGGAATGAACAAAAGTTGGCTCTTGTAGATATGGGTCGCATTTTTCTTCAAAGAAGGCATTAATGATAAAGCCAATGCTAGTCCAATGTTTTTCAACTTTGATACCATTTTTCTTAGCGAGCTCCACCGCTTCTTCGAAGCTCATTTCTTTTGAGAAGTCGATGCCGGTGGCTTCTTTAACGACTTCCACCATTGAGAGATATCTAAATGGTTTTGCTAAATCTAGTGTTCCATCATGATAAGGAATCGTTGTAGAACCAACAACTTTCTTAGCGACAAATCTAAAGAGGTTTTCGCATAGATGACGCATATCTTGAAGGTCACCATAAGCTTGATATAGTTCAACTGTTGTGAATTCTGGATTGTGTTTTGTGTCCATACCTTCATTTCTAAATAGTCGGCCTATTTCATAAACTTTTTCCATACCTCCGACAAGAAGCTTCTTTAAAGGCAATTCCGTGGCAATTCGAAGATAAAAGTCTTTATCTAAGGCATTATGATGAGTGATAAATGGACGAGCGGCTGCACCTCCAAGAATTGGTGAAAGAACGCTGGTTTCAACTTCCACGAAGCCTTCGCTATCGAAATATTCTTGAATTGCTCGAATGATTTTTGGTCGAGCCATCGCGATTTTAAGTGAATCATCGTTCATTATTAAATCGACATATCGATGACGATATCTTTCTTCGACATCAGTTAAGCCATGGAATTTTTCTGGCAAAGGTCTAAGCGATTTTGTTAAATGTGTGTATTTTTCCGCGCGTATTGTCATCTCGCCGGTACGGGTGAGCATGACGCGACCGTAGACTCCAACGATATCACCAATGTCCGCTAATTTGAAAACGTTATATGAATCTTCGCCAACGACATCGATGCCAACATAGACTTGGATGCGTCCGGTTAAATCTTTGATGTTCATGAATGAGGCTTTGCCCATTCTTCTAAGCGACATGATTCTTCCGGCTACTGTGACGTAGACTTGTTTAGCATCAAGTTCTTCATTGGTTAGTCCATCACATTTTTCGTGAACTGATTTTACTGTGTCTGTACGTTCAAATTTTTCGCCAAAAGGATCGATACCGAATTCTTTGTATTTATTAAGCTTGTCTCTACGAGCTTGTTGTTGATCAGTAAGTTTTTCTTCCATAATGTAACCTCGCGTTAACTATGTTAACACAAGGCAAAACACTAAACAATTCAAAAGAAAAAGGATAAAAGGGATAAAATCGATATATTTTTTGTAACAAAGTAAAGAAAAAAGCGCGAGGTTAGTCGCGCTTATAGGATTCAAAATTTAATTATTCTAATGTCCAAGTAGCTGTTGCTGAAACTGTGTATGTTAGAACATCATTTTCTGCAAGAGTGATGCTATAGGTAGCGGTTTGCGATTCTAATAAACCATCAGCCCGATAAACTGTTTTACCAGAAAATGTAGTTTTGCCAGTAACAGTAGAAAATGGTGATTCACTTTCGACTGTTTTAGCTTCAATTGTAATCGCTGTACCATTGACGGTGTAGGTATAACCATCATCGCCTAAAGCTGTAATTGTGCTGCTATTAACAAAGTAGGCTGAATAGGTGAGACTAGAAAGCGTTCTTTCATCGCTATCTCCTTCTTTAACACCGGCAACTTTGAGAACGGCAACTGCTGCTTCGGATTTATCACCTGATCCACTTAATTTGTCGATAGATGTTTTTACTTTGCCTTCTTTGATATTGAGATCGCTTATTTTTAAGCCATCTGCAACTTTCGCGGCTTCTTCTGCTTTAACTGTTTTTGCACAGCCACCGAGCATGGCAACCGCGGCCAAGCCCATTATAATTTTGTTGATTTTCTTCATATGAGTAAAATCCCTTCTTTCTTGCCTCCATTATACACAATCAAGTGATTGAATGAGCTTATTTTTTAAAAGCGCTTATAGAATCGTTACTATTATGAAAAAGATGAAGTAATAACTATTTTCTTTAAAGAAACTTACTGAGACAAATTATCAATTTAATGTCCAAGTAAAGTTCATTGTCGCATCAACTATTAAAACATCGCCGCTAGAAAATGTTGTCTTCAAATTAGCTTTTTGAAATGAGAGAAGTCCATCTTTTCGATATTCGCGACGAAAAGATGAAACAACAGTAACAACAATCGTTGAGGAAGCATCATTTTCAATTTTATTTGTGGCCTCGATTGTGATTGCGGTTCCATCGACTATATATTTCATATTGGTGTCGCCCCAAGTGCGAATTTCGGTGGCGTTAACAAAATAAGTTGAATACGTTTCTTTGTTAATTGTATCTTCTTGAGTTATTCCAGTAGATACGCCGGCAAGAGCCATCAAAGCAACGAGAGCTTTAGATTTTTCACCTGTGCCGCTTATTTCGTGATATGTTGCTTTCATCTTACCTTCTTTGATATTGAGATCTTCAAGCTTAAGGCCATCAGCAATTCTGGCTGCTTCTTCCGCCGTTACTGTTTTCGCGCATCCACTTAGAATTGAAAGAGTTGATAGACATAATAAAATTTTGGTTGTTTTTTTCATATAGATTTCCTTTCTATAAGTTATCTATATAAAAAAGAAGAAGTCTTTAAAAGTTTTTAACTTTCTTATAAAAGTAAAATGCGAATATAATCGCTTTTATTGAAGTTTTCCTTCTTTAAAGGAAGTAAGTATATCTAGCATAGACTGCTTGGTTGTTAATTTAGTTGTGAGTTCGAATTTTAATTTCTTTGTATTAGGGTAACCATTGAAAAATTTAGGAGCGATGCCTCGAAGAAATCTCATGGCTCTATATTCACCTTTTTCTAATATCATCATATCCGTTAGTTTTAACAAATTATCAATATTTTCTTCCATAGAAATAGGTGGCAAAACTGTGCCATCTAGAAAGTATTGATTTATTTGTCTAACTAAATGTGGATTTCCAACTCCTCCGCGAGCCACCATCACCGCATCAGCTTTGCTGATATCAATAGCTCTTATAGCGTCTTCTAAGGTGAAAATATCTCCGCTCACAATTAAAGGAACACTCATTTTCTCTCTAAGATTTTCCAGTAGCTCATAACGAGCTTTTCCTCCATAGCATTGTTTGGTTGTTCTTGCGTGTATCGCTATCGCAGACACTCCAGCTTTTTCTAATGCTTTAATGTTGTCTAAAAAGTTGATGGAATCTTCGTCCCAACCTAGTCGTATTTTCACGGTCACTGGTTTAGGAGAATGCTTAACAATTTCGCTCATAAATTGTTCTAACTTAGTGCTATCTTTTAATAATGCGGAACCCGCGCCGGTATGAGTAACTTTTTTAACAGGACAGCCTAAATTTATATCGAAGAAATCGAAGTTAGGATTAACTTTTATGACTTCATCCATCGCCTTAATAATAGTTGAAGAATCACTTCCAAAAAGTTGAATAGCAACTGGACAATCGATAGATGAGGTTTTGATGTATTCTAGCGTTAGTTGATTGTTATAAATAAGTCCACAGTCAGAGACCATCTCTGTGACAGATAAGCCAACTCCAAAAGGTTTCATAAAATCGCGATAGGAAAGGAAAGTTATTCCCGCCATTGGGGCTAAGACAACGCGACTTTTTATTTCAATATTAGCAATTTTAAACATCAACAATAATTATACTTAGGCACCGAAAACTGATTCCACTAATTTTGGATTATCAACGTATGGATTGCGGTTACCTTGATGTTTATAAATACCGTTATTTCTTAATATTTCTCTTTCAGAAACTGGATCTTCTTTTGCCCACTTCTTCATAAGTGTTAAAGCGTAACTACTTAATTTGGTGTAATCAGTATTAGCAAACATGCTGTTTCCCCAGCTACCGCATTTATCTTGATAGGCAGTGCACATGTAGAAATAGACTCTAGCGATATCGCCTTTATATTCATTAGCTACTTCAAAGACTTCTTTCCCTAAGGCAGTAGATGTACCAACTTTACAACCGTTTGAAGATGTAAATGTAGGAGATGATACTTCGCCATATGGAAGATTGCCTCTTCGAGAATTAACATAAATATCTGTTGGATAGATATGGAAAGCATCGCTAACCATAGGTGTGGCCTTATTAAACCAAGATTGTGGAACAGTGTGTTCTTTATTCCATCCAACTCCTTCCTTGCTCGCTTCTGAACCCGAATTATTCATCTTGTATTTATTATTTGAATAAATATCAACGATGTATGTTTCACCATTTTCAATATAGGTGTCGCTATCGGCGTAGACATTAACGAGGTTGGAGTAAGAAACTACTGTGTGTTTACTAACTAAGTTATATAAATTATTTTTCAAAGTTGAACCAGATTGAGTGAAGTCGATAGTTGTGTAATATTTCTCTACCGCTTCAGGCATATCGGTGCTGTCTTTTGCAATGATAGTTAAGTTTATTGTTACAGTTTTCTTAGTAACGTTATTGATTTTTATGTCACAAGTAAGTGTTACCGCTTTGTTTGTGCTTCCTTCAGGACGGACGACTTTTCCATCGTTGCTCATAAGTGAAGTGTTATCACTTTTCCATGACAAAGTGACGCCATCGCTTAAAGAGGTTGGTAGATATAGCGAGTAATTGATTTTAGTGTTGTTTAAAGATGTGATTGAAGATATAGCATCTAAAGCTTTTTCAATCTTTTCTTCATCTGTTGTGGCGCTTTCTGTAACAATTTGTTCAGGATCGATGAGACTTATTTGAGGAACATCGTTATAAGCGTTTGAAAAGGCTCCATCGATAGTGAAGGATTCATTCTTGTTGATGGTTTTTAATTTGGAGAAAATTTCAGAGCCCTTACTGTTTTTCTTCTTCACGAAAAGTGGCACAGATGTGTTATCAAACTCAACGTTAACTGAGTTATCGCTATTTTCTTTATATGCTGGGTCGCCAGTTAATTTGACCTTGGCTTTAATTGGTGCATATTGATTAGCTTTTAGTTCAGTGATGTTATTGACAGTTATTGTATTTATTGAACCCTTACCGATTGGCGTTATTCTAAAGCCTTTCGCGATTTGTTTATTATTCGCGTAGCTAGTGATTGATCCGCTTATCGTATATTTATTGCCAACAATGTATTTAACATCATCATCTTCATAATAAGCATAGAAGGAATCAGTTTTATCTTGTAAATATAGTCCAACATAGTCTGTTCCAGTGACAGTGACACAGACATTAACACTTGTGCCATCTGCGAGCGACTTGCAATCTTTTAAAGTATCAAAATCACCTTCAGGGTCAGGTGTTTCATCTGTTGAAACTGATGTAGTGCCATCAGAAGCATTTGAGTTGTTGCAACTTGTTAAAACAAGTAGTGATGCTAATAGAGCAATATAGAATGGTTTTCTTTTCATGCAGTTGAGTTCTCCTTATTAATCAGAATTGAAGGTTAAGGCTTCTAGTTGTTTTTTTGATGTTTTATATATTTTCCACCTCAACGAAAAATTATACTTCAATAAAAGGACTTTTTCATTACCTTTTGGTAGCGCTTACTTTTTAATAAAGAGTCTAAGTATTACATCCGCTTCTCAGCTATGAAAATAATTTGAAATTAACAAGCCTTTTTTTCTATTATTTTTATATCAAATTAAAAGAGCTGTTGATTGGCTAATAATTTAGCAAACAGCTCTTTTGTTTTAATGAAGTTTAATTAGTCTTTTTTATCTTCTTTAGAAGGTTTTGCTTCTTCCACTTTTTCGTCTTTCGCTTTGGATTTAACGTCTTTAACTTCTTCAGTTGGTGGGGTTGGAGGTTCGACCTTTTTAACCATTCCATCAAGCGAACGATGTTCTAAAAGATAGCTAATTTCTTCCGCGGTGATGGTTTCATTTTCAAGAAGTGTTTTAGCAATAAGTTCAACATCTTCCTTATTTTCATTGATAATTTCAATTGCTTTATTATGCGCGGCATCAATGATTTTACGAACTTCAGTATCGATTTCATAAGCAATTTGGGTTGAGAAGTTCTTCTGCGTTGAAGTGTAGTCTCTTCCTAAGAAGACTGAACCTGAATCTCTTTCATATTGGATTGGTCCAAGTGAACTCATACCATATTCAGTAACCATGCTTCTAGCAATGCGGGTCGCAACTTCAATATCGTTCTGCGCACCTGTAGAAACATCTTTAAAGAATATTTCTTCGCTAGTTCTTCCACCTAGATAGCCAACGATGCGAGCTTGAAGTTCAGCTTGACTGAGCAAGAAGCGATCATCTTCAGGAGTCATGAGGACATGGCCACCGGTTCTACCACGTGGGATGATAGTAATTTTTTGAACTTTATCGCTATGAGGGAGTTTAAGACCAATAATCGCGTGACCTGCTTCGTGATAGGCGACTCTACGTCTTTCTTCGTGGTTCATTCCTTTAGAAGATTTCGCAGGACCAGCGATGCGTCTATCAATAGCTTCATCGATATCTTTTATAGTGATCATCGGTTCATTTTGTCTAACCGCAAGAATGGCCGCTTCGTTTAAGATATTGGCGATATCCGCGCCGGAAAAACCGACTGTGCGTTTGGCCAAAACTTCGAAATCAACTTTAGGGTCAATAAGTTTACCCTTCGCGTGAACTTTAAATATTGCTTCTCGTCCTTTTTTATCAGGAAGATTGACGGTAATTGTTCTATCGAATCGACCAGCACGAAGTAAAGCTGGGTCGAGGACATCTTCTCTATTAGTCGCGGCTATGACGATGATGCCAGCATTATCTTCAAAGCCATCCATTTCTACAAGGAGTTGGTTAAGTGTTTGTTCTCTTTCATCGTTTCCGCCACCTAAGCCAGCGCCTCTTTGACGACCGACGGCGTCGATTTCATCGATAAAAATTAAGCACGGGGCGTTTTGTTTAGCTTTTTTAAACATATCGCGGACGCGACCTGCGCCGACACCGACAAACATTTCCACGAAGTCAGAACCAGAAATGGAGAAAAATGGCACGCCAGCTTCGCCAGCAACAGCTTTAGCTAAAAGGGTTTTACCAGTTCCAGGTGAACCAACAAGGAGAATACCTTTTGGTAATTTTGCACCATATTTAGAAAACTTTTTAGGTTCTTTTAAGTAAGAAACGATTTCTTGCATTTCGGCTTTTTCTTCATCGCAGCCAGCTACATCACTAAATTTGACTTTGCTGGTGTCAACTTTTCTAGCTCTGCTCTTATTAAAATCAAGAGCTTTGTTGTTTGCTCCCCCAACAGAAGAGGACAATCTAGAAAATAAGAAGATGGCTATCAATAAAGTAACGCCAGCAATAATGATTGTTGGTCCCCATTGATCAAACCAATTAACTTCAAAGGCGTATTTTTCTAAGAAATATCCATCTGTAGCTTTTGGATTGTTTACTTTGTAAGTGTTGACGCTTGCTTGAACGATAGCTCTATATGGAGCGTGACTTTCTTCTGTGCCTTCAGAGTTAATAACAGTGAAATTGTTGTTGTAAGCGTAAGTGTCGACAGTAAAGGTGTAAGCCACTCTTGTGTTGGTGTCTTTTTCCATCGCCACACCTTCAACTGTGGTTGTTGTTTCTTTGTTATAAACTGTCGCGTTAACAATCCAATTCTTTTCTAACTTAGCGTCTAAAACATCACTAGTCCAAGTTTCTCTAGTGTTGAGCGAACGCGAAACAATTATTGCAATAAAACCACCTATCAAAGCCGCCATCAAGATGTAAGGCAAGATAAGTGACCATATACTTTTTTTACGATTTTCTTCCATAAGCTAATCCTCGCTTTATATATAAACATCTTTAACAAGTCTAAACAAAATAATAACAAACTTCTTCGCTTTGTAAATGCAAAACGCATTTATTTTAGACTAATCATCATCTTTTAAGACTAATTGAGACTATCAAGATAAATTTTAAACAAACTATCCTCTTTTTGAACATAGTTTTCTCGGTAACGAGGAATAAAGATGACCTCGTCAAATTTATTAACAATTAAAGGCCACGTTTTTCTTAAATGTAAAGGCATTTTCCAGTCAATAAATAATCTAGAAACTGAACATCGATAATCCTTGATTAAATAATAATCACCTTTCTTAGCCCCTCTAATGGTTAAAGGATATTCATCTAAACTAGCTTTAGAGTATACTAAATTGATAGAAAATTCTTTGAAGGTATATTCTCCTGGTTTAGCAAGGATATATCGATACAAATTAGGATTCTTTAAAACGTATATTTTCCCGTATTCTTGATAATAATTTGCATCTGAATTTAGCCTTATTTTGATGTTGGCTTTTTTAGAGTTAAACATCGATATAAAACTATCGATTCTCTTCTTTGAAATTGAATGGATATCAACCTTAGATAAAAGGCTAAAAAGAGCGTAAGCAAAAACATCTTTATTTACTAATTTTACTTCTTCAACAAGAAGATGATTATCGTGAATTAACTTCACGCTTTCGGATTTAATTTTTTGAAGCTTATCATTGTCTTCTTCAATGGCCTTTAAATATTCTTCTCGCTTAAATTTATCTAACTTCTCAATGATCGTGTGTCTAATTCTATTTCGATGATAGTCATCGCTTAAATTAGAAACATCAATTGAATAAGGAACGTTATTAATTTTGTTATATTCTTCTAATTCTTTTTTTGTTTCATCTAACAAAGGACGGATGATTTTCATATCTAGAAATATAGACTCTTCTTGCATGCCAAAATAGTTCACATAATTGTTTCTCTTTTTTTGAAGAATGTAGGTCTCAATTAAATCATCTTGCTGATGGGCCACGAAAAGACCATTTGCCTCATATTTTTGATAACATGTCTTAAAAAAGTCATAACGTATCTCTCTTGCCCAGGCTTGGAAGTTACCTTTAACAGTTAACGAGGTCGTATCAAGCACTTCAAAGATAGTGTCATGATCTAGACAATATTTACGCAGTGACTCTTCTTCATAATTAGAGATATCTCTTTTGTGATAATTTACGTGGCAGACAACTATTTTATATTTCTCTTTTAAAAGTTTATCTAAAAGAGCCATAGAATCTGGTCCAAATGAACAGGCTAATAAATATGTTTTACTTTTATCCAAATATAACTTTTTCATTCAATTTCACTATACATGCTTAAAGCATCTTTTTCAGTCGCATGATTTAAAATCTTTTCGATACGATATCTTTTACCATCAATAGTTAAAACATCGCCGCTAGAAACTTCTTTACTTGGTTTAACTTTTTTATCGTTAAGTAAAACTTCGCTCTCTTCAATACTCTTTTTGGCGACACTTCTTCTTTTTATAATGCGCGATACTTTTAAGAATTTATCTAATCTCATAATTATATTTTTCTATTTTTTATATTTTGTGTACAAGTCAATGATAGTATGAGCAACCTCTTCGAGAATCTTTAAATAATTATCTTCTTTCTTGATTCTTATTTTTAAAGTTTTTTGAGAATAAGAAACAGTTAAATAATCAAGCATCGATCTAAGGGCTTCAAACATCGGAGAACCGATGCCGTTAATGGAAGAAAAATTCTTGGATAAAGTAATTTCAAGGCTGTTAAAAATTTCTTTGATGCTAGAAAAAGCTTCATGCGTTAGTAAAATATCGATTTCTCGTTTCTTGAAAAGCAGTTCCACTTCGCTAGGAAGTTTTCCATACATTTGCCGCACTTTTTTCTTTATTAAGCCTAATTCTGCCACGTTTTTCGCGTTTTCAATCTCTTGATATAATTGGATTTTATCTTCCTTAGAAGCATATTCTCCAGGTATATAGGCATTAAGTTGAAGAAGCTTAACTGGTTTAGGAGGCTCAACTGGAACGCCAGTTTTTCTTTCTTCGATTACTTCGTTTAGCATCTTTAAATATAAATCTAAACCAACTGAATCGATGAAGCCGGCTTGCTCAGGTCCTAAAATGTCGCCCGCCCCGCGAATCATCAAATCGCGTTGCGAAATTTTATAGCCGCTTCCGAGTTCCGCAAAATCTTGGATAGCTTTAAGTCGTTTAGATGCAGTTGGAGTTAACTCTTTATTTTCTTTATAGAATAGATACGCATACGCGATGCGGTCGCCTCGACCAACGCGACCTTTGATTTGATAGAGTTGAGACAAACCAAAAGTATCTGCATCTTCAACGATAAGCAAATTAGCATTTGGTATATCAATGCCATTTTCAATAATTGATGTAGCCACAAGAACATTTATTTCACCTGAATAAAAATTCATCATGACGTCTTCAATTTCATCTTTTTCCATCTTGCCATGCACCACCCCAACAGAGGCTGTAGGAATCATCCTTTTTATGTGATTAGCTTTAAAATTGATTGATGAAATATCGTTATGAACATAGAAGACTTGGCCTTTTCTTGATAATTCGCGTTCAATTAATTCTCGTGCTATTTCATCTTTAAATGGAGCAACATAAGTTTGAATTGGACTGCGATTAAGCGGAGGCGTATTAATTAGTGATACCGGACGCACTCCCACGAGAGAAAGTTGTAACGTCCTAGGAATTGGGGTTGCGCTTAATGAAAGCACATCGACATTATTCTTGATTTCTTTAAGCGACTCTTTTTGTTCCACGCCAAAGCGTTGCTCTTCATCAACAACGAGAAGACCTAAATCTTTAAAGACAACTTTATTGCTAAGCAATGTATGCGTTCCAATAATTAAATCAATGTCGCCATTTTTTAAATCAGAGATATATTGTTTTTGCTTCGCTGAAGGAACAAGACGAGAAAGAATCGCAATACGAACGCCGTAATTTGTGAACCGTTCCACCGCATTTTCATAATGCTGTCTAGCAAGCAAGGTTGTTGGGCATAAAATCGCAGCTTGTTTGCCGGCAAGGAGACACTTAAATATTGCTCTAAAGGCAACTTCAGTTTTACCAAAGCCAACATCGCCACAGAGCAAGCGATCCATGGCCACATCTTTTTCCATGTCATCTTTAATTTCTCTTAAAGTCACCTTTTGATCGGGTGTTAGTTCATAAGGGAATTCATTTTCAAATTGAAGTTGCAGTTCATCATCTATTGGGAAAGCAAAGCCTTTGACACGAGCCCGTTCAGAATAAAGCTTATAAAGTCGATCAGCTAAAAGATTAATTCTTTCTTTGATTTTGGATTTGGTCTTCTCCCAACCATTAGAGCTTAAACTGCTTAGATGAGGTGCTGCCCCTTCACGACCAGAATATTTTCTAACGAGTCTAAATTGCGTTAAAGGAACGTAAAGCTTTTCTTCTCCAGCGTACATTATGCATAGATAATCGCGATTTATTCCTTCAACTTCTAAGGTGACAACATCTAAATATTTACCAATTCCATAATATTCGTGCACGACATAGTCGCCTGGCTGAAGCTCTTCATAATTTTTGATGATATGGGCTTCTTTAAAACGATTGATGAAGCGACTTGCTCGACTTTGATAGCCAAATAGTTCTTTCGCGGAAATGTAGACAATTTTATAATCGGCTAGTTCAAATCCTTCCTCTAAAGAAAATAAAGATAAACCTAATTTTCCTTTTGGAAGAGTTAAATCAGAGACTATTTCATAATTGATGTGATCTTCATCTAAAAGATTTTTGATGGTTTCTAACTGTTGATTATTCATCAAAGTTAAAACTACTTTTTCATTATTTTCTAGATAAGAATTAATAACGAGACTTAAATTAGAAACACTAGTCTTAGAAAAAATAAGAGGTGAGGTGTTAAATTCAATGTCAGTGTCTTTCTTTTTAAATTCGTTTCCATAAAGAAGATGCTTTCTATTTTTAAAGACATCATCGACATTTAGATATAACTCTAGATGCGACAATAGCTTTCCATGAGAAAACATTTCATAAAGATATTCTCTGGATTCTTTTTCTAAGAAGTTAATCGTTGTATCAAACTGATTCTTGTTTGCAATAAAAGTGATGTCCGCGTCAAAATAATCAAGCAAAGAAGAGCATTCTTTTTTGATGTATCGATAGTATTTATACACTCGCGGGGTGTAGATTCTATCAGCTATTTTCTCTAAATCTAAATTCACATTTGTTGATAGATAATCGCCGATATTAGGCCCTAAAGTTTCTTTGTCTTTAACTAATTGTTTTGCTACTTCATCTCTAAAAGATGATATTTCTTCATCACTAATCAAAGCATCAGTAGCGGGAAGTATTGTAACTTCATCTAAGGAAGTTCCGCTTTCCTGCGTAGCGATATCAAAATAATGAATGCAATCAATTTCATCGCCAAAAAATTCGATACGGATAGGCTTTAAATAATTGACTGAAAAGATATCTAAGATGTCTCCTCTAGATGCAAACTGAAGACTTTGATCAATTTTGTTAACGTGAAGATATCCATCTTTAGTCAATTTCTTTTTAATTTCATCTAATGAATATGATTGACCAACTTTTAAATAAATCTTGGAATCAATAAATTCTTGCTTTGATGGTAAAGGAGCAACAACTGCGGATGCGTGAGCGATGATAATCTTATTTGCTACATTACTTGCTTCGCTTAAAACATATAACCTTTGAGCAAGCATTTCTTTAGATGAGGCCAATAGTTCGGTTCTAAGCAAATCATCATATGGGTAAAGTAAAACATTATCATTTCCAATAAGTGAACCAAGAAGATTTGCTATCTTTTGAGCGTTATATAAATTGGAAGAAATGATGAGGTATTTTCCTGGTAGTTTATGAAAAAGGCTGGCAAAAAGAAGGGCAATTCCTGTTGTATCATCCACGACAAAAGAACCCTTTTTCTTTTCTAGGGAGAGGGTAGCAAGTGAATTAGAAAGCAAATCAAGAATGTTATTTTCCTTCAATTAACTTCCTCCGTTTCCATTATATTTACTCATCGCTTTTTGAAAGCCGTGAAGTAGATATTCGCGAATAGCAAAAGCAGCTTTTTCGATTGCTTTATCAATTGCTACTTTTTCATCGCCGAAAGGCTTACCTAAAACATAATCGATCGCATTGTCTTTTGGCTCGCCAATACCAATACGTATGCGTTTTATTTCAACCGTATTTAAATTATCGATGATATTTTGAATGCCCTTTTGACCTCCAGAAGAGCCTTTAAGTCGTAAACGAATTTCGCCAGGAAGGACCGCCATATCATCATAGATAACTAAAATGTCATCAGTGTTAATTTTAAAATAGTGAACAATAAGTTGAACCGCTTCTCCGGATAGATTCATATAAGTCAAAGGCTTAAAAAGAATGATATCTTCATCATCTAATTTAAATTTGGCGTACACGCCTTTAAAATCTTCGTGATTAAAATCAACATCCGCCATTTCGGCAAATTTATCAATCGCTCGAAAACCCGAATTGTGACGGGTAAGTTCATATTCTTTTCCAGGATTTCCTAGTCCAACAATCAATTTCATATCTTAACCAGTTGTGATTATATCACATTCTTAAAAATATATGTTTTGTTGAGAAACTACGATTTCAAAATCAGATTACCTATTTGTTATGTTCTATTATTTGCCAAAAGCAAGCAAAACTGTTTGTGGCTACTGAACACTTTTACTAAAGATAGGCAAACTGTTCAGTAAGAGTAAGCGATTATTTAACCAAAAAAGATATGAAATTAGGTAAATAAGCATTTCTTTCTATTTCCTATTCAACCAATTTGCAACCTATTTTAGGTAAATCAGCATATTCCACAATAAACTTCTGATTATTGCTTTTAATGAATGGCAATTACCAATAATATATAAATGTCTTTTATAATTATAAAAGATAGAATAAAATTAAGTCATGAATTTTCTAGGTATCGATATCGGCGGAACATCAGTAAAAATCGCCGTCATAAATAATGATGGTCAGCTGTTAAGTAAAACATCATACAATTTTGATTATCAGTTAAAACAAGAAGAACAAATTGCTTCTTTAGCAAATTTCATTATCTCATTTTTAAAAGAAAATAATTTAGATGTCATATCTATTGGAATTGGCTGTCCTGGAGCGATAAATTCTAAAGATGGAATATGTGAATATTCAAATAACATACCTTGGAAAGATCTTCATATCATCGATATCATCAAAAGAATAACTAATAAGCCATGCTTTATGGCTAACGACGCAAATGTGGCTGTTTTAGGTGAAGCTAAATTTGGCTCCGCGAAAGAATATGAAAATGTAATCTTATTAACCTTAGGCACCGGTGTCGGCGGAGGCTTATTTTTAAATGGTAAGTTGTATGAAGGCGTAGATGGTAAAGGTGCGGAACTTGGCCATATGAGCATCGATCCATTTAATGGAAGAGTGTGCACCTGCGGAGCTAAAGGTTGCTTAGAAGCTTATGCTTCTGCGACCGCGCTTATAAATGATGCGAAAAAAGAAGTTAAAAATAATCCTAATTCTCTCATCAATAAATTGTTAGATAACAATCTAGAAAACATAACCGCGAAGATAATATTTGAAGCCGCGAAACAAAATGATGAAACAGCAACAAAATTAGTAAACCAATATGTTGATTATCTCTCTTATGGACTTATCAATTACATCAACATATTCCGACCAGAGGTCATTCTTCTTTCCGGAGGGGTTTCCAACGCCGGAGATTTTCTAATTGAAAAAATAAATAAAAAATTAGAAGAAAAGCATTATGGCTTTGGCACAGTTAATAATAAAAAGATTCCAGTTTTAATCGCTACCTTAGGCGCGGACACCGGAATCTATGGAGCTGCCGCTCTTGCGATGGCAAACTCTTAATTTATTTTAATGTTGTTGTAATAGCGCTATATTCGCCTTCTAAGAAGGCTTTTTCTTTTCTAGGAAGGAAATAGGTATCACCTTTACTAAATGATTCTCCGTTTATTGTCCCTTTTCCGGAGATGAATGAGATAACAACGCCAGCATCATTATTCGAAGTAACAACTGACTGATTGACTATTTTATCAACATAGAAGTATTTACATTCACCTAACGGATTATTATTAACATTTGTTGGAATAAATTTATTAAAGTTAATAACCTTTAAAGCTTTAGCAATATGTAGTTCTCTATTATTGCCATTTTTATCAACGCGATCATAATCATAAACCCGATATGTAAGTGCGCTATTTTGCTGAATTTCAATTAAGACAATTCCTTTTCCAATCGCATGAATCGTTCCAGATTCAACGAAATAGCAATCGCCTGGTTTAACACTAACTTTATTCAACAAGTCACATATAGTGTTATTTTTAATCGCTTCTTCTACTTCTTCAGGCTTATAGTCTTTATTTAGTCCAAGATAAATATATGCATCTTTTTCTGCTTCAAGAATGTACCACATTTCAGTTTTACCAAAACTATTCTCATTCTTTAAAGCGTAGTCATCGCTTGGATGTACTTGAATAGAGAGGTTATCATTCGCATCAATTAATTTTATTAGAAATGGGAAAAACGGGAAATTTCGATATTTTTTGCCTAACTTATCAAAGCTAAGAACTTCATTGATAAATCTTCCATCCTCGGTCTTAGACAATCCATTTTTGTTAAATGAGAAAATCCAAGCTTCAGCGATATTAGAATCATCTGATTTAATTCCATAATTTCTTAGTTTGTTTCCGCCCCAAATATATTCTTTTGTCGCAGGCAATATTTTAATAACACTCATATGAATACCTTCTTTTTTAAGCCTTTTACGTAAATAGACTACAGGGGAGGCCTATAGTCTATTTAGGAGAGATAAATAACCTTTTTTATAAGGTATTAAGCAGCAAAGTAGAATCCACCGACCATTGAATCACCACCAGCGGTGATAGCAATTTTGACTGAAACTTTTTGACCAACAAATGATGTGAGATCATAAGAAGCAACAGACCATCCAGCATTAGCAACTATCGTTGAACCATCAAGAGTAGCAACGCCAGTCACGGTTGGGGTAACAGTTGCACCATTAACTGTTAAGGTGTAGGTTGCACCATTGTTATGACCGCGGATGTCAATCATCCATTTTGTAGCGGTGCTATCAACAAGAACATCATTGACTGCCAATGTATCGCTATTGTTGACATGGAAGTCTAATCCTTCGTTTCGAATATCAAGCGTGCCTCTGCCATAGACATAGGCGCCAGTTGGATTTGCATTATAAGCAGTCCAAGCAGCGTTCGCAGCGCTATCACTGCCATTTACTGAACCAATAAATTTATCCGTATCAGCAGTTGTTAAAGATGCATTTGTTCCAAAAGTAACTTTGTTAACACAGGTGGTTGCGTTGGTTAAACCAACAAACCAAACCCAAACTTTTTGACCAATATATGAAGTTAAATCATAAGTGAATGTAAGATAAGCATCAGAAGAAATCATCGCAGTGTCGCTGTCATCTGTATTTTTAAGAACAGTTCCGTTAACATATACTTGCATTCTTGAATCTTCACCTCTAAAGTTGCGAACAAAGATTGTCATGAGTTCAGCACCGTCTTTGATTTCACGCGCTTGATAATAAGCAGCACCATATTGAATGGCAACACCTTCGTTGGCATCTTCTTGTTTTACAGCATCAGCAACATACCAATCAGGAAGTTTCTTATCAGCATTAAGCTCATAGTTCTTTCCATCTTTTAAGTCGCTGTCTTCAATATTTGCAACATACGTTTTAGTTTCAGAAAAATCAGAATCTAAATATCGTGGCTTAGCTGTATCAGCAGTTGCTTTTACTTTATATTTGACAACTTTGCCATATGTTGAAGGTGTGATTGATGTTGTAGCTTTGTCTAAAACGAAGTCACGCGCACCATTTTGAATATCAAGCTTTAAAGAACTGGTTTTCTCTGAATCAACACCAGTGATAGTTCCATTATCATCGACGCTAGGAGCGGCTAATTTAGTAGCAGTAGCTTTAAACGTCACAACGTTTGATGATTCTGAATCATAATATGCATCAGTGGAGTCTTTAGCGACAATGTGATATGAATGTTCGTTAACATCAACAACATTAAGTTTGTCATAAAAGAGTTCCTTTGTTGTTCCTAGTGACTTATCGCTTTCAAAAACTTCGTATGTATCAGCGTTTGTTACTGCTTTCCATGTTAATTTTTCAGCAGTTTCATCAATACTTAAAACAGGCGTTTCAAGAGCTGTCTTAACAGGTGTTACTGAAGTTGTAGATGTTTCACTTGTTGTTGAAGTTGTATCACCAGATGGTGTTGTTGAATCATTGCTATTGTTATTGCAACCGCATAACAGCAATGTTGAAGATAAAACAAGTAAAAACTTTTTCATTTTCATAAATTAATTTTCCTTTCCGAAAAAACGGTTTTTCATACCTCTATTATACAATCAAATTCATTTTATGAAAGCCCTTTTTTTAAAAAGGGGAACTCCTGATAGACTGCTTAACAAGAAAATATAAATCATTTATAATTGCCATATGAAAATTAAAGAAGAAATAATTAAAAATAAGGGTCTACCTCTGCCTAAGACTAGAAAAGAACAATTTAAACGATTGTTAAAAGATAATTATATGAAAATGGTCGTCTTTTCCATGATTACATTCGCTTTTATTGTGCCTTTGATTGTTTTATTTTTAGTTATGAATTACACCACTTCAGTAATGCTAAAAGAAGAAAATGCAGATGTTGCTAACATTGTCTTCTCATCGTGCTTGTGGTTTTCTCTATACGCTATTCCATGCATCGCCATTCTCTCGCTTGGCTTTGCGGGTTTATTTTCAGTCTGTAAAAGTTTTGTTTGGGATGAACCGGTTTCTTACTCATCTTTTTTTATAGGCATTAAAAAGAACTTTAAAGAGTTTTTATTTATCTTTTATTTTGATTATTTATTCTTTGTTTTATTTTTACTTACATTTGCCCGTTTCTATTATTTAGTAAACGTTCCAACTATACTTCGTTACTTTTTAATCTTTCTAAGCGGCTTTGTCTTCCTCATCGCTTTCATGATGTCGCTATATATGATGAGCTCGGCAACACGATATCAAAGCAAAATAAAAGATTTATTAGTTAATAGTTTCCGCCTTGTTTTTAGAAACTTTCTAATAAATCTATTATTAGCAATTATGTCTTTATTTATGTGGGTTATTGCTATTATCTTTAACCCAATCGTGGAATCGATTGTCTTTTTAGTTATGTTTATCTATTTATTGAGCTTTTTCGCGTTAATAATTACTTCATATCACGCATCGATATATGATGAATATGTCAATAAGGATAATTTTCCATCAATATATAAAGCTGGTTTAGACAAAAGCTCAAATTAGAGCAGTTTCATTATCATCATCTAAAAATAAATGAATGTTTTCTTTATTGAAGGAAATGAAAGCTTTATCGTGCTCTTTTATTTTTATGTTCGCCGGCGCGGTTATAGCAACGTCGTTATCATTAAGTAGGCCGTGAACAATTAGTTGAGATCCGAGAAGTTCGATAATAGACGTTTTGATTTCAGTGCCTTCTTCAACAAGATTAATATCTTCTGGGCGGATGCCAAAAGTAACATCAAGAAGTCCATTTTTAACTTTTTCTTTTAAAGATGACAAGTAAGCAATTCGTTTATTAATAACCGCATCGGAAGCAATCTTTTCTTCAATATTAATTTTCTTATTTTCGTTTTTAATGCGAATATTTGTTTTGGTGTAATATTCGACTAAATTGTCTTTAATAACATCTGTATCTTTTTGATATTGACTTATAAAATCATCAATCTTCTTTTTAACAGATGTAGTCGCTTCTTTATTCAATTTGATTTCATGGTTATCAAGAATTGCTACACCTTTTTTCAAGTTGTACTCCGCTTTAAATAAATTCATCGCTGGACTGCCAATGAAGGTGGCAACAAATTTATTCGCTGGATGTTTATATATTTCATCAGGTTTACCAATTTGTTGAATGTAGCCTTTGTTCATGACGACAATTTTATCCGCCATTGTCATTGCTTCAGTTTGATCGTGAGTGACATAAATTGTTGTCGCTTCTATTTTTTCATGCAATGCAACGATTTCGCTACGCATTGCCACGCGAAGCTTGGCATCGAGGTTTGATAATGGTTCATCCATTAAAAACAATTTTGGATTTCTTACAATGGCCCGCCCTAATGCGACACGTTGTTGTTGACCGCCAGAAAGGGATTTCGGTTTTTGATTTAAATATTGCTTTATATCTAAGATTGAAGCTGCATTTTGAATGCGTTTATCAATTTCTTCTTTGCTATAACGCACATAATCATATGCAGGAATTGGATTAACTTTAACCTCTTCTACTTTATCCATTAAATCTTTAAGATGATTGTTTAAAAAGGTTTTCTCATCATCTGATAGATTCTTAGATTTTAATTTTCTATTCGTGTATTTAATTTGCTTTTCTAAATAAGAAAGAGTCTTCTTATCTAAACAAGTAATTTGATTGCCATTATCATCCAATTTCGACGTTTTGATTTTATGGTTTTTAAGTCCAAAAGCCATGTTTTCATAGACGCTCATATGCGGATATAAAGCATAGTTTTGAAACACCATTGCCACGTCGCGATCTTGTGGAGAGACGTTATTAAACAAAATACCATTTACATACAATTGACCATCGCTGATGCTTTCTAGCCCAGCAATCATCCTTAAAGTTGTTGATTTTCCACAGCCAGAAGGGCCAACGAAAACAACGAACTCTTTGTCATTTATATCAAATGAGAAATTATGAACAGCATGGAAGCCATTATCATAAATTTTGTTGATGTTCTTTAAAACAACATTTGCCATAACATCTCTCCTTTTTTTATCTAATTAAGATATAGACGCGCTTAATAAAGCTTTCAAAAATACGCAGTGATTAACCTTAGAATTAACTGACGCTAATGTGATAGTAACAGTTTGTCCGATATAAGCATTTAAATCATAGACATATGTGAAATGTGGATCGCCAGATTCTGCTCTTACGACTGCGTAGTCAGTTGCAACGCCATTAGCTTTCACAATGTCTTTATTCACTGTAACAGTTACATGTGCTTCTTCTGTATCTTGCCCGTTAAACATGCGCCACTCAACAGTTAAATATCGTTTTGCTTCAGTGACAGCAATTTTAATTTGTGCTTTTCCATTTCCAGCAAAATCTGGGCCTTCGCCAATTGTAGAGCTCACCGAAGAAGTGTACCAATCAGCGAAGAAGGTATCTTTTGTTGTCCATGAAGTGTTTTCACTTAATGATGCCGCGGCTTTTTCAAGTAAGGCAACCGCAGTGATGCAACAATGTGTCGCCGCAGCTTCATAGAATTTGATAAAGACGTTTTGTCCAATAAAGACTGATAAGTCATAGATGAAATCGATTGGTGAATCGCTATTGAGGGTGACATATTTTTCATCCCAGCCTTCAGCTTTTACGATGATACCATCGATGTAGACATAGAATTTAGGATTTGTTTCCCCTTCACGAACAAAGTTACGAATTGAAACTTTTAAGAATTTAGTATCGTTTGTAATCGCGTGATAGATGAAGGCCGTCGCACCGGCTTTCATATCAAAGCCTTCGCCAACGCCTGTGTCAAAGTCGCCAGATTTTGTCCATTCATCGTAAAGTGAATTACGATTCCAAGAAGTTGAGGTATTTAATGTGACACCATCAACATTTTTATAGACAACAGCGTTAGAAAGTGATGACACATCAACGCCTCTTTTGGCTTGAACTTGAATGTTATAGCCACCGACTTCACTAAAGCTTAATGTATAAGAAGTTGCCGTAACTTCAATTAAGAATTCACCATTGCTATAAATGTTATAACTTGTCGCCCCTTCAACAGTCGCCCAAGAAACAGTTTTATCAATTAAGCTAATCACTGGAGCAACTAACTCAACAGGTTTAGAAAATGAGTAACTTACTTCGTTGCTTTTATCGCTGTCTTCATATAAACCGCGTTGATTGAAAGCAACAATTTGATAAGTATATGTACCAGTTTCTTCAACCGATATTTCGTAAATATTTTTATTGATATGGTTGTATAAGATTGAACCATTTTCATAGACACGATATCCGCTGGCATTTGTAATCGCATCCCAAGTGATAACATTTTCTGCTAAGGAAATCACTGGTGCATCTAACTTATCTTTATCATTTTTTGATGAGCTATCTGATGCATTGTTGTTGTTGCAACTTGTTAAAACAAGTAAGGAACTAGCAACTAAGAATAAATATTTCTTTTTCATCTTTGTGTCCTCTAGTTGATTGAAATGGATTGGCAACGAACAATTTCGCCACTTCCTTCACCGCTATCATCACTTTCAAAAACTAATAAGCCTTTTCTTCCAACAATATTGAGCTTAGAAATATCAAATGTGAAGGTTGTGAATTCGCCACTCTTGAATAGGTAATAACCATATTGATTGATTAAAGATTTATCCCATTCATCAGCGACAAGATTGTAAGATGTAGCTCCTCGCTTATTGGTGCTGTCTTCTAAATATAGACGCACTCGCAAGTTGACATCTGATGTCGCTGAACCAGATTTTGCCATCATTTTGATAGTTTTATCATCGCTCGTCCAGTTGGTCATCATGTAAGCATAAGCATTAGGAATATAGTCTTCTCTATCGTCTAAATCAGAACCATCTAGATAGATACCATCTGCTGTGTATTTGGCGCTATCATATTCAAGCCCACCACAGCCTAATACCCAATCATCTTGAATGGTTCTAAAATCCCAACTACGTTTTGTAGTTACAGCTGTATTTTTAACATCGTTCCAATAGAATGGATCAGTTTCAATAGGACACAATTCGCTGTCTTTATATGAATCTGGTGTGTGGTCTAAAACTTCTTCAACATCTTCATGTTTTACATTGTCAGTGATGAGTTGAATGAATTCATCCGCGGTGACAACTTCAACATGGTCGTCTAATTGTTGAACAAAACGGTTGATATATTCCATCGTACCAATTGACCAAGCGTGACAGACAACTGCAGAATAAGCATCAATTGATGTGATATCAGTAGAACGGTCATTAATTCTTTGAGCAACACGTTCAGTGTAGCCATAATATTTAGCGACAGATGAACCTGGAACTCTCCACAAAGTATCGCGGAAGCAAACGAAAGGTTTATCATTGCTCCAATAAACTCCGCCGGCACCAGCATCGCCACCTTGAACGTAATAATCGCTTACGCTCCAAAGGCCACCTTTGATGTTGTCATATTGAGTAAAGTATTTTAAATAATCAGTTGTAATGTAGTTATCAATAAAGTTAACGACATTGAGTCCAGCTCTTTGACAATATCCAGCGGTTTTGGCTGCATAATCCGCCATCGCGTCTTCGTTATATTCATTTACGTTAACATAACCAAATCCTGAAGGGCCACAAATGAAGTTGTCTTTTTCAGTTGCACTAGAATAAATCGATTCCATTACATGCGGAGCGACATCCACTAAACTTGGAGCCATAGTCCAATTCATCTTGAATTTTCCACGATTTTTGGAACCATAAAATCTCGCATCGGTTTCAAAACCCCGTTGAAGCCATTGAACGTTATCACCATCTGACATCACAATTGTCACATAGTGTTTTCCTTGTTCGGCTTTAACTGTGGATTCAACTCTATTTGCAGGTTCTAAATCTTCTTCAATGTTTTCCGCGGACATAAAGGATAAATTTCCTGACCAGTCAGCAGCGATTGTAACCATTGAATAATGAGAGTTATATTCAACGAAATCGCCTTCTGAATCAGTCCATCCAAAGACTGGACAATTTTGGCATGTCCATTCTGATATTTCTTTCCTTAATTCATCGCTAAGATATTCAACATATGTGCAAAGTGCTTTTCCAGCAATTGCGTAATCTCTTAAAGGAAGTGAAGTAGGAGCTTGGTTAACTAAATATGTGTTATTTAAATAAGCTTTATAGTTATGGAAAACATCTTCATCTTTAAGTGAAGAAGCATCAACTCCAAGTTTTAATCCATGTGCAAGACAATCAGTGACCATGCTCTTTTCACAAACGAGCCATTGCTCAACCGCGGATATTGTTGCTGCACGGTTAATCGAATTATCGTAACGATCACCTTTGTCTGTGGAAACGTAAGTAACGAAACGTTTATTTACGATTTGGCTTTTAAAGGTATCAACTAAAAACCAAGGGTCTTCGACATTGCTAATTTTATAGCCTAACTTAGCTTGCATTTCAGTAACAGTTGAATCTTTTTCGCCCATTCCGGAAATGAAAATTGTGGCTTTTTCTTGAGCTAAAATACCTTGAAGCGATTGAATCATAACAAATTCATTTGTCGTCATTGAACTTCTTGGAATTACATAGCAAGTTTCTGCGAATCCATCAGGCTTATAGAATGCTCCTTCTGCTACTTCATCTTTCTTGTCATCGTTATTGTCGCCTCCATTTGGACCACATGATGAAAGCGTAAAAACACTTATAAAGAGTAGTGATAAAAGTTTACTTTTTTTGTTCATGAGAACCTCCTATTTGATACCACTAAAATTAAGTCCACCAATAAATTTCTTTTGACAACAGAAATAGACAACCAAAACTGGTATCAAAGAAATGATTAATGAAGCGGCTTTATAAACTGTTTCGCCCCAATCGGTAGAACCAGCAAAGTTATACAATTTGAGTTGTATAGTGAACATTGAGCTGTCACCAGTAATTAACATCGGCCATAAATAGTCGTTCCATTGAGCAACAAAATTTAAGACGATGTATGTAGAAATTACTGGAAAACACAAAGGTAAAACGATGGAAAATAGAATTTTTAATTCACTTGCCCCATCTAATTTGGCACTTTCTAGACAAGCATCAGGAATAGAATCCATAAATGCTTTTACTAAGAAAATACCAGTAACGTTGACGATGCCTGGCAAAATTAGACCAGCATAAGTACTCGTCCAGCCAAGGGAGGAAACTAATTGATAATTTGTAACCATTAAAATCTCGCCAGGAACCATCATCGTTATAAGTAAGGCCCAAATAACAATATTTCGGCCTTTAAATTTTTTCTTGGCTAAAACATAGCCCATTAGCAGGATGATAATTGATGATAAAAATATGAAACCAAAAGCGACGATAAGAGTGTTTTTAATACCTTCTAAAAGTTCGCCTTCTATAAATGCTTGCCCATAGTTAGCAAAGCAAAATTCAACAGGGAAGAAATAAATTTTTCCATATTCTGGATAGAAATCCTCTACTGGTTGAAGTGAAGTGACTAGTTGAAGATAAAATGGAAAAACTTGAGCTAATGCAAGAATTGATAAAATAATGATGATAATAACAGTAACTACACGGCCACTAACTTTATCTTTCTTTATCTTCTTCTTAGCTTCAGAAGAAGCGATTTCTACTTGCAAAGTCTTATCATCAATCATTTTTAAAATCCTTTGTTGTTGCCCGAAGCTTTACGCTGCAAAATTGAAAAGCTCACAATAATAATCGTGGTAATTGCTCCAATCGCGCAGGCATAAGCCATTTCGTTATCTAAAATATTCTGATAAAGGTATAAAACGACCGTTATTGTCGCATTATCCGGCCCTCCCGCAATTAGAGGGTTATCAGCGATTAATTGCATAGGAGCCATAATTCTAACGCCGGAGATGATGGATAAAATTACGTTATAATTTATGGCTTTGGTGATTGATGGAACATAAATGTTTTTAAAGATGGAAAAACCTTTCGCCCCATCAATTTTCGCTGCTTCAATTTGATTTTGATCAACGCCTTTTAAGGCGACATAATAGATAATCATCTGTGAGGAGAAACCTAAAAGTAAAGGCATAATCATCAAAGTGATAAGAGCGAGCGATTTATCGTTGTACCAAGCTAGTTTTTCACCGCCGAAAGCCATGATAATTTGATTTATAAGTCCGCTTTCGGAAGGATTGAATACTTGCTTAGTAATCTCTGTAGATGCAACAGAAGAAACTAATGTTGGCCAAAATAATAGAGTTAAAAATAACTTTTGTCCTTTTTTCATTTTGGTAATTAAATAAGCAAAGAGTAAACCTAATACATTATTGGCGATTGTCATCGAGACGGTCCAAATCATCGTATTTTTAAAGGCCGCCCAAAAGGTGGCGTCTTTAAATAAGCGTACGTAATTATCAAATGTAAAAAAGACAGTAATATTGCTTACATCGAGAGTTAAATCAGTAAACGAGAAATAAACTGCACGAACAAAAGCGTAAACAAAGAAGATAGTCCACCATAGCATAGGAAAGAGAATCATCAAGTATGAGGTTTTATCCTCACGAGTAAAGAAGCGTTTCTTTCTAAGAAGAGAATTTCTTTGAATATCTTGATAATTCAAATCGTAAACTAGCGAACTGTCTTTATGTTTCATGATTAACCTAATTTACGATTTGTTTCTTCTTGGCATTCTTGTTGACAAGTTTCGATTGCTTCATTGATGGTGGTTTCGCTAGTCGCGGTCACACATTTATATAGCATCGTCACAAGTTTTTTCTCCATTGTCGGCCATATTGGCGTGGCAGGACGAGGAGTAACATTTTTAAGTTGTGAAGCATAAACTGAGAGATATTTATCTTCAGTGTAATAAGTATCGCTAAGTGCTTCATTAGTAACTGGGAATAAATCGCCAGCTTTAGCAAAGTTAATTTGCGTATCTTTATCAGTGGAAAGATATTTTGCTAATTCATAAGCTTTTTCGACATTATCAGATTTTTTAGCGATGGCTAAAGAATATAAACCTAAACCAGAATAGCCGACACCTCCATCAGTTAATGGAAGAACTTCACTAATTCCTAAATCAACCGCATTATAGTTAATTTTGCTTAAGTTCCAAGATCCCATCTCGATAAAAGCACATTTTCCATTATAGAATTTGCCTTCTTCGAATTCGTTTTGGGAAGCAAACTTCGATAATTTAACCCATTCGGTGACTGCTGCCTTAACTTCTGTGGAATTAATTTTCACAGTTTTACAATCTTCAGAAACTAAGCTTCCACCTAAGCGTGAAACATAACTAACAAATTCCATCGCGGAGAAAGTAGAGTTAATAGGCTGAGCAAAAGCAACTTCTGATTCTTCGCATTTTGATTTAATTGTCGCTAATGCAGATAAAAGTTCGCTATAAGTTGTAGGAGCGTTGCTGACTCCATATTTTGAAAGCATTGTTTTGTTGTACATTAGAGCGACCGTATTCGCGGACATCGGTAACGCGTATGCTTTTCCTATATACGTATTCGCGTTATAAATGTTTTCAGGAACCAAACTTTTGACTTCGGTATCTGCGCCGAGAGCGCTTAAATCAGCAAGTTGTCCTTCGTTAGCAAGAGATTGAACATAAACGTGGTCGATGATGGCAATATCAGGACGAGACTTATCATCATTTAAAGCAACTTGATAAGCTTGATATAAATCTAAACCAGATTTTTTAACTATTTTAACTGTGTACCCTGGATTATCTTCTTTAAATTTTTCGACCGCAGAATTGAGCACTTTTATATAGTTAGTCGCAGAAGGCCACCAAACAGTAATGGTCTTTTCACTTTTCCCAGAACAGCTAGCAAGCATTGGCAAAACCATTATAGGGAGCATTAAAAATTTGATTTTATTATTCATAAAAAACTCCTGTTTTCGTTTTCATAGTTATAGTTTATTGCCTAATAAACAAAAATACAAATAAAAAAACGGTTTTTTTGGAAGGGCTTACCGAAAATCGAGAGTTGAGTTAATTATTGTTTAAAATTTGAATGAATCGTTAATGCGAATTTTACTTTTAAGCAAGACATTTTTAGGAGCACCATCAGTCATAATTTCTCTTAATTGGATAGATGCTTGTAAAGCAAGCTCTTCATAGTCTTGCTCAGCATAAGATAAAGAAACATCAAAAGAATCTAGATCTTTTTTAGACGCACCTAAAGCGAAGACAAAGACATCTTTTCCAATAACAAGATTCTTGCTTTTAATAGCTTGATAAACGCCTTTAGCAATAACCGATGAACCGACAATAAAGGCATTATAGCCTTTTTCAAGCGACAAAGAGGCATGATAAAAACCTTCTTCAACTGATGAATTTTCTGTATAAAAGGATGCATGCATAGTCGGTTTTTTCTTTTCAATTGCTTTTAAAAATCCTTTTTCGCGATCTTTAGAAACTGTCAATGATTGATTGGCGTTAATTAAACATATTTTATCACCACCATTTTCAATCATCTTTCCAGCGATATATTCACATAATGTTTCGTTATTGGTGTCAACACAGGTAATATCTTTTAAATCAGTTGATCCAATAACCACGAATGGAATGGCGTTTAATTCCATCTCAGAGATACGAGTGTCCATCAAAGTTGGGCCAACTATGATAGCTCCGTCAATTGGCGACTGGCCTTTTCTTAATTTATCGCTGACTTCTTTTTCTTTTGGGCCAAAATAGAGCAATACGTTGATGTCATATTCACTAAAATAGGTAACAACTGTTCGAATAACATCATTATAAAAAGCATGATAACTGCGAGTGGATGTCTCTAAAAATATACCGATGATATTCGTCTTTATATCGTTCGCGTTTCCTAAAATGGAAGCGTAGAAGTTTGGGGAATAATTGTATTCTTCACAAACTTTCAAAACTTTTTCTCTAATAGAATCAGAAACATATCTTTTCCCGGATAAGACATTACTAACTGTCGATTTAGCAACACCGGCTTTTTTCGCAATATCATTAATTGAAATCATTTTTCGCCCTCTTACTAATGATGTTTTATATTCTTACGCATCAACAAAAGCAGTTGTTCGATGCCAAGAATTTGAATTTTGTCACTCAATAAATTTACCAATTTATCGACATCAAGGCAAGAGGTAGACCAAGGATGGATGTTAATAACGCTATAACCATCGACTGTGGTGGGTGAAACAATTTGGCTATTAATGAAGGAAGCTACATCATGAATTAGTTTATCTTTATTCTTCTCTATTTCTTCTTCGTTATCATAAATATTCCATAGAGAGATTTTGACCGAAACAAATGGTTTATTATTAGAGAAATAAACTCTTCCTTTACCGCCTTCGTATTTAGTTGGGTCTATTTCATAGACTCCTCCAATAATATTGTCATACTTTGCATATTTATCTAAAACAAATGCAACATTTTCATCGCTCATATCCGCGAGGTTATCCAAAAGCATGACTACATTAACATCAAGAAGTGATAAATAGTCGCTAGTTTTCTTGGCGTAACTTGCTAAAAACTCTTTTGGAAATACGCACGAATTCATATAACCATAACCAGAAACGCCAGGGATAAAATCTTCATTCGTGCTATGCGAATAAATATAATTTAAGCACATTGGGTTTAGATCAATTAAAGCTGGTGAAAGAGAAACTGTTAAAGGATAATCTCTTTTCGTCTTTGCGTAATCTAGATAGAAAGAAGAAAAACAAAAATCTCGTTCAAGCCATTGAATGTTATCACCATCACTTACCACTAAAGAAATGTAATGCTTATCAGGTTTAACTTCTTCAAAGTGATGTTTTCTTGTAACTTTTTTAGGTGTGAAGGTTCCAAAAAATGAGTGATTAGAACTCCAATCCATCGGTATAATTGCGTCGCCATATTTAGAAATTTGATTTACAAAAGAAATTTCATCACTTGTCCAGCCATAGATGCAAATACCTTTATCTAAAAAAGAGAGAACTTCATCTAAAAACTGTCTCTGTTCTTTACTTTCATCAACATATAAAACGAACCATTTATTGGTGATTGCAAAATCTCTTAAAGAAATGAGAAATTCACATCCTTTTCCAGGAAGAGGCTCATGAATTAAACCATTTTTATTGAATTTATCTTTAAACTTATTAAATACATATTTTTGAATAGCAAGATTGTCTAAATTTAGTAAAGATAAATCTTCTAGCAAAGTTAGTTTGCCTTTAACTAAGTTTTCTAAAACTTTTGGCACAGCCAGAGCATCGGTAACTGCAGAATAAGAAAAAGCTGCATTTATTTGGGTGGATGTTTCGCTTAATTCATATAAAACATATTTATCAGTAATTGAAAAATATTTATCGATAACTTCCTTAAAAGATAAATGATTGATGCGATATAAATTTTCATCAACGAATTCTAAATAATGGTCGACATCAAGAATTAATTCTGGTGTTTTTTTATTAACAAGTCCTTGTAAACACGTAAACAAGGCAAGTTCATCATTTGTGAGTGTTTTTCTAGAAACACAATAAATATTTTTCTTCATATGCATTTAGAATAACACATTATTATAAAAAATTAAAAAAACCGTTTTTTTATTATAGAAAATATGCCAAAATAAGAGTGAACTTTTTATGAGGAACTTTTAAATGGAAAAAATCATTCATCTTATTAGTGGAACCCACTGGGATCGAGAATGGCGACATACCGCCGAGCAAAGCAAACTCCGTTTAGCGGACTTAATGGATAACATTATTGATATTTTAGAGAACAAACCAACATATCAATATTTCTGTGTCGATGGAGGAACAATTGTTTTAGAAGATTATTTCACTGTCCGTCCTGAAAACCGTGAACGTGTTGAGAAGCTTATCAAAGAAGGTAAGATGATTATCGTCAATTGGTATACATTGCCCGAAACCAACACTGTCGCTCCAGAAAGCATGATTCGAAACCTATTAACAGGTCGAAGAATGGCTAAAGAATTCGGAGGCACAATGAAATCAGGCTACACCGCCACTTCATATGGTCAACCAAGTCAATTGCCTCAATTATATCAAGGTTTTGGTATTGAAAATGCTATTTTCTATCGCGGAACAAACAAGCATTTCTTAACTCCATTATTCAAATGGTTTGCGCCAGATGGAAGTTCAATTTATACATTAAGAACCTTCGATGAAGTTACTCGTACAAACTGGTTCTTCTATGTTCATGGTCCAGCAGTTTTAGGCAAAGGATTGAAAGATTTATCTTATAAATATAATAAAGAAGAGAAACCTGTCCACATGGTCGACATGCTATCTTATGAAAAAGCTTTTGTCGCGACTAAAGAAAACGAAGACTATATTCATGATCAAAAAGTATTAAAACATTCATTAGATTATCTAATTAATCAAGCTGAGCCATATGCAATTGGAAACAACATCCTCGCGCTCAACATGGAAGATAATGATGAACCATATCGCTATTTGCCTGAATTAATCAGCGATATGAACAAAATTTATCCAGATTATAAAATCAAGCAAGAAAGAATGGATGACTACATGGAAGTTATCATGAATCTTGCTAAAGATAAGAAATATGATTATGCAACTTACCAGGGTGAACTAAGAAATACCACTTTTGCACCTGATGATTTCAACGCCTTATTAGGTGCAACCCATTCATCGCGTATCAACATCAAATTGATGAACGAAGAATGTGAAAATGGTCTAATCAATTTAGCGGAACCGTTGACAAGCGCCTCTTATTTGCTAGGTGGAGAATATCCAGCCACAAATATCGAACACGCTTGGCACACACTTTTAAAATGTCACGCCCACGACTCCATCTGTGGCGCAGCTGTAGATAGAGCTCATACAGATATGAATTATTCCTTCTCTGTAACTAAAACAGTTGCTGAAGAAGTCACAAATCGTGCGTGCGTATCTTTATATCAAAAAATAAATACAAAAGATTCCTTTGAAAAAGATGATTATCCAATCGTAGTCTTCAACACTCTTCCATATGAAAGAGAAGAAGTTATAGAATTAGTAATTGATACACCTAAAGATGCAGTTAAGATGATTGATAACGGCATGGGCGCGCCTGTTCCAGCTGCTACATATTTTGATATCGTTGATAGCAATGGCAATGTCGTTGAAAGTAAAGAACTATCTTCTGAAACCGCGCTTGTAGCTATCGAAAAACAAACAGATACAAAGGCAATCAAGTTTGAAACAATAAGACGTCACATCTTAGTAAAAGTTAAAGTTCCTGCAAACGGATACGCCACATACGCGCTTCGTATGCGCCTTGCAAATTTAGCAATAGATCCACAAATCATGGATAATCGTAAACTTATCGCCCGTTCTAATGGCGTGATGGAAAACGAATATCTCAAAGTTGTTATAAACCCAAATGGTACGTTCGATATGCTTGACAAGAAGAGCAATCGTTGGATGAAAAACCAAGGCTATTATACTGATGCTGGCGAAATCGGTTCTGCGCATGAACATGCTGCTCCAAAAGTAAACAAAACATTTACCTCTATTGGAGCAAACGCCGACATTGAAATGATTGAAGGGGATAACACACTTAGAGGAATATATCGCATTAAATTAACGATGAACATTCCTGCTGAAGCATCGCTTGATGGCCACTATAGAAGCACTGAATTAAAACCTTTGGAAATCGAAACGTATTTGACGCTTACTAAAGACGCCAAATATCTAAAGGTTAAAACAACAGTTAACAATCAATCACGCGATCACAAATTATGCGTGCACTATCCAACAATGGTAAATGCTGATTGGTGCTATGCTGAATCCGCTTGGGACGTGGCTAAACGCACAATTAAATGGCGAGACCACAAAGATAACAAAGAAGGATTCTATGCTTTCCAACCAATGCAAAACTTTGTCGATGTCAGCGATGGTAAGCTCGGATATTCATTCTTATCAAAAGGTTTAAGAGAATACGAAGTTGAAGATGATGAAAGTAGAACTTTAAAAATCACTTTAATCCGTACTCAAAGAGCTTATATGACTGCAAATAGTAAGATGACAGTCGATGAAACTCATAAATATACTGGTCAACACTGCATCGGTACTTTAACTTATGAATATGGCTTATATCCACATACTGGATTATGGGATGAAGGCGAGGTCTTCAACGCTGCTTACACAAATAAAGTTAATATGAAAGCAATCATGGGCGTTCCTAGCGAAGGTCAATTGCCTTCCGTTGGCTCATTCATCAAAATTGAAGGAGGAGATAACGCCGTTGTTTCAGGAGCCTTCAAACTCGCCGAAAACGGAAAAGATATTATCTATCGAATTTGGAATAACTCAAACGAAGATAAAGATCTCACATTAACAACTTTATTTAATCTAAAAGAGGTTAAAGAAGTTAAATTAGATGAATCTAGCGAAAAAGAAATCGCATTAAATGATAAGGGCTTTAAATATCAATTAAAGGCTCACAAGATAGCGACATTCTTATTGGTAAAATAAAATGTTAAAAATAACAAATGTTGGCGCCTTCAAAGATGATGAAGGATTAATCGCCTTATCTTCTACATCCGATAATAAATTCCATGTCAATGAAAATGGTGTAAAATCCATCGTTTCAACAGGCGATGGAAAAGTTGAATTCATATCTTTTAAGAATTGCTGTTTAGCTTATGTAAAATCATCGATTGGCTACAATGCCTATTATCCAGTAAATGAAGTTAAAATTAAGCGACCAATCAAAGCTGTTTTAATGGACTTAGATGGAACATCAGTTAAAAGTGAAGAATTTTGGATTTGGATTATTCAAAAATCAATTGCATCACTCATGAATAAACCAGACTTTCAATTAGATGAAAGCGATTTACCTCATGTCTCTGGGCATAGTGTTTCTGAGCATCTTCAATACTGCATAAATAAGTATTGCCCAGATAAAAAGTTGGAAGATGCCAAGAAATTCTACTTTGAACACACAGAATACGAAATGAACGAAATCATGGAAGGTCGTGGAAAAGATGGAGCTTTTACTCCATCAACAGGTTTAAAAGAATTTCTCTTAGCCCTAAAAGAAAGAAACATCAAAATTGGTTTAGTCACTTCTGGCTTATATCAAAAGGCCTGGCCAGAAATTCTCTCGGCTTTTAAAACATTAGATATGGGTGATCCAAAAGATTTCTATGATTGCATAATTTCAGCTGGTTTCCCACTTAAAAAAGGTAGTGCGGGAACACTTGGCGAATTATCACCTAAACCTCATCCATGGCTCTACGCCGAAACATGCACAGTTGGACTAAATATTCCATTTGAAGAAAGAAATTCCGTTGTTGGAATCGAAGATAGCGGAGCTGGCGTCTGTTCAATTAGATTAGCTGGCTATCCAACTGTCGGTATCAGCGGAGGCAACATCATCTCCAGCGGAACAAAAGCATTATGCGATTTCTACGCGGATGATTTCACTGAAATCCTAAAATATATTGACGGTAAATAAGAGAATAACAAACTTAATAAGAGGCAAAATCGTGCCTCTTTTTTATTTTATCGTTCAATCAGATATGTCCACGATAGAATTCATAGATCAAAAAAGTCTCACCACGATGGAAAGACTTTAATAATTAGTAATTGAACTAACTTTTAGTTTTGTTGTTTTCTTTTCTTAATGAAATAAGGAACAGCAAACGAGGTTGAAGCAACAAGCAATGTGATGAAGATGAGGAGCGCCACATTGCTGCTATCATTGCCAACCAATTTATTCAAAACATTGCTAGAACTAGTCGCCACTCGATTCATGTAATTATTTAAACTCCACATCGTTCCTCTTAAACGAAGGATTTCATCATAATTATGTAGGAAATATGATATATCGGTATAACTTGAAGTTGTTGTGCCGTTTAATAAGTTTCTAGAGTCGTCAGAACTTAATTCGGTGTATTTTGTGCTATATGTGTTCCAAGCGTTCTTTAAATCGGTTTCATTTGTAGTGCCATCTGATTTACATATATTTTGTTGAATATCGGTGTTGAAGTTTCTTGCGTATTTAATTGCATCAACAACATATTCTTCTGCAGAAGCAAAATAGAAACCACCAACCATTGAATCACCGCCGTTAGTGATGCTTAATTTAACAGTTACTCTTTTTCCAGAATATGAAGTTAGGTCGTAATAAATTGTCGACCAACCAGCATTTGCCGAAATAATTGAGCCATCAAGTGTTGCTACACTTCCATCTGTGATAGTCGGCGTAACCACATTGCCTTCAACTTCCATCTTATATGTAGCACCATTATTATGCCCACGAATATCAATTGTCCATTTTGGATTAATAGCATCAACAAAAACATCGTTGATAGTTAAATAGTCCTTTTCGTTGACGTGGAATTTTAATCCTTGATCTCCAATATTTAATTCATTTCGATAATATTCATAAGCACCAGTGGGCGAGCTTTTATAATTTGTCCATGCGGTTTTAGCGTTTCCATCATCCGCATTCGAACCAATAAATGCATCTTCATCAGAGGTTGAGAATGCTGTATTAGTAAAATAAAACCCTCCAATTGCAGAATCTCCGCCGCTTTGAATTTCAAGTTTAATTGTTACTGTTTGCCCAATATAACTTGTTAAATCGTATTTAACTGTTGACCATGTATCAACAATATTAAATTTTCCATCAGATTCGATTGTGATATCGCCATTTACGTAAACAGGGATAACTTTATTGCTATTAACATATAAATAATATGAAGGTGCGTTACCAAAACCACGAACATCAATCTTAACCGTGGAATAATTTTCATCAACAATAACGGTTGTTTGAACATAGCTATTGTTGTTCTCGTGCAGCTTTAATCCTTCATTTATAAGGAAATTAATTGCGGTTTCTTTGCAAGTATATGGATTATCTGCACTATTAAGAATTGAAGTCCATTTAGCGTTAGCCCCGTTATGATTCGTATCATAAAACGATAATTGGGTAAATTTTGATGTATCGCTCGTTGATGGAGCAGGCGAAACTCTAACTACTTCATTTTTATCTTTTAAAAGATCGGTAACACTATTTATGTTATTTGCTTTATTGTCGTGAGCTACATTATTATTCGCGCAGCCACATAAAAGCATAGATGAGCATATAAAGAATAATGTTTTTCTTATTTTCATATCGT
>CAVKNZ010000014.1:0-35143 GCA_963657885.1 Bacteroidaceae bacterium
TTAAAAAATATAATAACTTAGAGTTAGCTAAGAGCAAAACTCTTAACTATTTATTAGGAAAAGGTTATTTATTTAAAGATATAAAATACGTTGAGGAGGAATTTGATAATGAAAGTAGAATGGATTAAAGATTTTTACGATGGAAAACATGTTCATGATGAATTTATTGTCGCCAGTGCATCTAAATGTGCATCTGATAAAGGAAAAGTTTATTTAAATGTTGTCCTTCAAGATAAAACAGGATCAATCAATGCAAAAAAATGGGAAGTAAGTGACCACGACTTAGAACTTATTGTTCCAGGAAAGATATTAGAAGTTGAAGGCGAAGTTAATTCATATAAAAACAGTTTGCAATTAAAGATATTGAATGTTCAACCGACTATTGATGAATTAGTAGAACTTTCCGATTTTAAGAAAGTTTCGCCTATTCCTTTAGCTGAACTTGAAGCTCGCCTTGATAAATATTTAAAATCGTTTAAAGATGAAGATGTATCTTTAATTACTAATACTGTCATCAAACATTTTTATAAAAAATACGTCACTTATCCAGCTGCTGTAAGAATTCATCACGAATTCGGAAGCGGAATAATTCATCACTCTCTTGCGATGGCGGATCTAGCCGAATGCGTGGCAAAACTATATCCTTCTGTTGATCGCGATTTATTAGTCGCCGGAGCGTTGCTTCATGATATTGGTAAAACTATTGAATACAAAGATTTGCCTGTGCCAGAGCAAACTGTTGAAGGTAAACTTATCGGTCACATTTCATTGATGTATGCTGAATTTAAGAAAATTGTCGATGGATTAAATATTAAATCCGAAGTTCCTTTATTATTAGAACACATGATTTTATCGCATCACGGTCAACTTGATTTTGGCTCACCTGTCGTGCCTTTAACTAGAGAAGCGATGCTACTTAGCATGATTGATTTACTCGATTCAAAAATGATGGTTTTAGATAAAGCATATGAAAATACGAAACCAGGTGAATTTACTGAAAAGATTTGGTCATTAGATAACGTCTGTTTCTATAAAGCTAAAGAAAGATAAAGCGATGAACATAGGCATACTTGGTTCAGGTACTTGGGGAGTTGCTTTAGCTAACGCTTTAATTGATAAACATCAAATTGCTGTTTGGACTCCTTTTAAGAAAGAATATGATTCGTTAATTAGTAGTCATATTCATCCAAATTTAAAAGATGTAGTTATATCATCAAAAATTGAATTTTCATTGTCTATTGAAGAAGTTATTAAAAATAAAGACATCATTATTTTTGCTGTGCCTTCTATTTATGTAAGAGAAACTGCGAAAAAAGCTAAACCATATTTAAAGAAAGAACAAATTATTGTTGATGTAGCAAAAGGCATCGAAGAAGATAGCTTATTTACATTAAGTGAGGTTATTCGTTCAGTCTTAGGTGATGATTTTAATGTGGTGGCTCTCTCAGGACCAACTCACGCCGAAGAAGTTGCAATTAAACTTCCAACTTTAATTGTTTCTTCTTGTCCTAATTTAGAAATAGTTAAAATTGTGCAAAAAGAATTTGCTCTTCCTTATTTCCGCGTTTATGTAAATAGTGACATTAAGGGCGTTGAACTTAGCGGTTCACTTAAAAATATAATTGCTTTAGCTAGTGGGATTAGCGATGGACTTGGTTATGGCGATAACGCGAAAGCCGCGATTGTGACGCGCGGTTTAGCAGAAATTGTCCGTTTAGGTAGAAAACTAGGATGTAGTGATTCTTCCTTCTTTGGTCTAACAGGAATTGGTGATATTGTTGTCACTTCCACAAGTAAACATTCGCGTAACTACAATGCTGGATATTATTTAGGCAAGGGTTATTCTTTAGAAGATACTTTAGAAAAAGTGGGGATGGTTGTTGAAGGGATAAACTGTTTAAAAGCTGCGAAAAAATTGGCGGATTCACAGAACGTTGAAATGCCTATTGTCGATGCCGTCTATTCAGTTATTTTTGAAGGCGTTAAACCTCTTGAGGCGGTTAACTCTTTATTTAGTCGCGACTTAAAATGCGAATAAGAAAAACGAGCATTGAGCTCGTTAATCTAATGAGGACTGTTATAGTCCTTTTTTAATTTCTTGGGCTAATGAAGGAAGCGATAGATTTTCGCTAGAATTATCTTTCATGGAAATGCGGAAGCCTTCATCGCTTATGTAGCGAGGAATGACATGGACATGGAAGTGATAGACACTTTGTCCGGCTTCTTTATTGACATTTGAAAGAATATTCACACCTTTGGCTCCAAGCATCATGATTTGGGCTTGGCCGATGCGTTGAGCGACATCCATTACTTTGTGCATCATCTCTTTGGGAGTCGTTAAGAAATTATCGTAATGCTCTTTAGAGATTACTAATGTGTGCCCTTTTGTTGTCTGTGAGATATCTAAGAAAGCAAGCACATCATCATCTTCATAGACGATGTTAGAGGGGATGATTTTGCTTGATATCTTGCAGAAGATACAATCTTTATCTTTCATTTTTATCTTTCTCCTAAAGAAAAGAGGACAGCATGATGCCATCCTCATAATTCTTATTCAAATAATTCAGGATATTTTTCTTTGAAATAATCGTAAATAGTTGAATCGTGATAGGCTAATGAATATTTTTCAATGTATGAAGAATATGCATTGTTGATGTAGCTATCTTTGGTTCCGAGAGTTTCCGCTAATTTGTGAGCAACTGTTTCACTGAATAATGGATCGTTGCCTTTTTTGTTAGCAGCGTAGCTATCTTTGCCATCGATATTAAGTTTGGATGTTGAGACAGCTTCTTCAACTTCAACAATGTATGAACTGCTTTCGTTAAAGATAATATAATTATATTCATCTCCAGCTTCAGAAGCGGCAGGAGTTAAATAATAATGACCATTTACTTTACGGAGATAATCAGTTTGTTCATATGCCTTATCAGCTTTATCTAATTCGTTAGAAACGTTGATGTTGAATAATCTATTTCTAATTGCATCAGGTAAATCTGTTAGACCGCCGTTTTTAACATACCAACCATCAGTTGTGTAGTCATTAAGGGCTAATTCAGCAAGCTTGATGTTAAAGCCAGTTTTGATGGATCTAGTTCCGTTGGAAGTTAGCTCTTCCCAAGCAGTTTTTTGTTCTTCAGTGCGATAATCCACTCTTAGTTGTTGAGCATCATTCGCGTTATTGAATTTTTCCACCAATTGTCCATATTGAGTTTCGACATAGACACCTGTGCCTGCGACTAATTCTTCGCAGCCAGCTTCTTTTAATAATTCTACTTCTTCGCTTTCTAGAGCAATTGGAGTTAAATCACCGTGAGCATCAACTGTAACACCACGAATGCCTCTCCAGGCATTAGCGATTGTTTCAAAATCGATATCTTTACCAGTGTCGATATATAATTCAGCATATTTCTTCAATAATTTTGAAGGGAATTCTTTATATTTATCGTCACGGGTTAATTTGATGATATTAACTTTTCTACCATAAGCACGGCCTAAAGTTGAATAGTTATTATCTAAAAGATATTGTTCGACTAATTTGTCTTTGTAAACAGTTCTGATGATACTTCTTTCGATGTAGTCATCATATCTATTGTCTTCAAAGCTGATGAGCGAAGAAACGTCTTCTTTCTTTAGTAAAGCAGAGACGTAGCCTTCTTTCCATGTAAGTGTAGTAGAAGTAACATCGATTGAATAGCCTTCTGAATAGTGGGCCATAGCAAGACGTTTTTCTTCGAACTTGCCAGTTGTGTCGTTATAGTCTTTGGAAGTGATTTCGTTATAGAAAGTTTCGTTAATCTTTTCTTCTAATGAATTATAGAAGTTAACAAGACGTTCTTTTCTAATTTCATCGACTGTTTTTCCAAATTTTTCTGCGAGATATTCGTCTTCTGTGACTTCTTTGTCATCTACTGTAACGGTTTTTTCGTTCCAATAAACAGACTTATGAGCGTCAACGAAGGTTTTGATTTTGCTATCATCATTGTCAGTAACTAGTTGTTTGATTTCTTTATAACTACCAAATTGATCGTTAGCGACAATGCTGATGAAATTATCTAATACGTCATCTTTTTTATTAGATGAAATGGCATCATATAAGACACCCATGATGTTGTCATATACGTCAATTTTTGTGCCATCATCTTTGACAGCAATATCATCATTGTAATTGTTTGGAAGAGCTTCGAATGAATCGCATCCTGCAAGAGCAAAGGAAGCACTTAAGGCTAATAGTAAACCAATAGTTCTTTTATTTCTTGTCATAACACTTTCCTCCTCTTTCCCAATCAGAAGCAGTTGTGCCAACTGTGTGATCTTTAAAGCCGATCGCACAGGCAGTATTGAACACTAGACCTCTTTGTGAATTTTGGGTTTTGAGAACTTCGATGTATTCATCCCAAGTCTTTTCCCAAGAGATATCGTTATCGAAGGCTTTTTTAACTTTGCTGCGATCAATCCAATCGTTGATGGCGTTAGCTAAATCTTCATCATGGATTTTGATTTTTTCGGAAGCGATATATTTTCCATAGATATATTTATTAAGATCGCTATCGAACGATTTGATTTTGCTTTCGACTTCTTCAGCACGAGACTTATATTCTTTTGTTTCTTGATTTAAGAAGTTAACATAAGTCTTCTTATCTGTATTATCAGCGTTTTTCGGATAGTCAGATTGCTTTGGATATTTAGTTGTCCAATATTCGGAAAGTGTTGTTCCATTAACATCTGTTTCAACAAATGGTGAACGTTGAACGATGATAAAGTGTATGCCTTGATAGTCGCTTGTTCCTGCTCTTACAACTAAGATAGGTTGACCATCAGTTGTGCATAACACTTTTTCGCTTTCACTATTATTTTTAGATAATCCTTCAACAGTTTTGAATGTGCTTGGAGCGGTGGTGGCTAGTGTTTCGCCAGTTTCTCCAGCAGTATATTTAATAACTGCGATTTGGTGTTTGTTTAAATAGTTATTAAACCAAATGTTACGTGGATAGGTGTTCGCGCTGTCATCATTGACGACATGGCCTTGAGCATCTTTTACCACGCTCGCATCACTTCTTAATTTAGTAAATACTGCATATGGAATCGATGAAATATAACCGCTTGTTTCATCTTCAGCAACAGCTTCATAATTTGTAGCAATATCGTTTTTGTCCATCGAAATATTGCTTTTCTTTGCAGCATCTTTTGTGTCTTTGTTATATAAATTTTCATAAGCATAGACACCTAATTTGAATTCATTAACAAAGCTTGTATCTTTATCCATGATTCCTAAGTCACCGAATTTAGTATTGGATGAATCATCGGAATATTTTAATGCAACATCACCAAACGTATTGCCATTAGCAAGGTTTTGGGCGACGTCAGCTAATTTGATTGCGTTTTCTTCGCTGATAGTTGCATTGTAGTAATTTGTAGATGCAGAATCGCTAATCTTAACTAAGATGTGGCGGACGTGATATGGAAGTTTGGAGTTGATGTAGCCATCATATCCATTTTCATCAGTAGGAACGCCATCGCGGAGAATTGAAATATTTTTCGCATAGAATTGATCGTTGAATTCAGTTAATTCGCCTTCATAAATGAAGTGTTGAAGCAATTCTTCTTCATCTTTGCAGTTGTTGCTTTCAAGCAACTTGTTCCATTCTTCATCATAACTTGTGGAATTGGAATCAGCATTTTCTTTTGCTTTTGATTTAATTCCTTCAACTTCGACAGTAGCATTTTTTAGAATTTGGGCGTATTTATCGTATCCATCTTGTCCTTCATTGAAATAGTTACGAACAATGACTTTAAAAATGCTATCGAACATTGTTGAGACTTTGCTGGTATCTTTGTAATAATCACTGAATAAATCTTCTGCAGTGTAATTCAAAGTTTTACCAGAAGAGTCGGTATAGGTTAATATAACACCATCTGGAGAATAGGTTGGTCCGCCGCAACCAGCAAGAAGTGTACAACTGAGGGCAGATAAAGCTATTCCAAGGGTAAGTTTTGATTTTTTCATAAGTTAACCTCGTATGCCTCCTTTTTAAACATAGCGAAAATATCTTATAACATTCCTTGTATTAATACAACATTGTTTTTTATGAATATTTATCGCCAATATTTCTTGCTGTTAAAAAAAGACAATATTAAAACTTTCAAAGACTAGTCTTTGTTCTGATTTTTATCGTTTTATTTGTTATATGATTTTGAAGTGATTAAAATAGTTTAGATTTAAGGCGGAATGTGTATGGCTATTTTAGAGATTAAAGACTTGCATGTCAGTGTAAAAGACAAAGAAATATTAAAAGGAATTAATCTAACTATCGATACTTCTAAAACTGTTGCTTTGCTTGGCCCTAACGGAAATGGTAAGTCGACTTTGCTTCAAACGATTATGGGCAATCCTAACTATAAAGTTACGGAAGGTTCGATACTTTTTAATGACAAAGATATTAGCAACCTAGAAGTTGATGAACGTTCTAAGCTTGGGATTTTTCTTGGAATGCAAAATCCTAGTGAAGTACCAGGAGTTAATAATGCTGACTTTTTAAAAGCGTCGTTGAACGCTCATAGAGAAAAACCTGTTTCATTATTTGAATTTTATAAAACATTAAATCAAGCCTATGAGAAGACTGAAATTCCATTCGAAATGTCTAATCGCAATCTTAACGAAGGCTTCTCTGGTGGCGAAAAGAAGAAAAACGAAATTTTACAAATGCTCATTCTCAACCCAGATTTAGTGATGCTTGATGAAATTGATTCTGGTTTAGATGTCGATGCAATTCAATTAGTTTCTAAAATCATTGCCGAGGAGCAAAAGAAGGGAAAAGGATTTTTAATCGTTTCTCACTATGCTCGACTTTATGATCTTATTAATGTTGATCGAACAATTGTTTTAATTGATGGAAGAATAGCTCTTGATGGCGATCGAGAACTTATTAAGAAAATAGATAAGAGCGGTTACGATTGGCTTAAGAAGGAACTCAATATTGTTGATGAAGTTAAAGTGTCTCTTGGAACTTGCTCAGTGAAAGATTCTTTAAAAGGCAAAAAGTAATGGAAAATATTGTTGTTAATAACGAATCTAAAACTATTGAAATGGATCTACTTGATGATTTATCCATCGAAGTTTTAGATAATGGCAATTTAACCTTAAAAGTTCTGTCTTCTATGAATTTAAAAAATATAAAAATTACTGCAAATCTTGGAAAAAATGCCAAATTGTTGGTCTTTTTTGCTGATTTTTCAAAGTCAGATTTTAGTTTGAATTCGCAAGTAAATTTAAATGGGCTTGGAGCTGATTGCACTTGGAATTTAGCAACTTTATCTAGCGGAAATTCCAGCAAAGAATTTGACGTATCATTCATTCATAATGTCGGTTCAACAAAAGCAGTTATGAACAATTATGGGGTTGCCAAAGATGAGTCGAAAATTGTCTTCTCTGGCGTCAATCATATATTGAAAAATTCTAAAAAATCTAGCACTTCACAAAATGCAAAAATCATTGTTTTCGATTCAAAAGCGCATGGCGTTGCTTCTCCTATTTTAAAGATAGACGAAAACGAAGTTCAAGCTTGTCATGGTGCTATTGTTGGACGATTAAATGATGACCATATGTTTTATTTAATGTCTCGGGGATTATCAAAAAATGAAGCCCGCGAAGTTATTACACGTGGATATCTTGAGCCAATAAAGAAACAATTTAATGAAGAAAATCAAAACATAATTGATGAACTTCTTAAGGAGACAAACTATGTTAGATCCTTATAAATTAAGAAAAGATTTTCCAATGTTTAGAAATAAAACCCAAATGCAAAACCACGATTTGGTGTTTTTAGATAATGCTTCAACAACTTTTAAGCCTGACTGTGTTGTGAAAGCTGTTGAACAATATTTAACAAAAGAGACTTCTAATTCTCATCGTGGAGATTATGATTTGTGCTACCACACAGACATGAAAGTGGAAGAAGCAAGAAAAACAGTTGCTAATTTTATTAACGCGGATGAAAACGAAATTGTTTTTACAAGTGGCACTTCCATGTCAATTAACTTAATCGCGTATGGTTACGCTGCTAAATTTTTAACTTCTGATGATGAGATTTTAATAACTCAAGCTGAGCATGCATCGAATGTTTTGCCTTGGTTTAAAGTTCATGAACTAACAGGTGCAAAGATTGATTACATTCCTCTAGATAAAGATGGAAGATTAACTCCTGAAAGCGTTGAAAAAGCTATTACAGAAAAAACTAAAATAATCGCCGTTGCTCAAGTAACGAATGTTTTAGGCTTTATTATCGATGTTAAAGCGATTGCTAAAATAGCTCATAAACATGGCGTTTTGGTTGTTTGTGATGGAGCCCAATCAGTTCCTCACATGAAAGTTGATGTCAAAGATTTAGATGTTGATTTCTTAAGTTTTTCTGGGCACAAATTATGTGGTCCAACTGGTATTGGCGTTCTATATGGAAAGTATGAATTATTAGAGAAAATGGATCCGTTAATGTCTGGCGGAGGCATGAACGCTAAATTTGATATGTGCGGTGATGTTAAATATTTAAATCCACCTTCTAAATTTGAAGCAGGCACGATGAATATTGAAGGTATTTATGGGTTTGAAGAAGCAATCAAATATATTAATCAAATTGGTAGAGATAATATAGAAGAATACGAATCCTATCTAAGAAAATATATGATTGAAAAGATGCATGAAGTTCCTAATATAATCATTTACAATGAACATGCAAACGCTGGTATTATTACCTTTAATATTAAAGGAGTTTTTGCTCAAGATTTAGCAACGTATTTAAATAGTAAAGGTATTGCCGTTAGAAGCGGTCAACATTGTGCAAAAATACTTATTTCATTCCTACATGAAGTAGCAACTTGTAGAGCTTCAATTTATTTTTATACAACTAAAGAAGATATCGACACATTTGTCGAAGCTTTAAAGAAAGGCGGTGACTTCTTAGATGCCTATTTCTCTTAGTCCTCAAATGATGAGGCAAATTATCATGGACCATTATGAAAATCCTCAACACAAAATTACTCCACAAGATGTAAGCAAATACGTGACGATTCATATGGATTCCACCAATTGTATTGATGACATTATCATCTATTTGTTTGTTGAAAATGGAATCGTTAAAGACTGCTCTTTTTCAGGAGTAGCTTGCACTATTTCGACTGCTTCAACTGATATTATGTGTTCTCTTGTTATTGGAAAAAGTATCGATGAGGCTGAATATATTATTGAACAGTATAAGAAAATGATTCATGAAGAAGAATATGATGATTCTGTATTAGATGAAGCTATCGTTTTCATGAACACCTCCAAACAAGCAGCTCGTATTAAATGTGCAACAATTGGTTGGGATGGCTTAGAAGAATTATTGGATAAACATCAACATTAATTATGGCTAAAAAGATTAGATTAACTAAAAAATATAAATACGGATTCAAAAACAAAGATGTTTCTATTTTTAAAACTGAAAAAGGATTAACTGAAGAAACAGTTAGAGAAATTTCACGGATCAAAAATGAACCGCAATGGATGCTTGATTTCCGCCTTAAAGCCTACAAAGCTTTTAAAGAACTTCCTATGCCAAAATTTGGACCGGATTTATCTTTTTTAGATTTTGATTCTTACACTTATTTTATTCGCCCAAGTGCAAAAGTTGAAAAAGATTGGAATGAGGTTCCTGAAACAATTAAAAATACTTTCCAAAAACTTGGAATACCGGAAGCTGAACAAAAATATCTTTCAGGAGTTACAACTCAATATGAAAGTGAAGCTGTTTATCACAATATGCTTAAAGAAGTTGAAGATAAAGGTGTAATTTTTCTTTCTACAGACCAAGCTTTAAAAGTGTGTCCTGATTTAGTTAAAAAGTATTTCAATACAGTTGTGCCATATCGCGACAATAAATTCGCTGCTTTAAATGGAGCGGTTTGGTCAGGTGGTTCCTTTATTTATGTACCTAAAGGTGTTGTTTTAGACAAACCTCTTCAATCATATTTTAGAATCAACAATGAAAAGAGTGGACAATTTGAAAGAACTTTAATTATTGTCGATGAAGGGGCAAGCGTTCATTATGTTGAAGGTTGCACAGCGCCTATTTATAGCAAAGATAGTTTACATGCCGCCGTTGTGGAAATTGTTGTTCTTAAAGATGGAAAATGTCGTTATTCGACTGTCCAAAATTGGTCGAATAATATCGTAAATTTAGTTACTAAAAGAGCTCTTGTAAAAGAAAATGGTCAAATGGATTGGATAGATGGAAATATTGGCAGTCAAACTAATATGAAATATCCTGCCTGCATTTTGGCAGGTGAAGGCGCAAAAGGTAATTGCATATCAATTGCTGTAGCCTCTAAAGGACAATATCAAGATGCCGGAGCAAGAATGATTCATTTAGCTAGCAACACATCCTCAACTATTATTTCAAAATCGATTGTTCGTGGCGGTGGAGCTGCTAATTATCGAGGTACAGTTCGTCATGTTGCTGGAGCGCTCAACTGCAAATCGCACGTTGAATGCGACACTTTGATTTTGGATGACATTTCTAAAAGTGATACGATTCCAACAAATGAAGTTGCTAATAATACTTCTTATATTGAACATGAAGCTACGGTTAGTAAAATTAACGAAGATCAACTCTTTTATTTAATGTCTCGAGGATTAAGTAAACAAGAAGCAACGCAGATGATAATCATGGGATTTATTGAACCATTTTCCAAAGAGCTTCCAATGGAATATGCGGTTGAATTGAATCAATTGCTAAAATTAGACATGGAAGGAAGCGTTGGTTAATGCAAAACTACGATGTCATTGTTGTCGGCGGTGGCCATGCCGGGGTTGAAGCCTCACATGCATCAGCCACGATGGGTTTAAAGACACTTTTAATCACTTTAAATGAAAAGATGATTTCAAACATGCCTTGCAACCCTTCTATTGGCGGTTCCGCAAAAGGCGTAGTTGTTCGTGAAGTCGATGCTTTAGGTGGCATCATGGGTAAAGCTGCCGATAAAGATTATCTGCAAATGAAAATGCTTAACACCGGCAAAGGCCCAGGTGTTCAATGCTTAAGAGCTCAGGAAGACAAACATAATTATCCTGGCATAATTCAAGAAATTTTAAAAAATACCAAGAATTTAACGATTTATGAAGGCGAAGTAATAGATTTAATTTATGATGATAAAAGCGTGACTGGAGTCATACTTAAAGATGGGAAAGAAATTAAATCTAAAGCCGTTATTTTAGCAACTGGCACATACATGGAAAGTATGATTTTAAGAGGTACGAAATCTTTTTCCGGCGGACCGGATGGCGAAAATCCTTCAATCGGTTTGTCTAAATCTTTACAAAAGATGGGCATAGAAATAATTCGTTTTAAAACCGGAACTCCTCCAAGAATTAAAAAATCTTCAATCGATTTTTCAAAAGCATCTATTCAGCCTGGCATGGATGGTAAATTAGCTTTTTCCTATGAGACTATAAATTTCATTCCTTTAGAAAAACAACTGTCTTGTTATTTAATTTATTCAAATGAAAAAACGCATGAAATAATTAGAAATAATTTAGATAAAACCGCGACTTATAACGGACTACAAACTGGCGTTGGCCCTCGATATTGTCCTTCAATTGAAAGCAAAGTTATGACTTTTGTTGATAAGAAAAGACATCAATTATTTTTAGAGCCTGAATTTAAAGATGGTGAATCTATTTATCTTCAAGGTTTTTCAACAGCAATGGAAGAAAAGATACAAGAAGAAATGGTTCATTCATTACTGGGATTAGAAAAAGCAGAATTTCTTAAATATGCTTATGCGATCGAATATGATGCACTAATTCCAACTCAATTTGATGCTTCTTTAAAAGTAAAAAAATATAACGGTTTATATGTTGCTGGACAAATTTGTGGAACATCTGGTTACGAAGAAGCAGCTGGTCTAGGCATTGTAGCTGGCATCAATGCATCCTTGTTTGTTTTAAATAAAGAACCATTTATTTTAAAAAGAAATGAATCTTATATAGGCGTTATGATTGATGATATTGTTACTAAAGGAACAAATGAACCTTATCGATTGTTATCATCACGAGCGGAATATCGACTTCTACTTAGGCATGATAATGCAGATATGAGATTGACACCTTATGGCTATAAACTTGGACTTATAAGTGAAAAACGTTATCAAAAATTCTTAGAAAAGAATCAAAATATTGAGAAAGCAATTTCATTTTTGAAAACTCATTATTTAGGTAGCAGTGAACGCGTTAATTCCTATTTAAAAGCTAATAACATTGATATTTTAAAAGCTGGTGTCAGCGGTTATGAATTTTTAAAACGTCCAAATGTTGTATACCAAAATTTAGTGGATTTATTTCCGGAATTAAATGAAATTAAACTCGATTATATCGGAGTTTCTCAACTTGAAATCTTTGTTAAATATGAAGGTTATATTAAACGTGAAAAAGAAGAAGCGACATCATTTACAAAATTTGAAGAATATAAATTACCTAGCGATGTTAATTATTTATCGATGAATGGTCTTGCCTTAGAAGCTAGACAAAAATTAGATAAGATTAGACCTTTAACTATTGGACAAGCAAGTCGAATTTCTGGAGTTAATCCTTCTGATATTTCGATTCTTATCTTAGAATTAAAAAGAAGAAATGGATGATTTAGATTTTAGAAATTATTTGACCGACGAACTTCATATCACTAACATTGAAGAAGTTTTAAATAAATTTGTTAAATTCGAAGCTTTGCTTATTGAATGGAATAATAAATTTAACCTTACGCGCATCATTGAACATGAGGATATTTTAATTAAACATTTCCTCGATTCCATTTATTCGATGAAATATGTTGATTTTGATGATAAAGATATTGTCGATTTAGGTAGTGGGGCGGGTTTTCCTGGAATTCCATTAGCAATATTGTTTCCTTCATCTTCTTTTACTTTAATTGAATCTAATGGAAAAAAATGCTCATTTTTAAATGAAGTTATTAAAGAATTAAATTTAAGTAATGTCATCGTTTTAAATTCTCGTATCGAAGAAGTTAACGAAAAAGAACATTTTGATTATGCTCTTTCTCGAGCGGTGAGTGAACTTAATATATTGTTGGAATTAGCTATTCCGTTATTAAAAGTAGATGGTAAATTAGTTGCTTATAAAGTATATGAGAACGAATATGAAATTGAAAAATCAAAGAATGCTTTGAAGAAATTAAATGCTAAAATTGAGGCAAATTTCAAATATTCATTACCTTTTAATGGCGATTTACGAAGCTTAATAATTGTTAAAAAGATGGATAAAACAAGTTCTAAATATCCTAGAGATTATTCATTAATATTAAAAAAACCATTATAAGTTTATATAGTTGTGCTAAACTAATTTTGTTTCAGGGCAAGGAGAAATTCCTGACCGGCGGTAAACCCCGCGACTCCGAATGGATTGATCTAGTGAAATTCTAGAGGCGACAGTTATAGTCTGGATAGAAGAAACACCTTTTTTGCCCTGATAGAGGGCTTTTATTTTTATGGAAAAAATTAATTCAATAATATTTGGCATTCTTCTAGTGCTTTGGGCGTTTGTTACATTAAAAATTTATACTGACCACAAACGCAAAATTGTCTATACCGATGTCACGAGATTTTTGGTACGTATAGGCATTTTTGGTGCAATTAGCACTATTTTATATGTCATTCCGTTTCTAAAATTCTCCCTTGTTATTTTTCCATCTTTTTTAGAAATTCACTTTGATGAAATCCCGGCTTTTATAGCTGGATTTGCTTATGGTCCTTTATCCGCAATCGCTGTTTTAGTAATTAAAACAATTATTAAATTGCCATTTACATCCACGTTGACTGTTGGAGAATTTTCCGATCTATTATTTTCAATAGCTTTTATATTGCCTGCTACTTTAATTTATAAGAAAAATAGATGCTTTAAAAATGCAATTATTGGCTTAATCATTGGAACTTTATGTCAGTTAGTTGTCTCTCTTTTAGGCAATATCTATTTAATGATTCCGTTTTACATGTTCATGTTTAATTTCTCTAAAGAACAACTAGTTGCAATCGCTTCAATTGCAAATCCTATGATTACAGATGTTGAATGGACTTATGGACTGTATGCCGTATTACCTTTTAATCTAATAAAAGATGCAATTATATGTGTTATTACGTTACTTGTTTATAAGTCGACCCATCGACTAATTGATAGATTAGAGCAATAAAAAAGCACCGAAGTGCTTCTTTTTAGATTAAGTATTGATTAGTCGATTTCAATTGCACCAAATGGGCATTCAAAACCGAGATCGCCATCAACTTCGTCAACGATGGCTTTCGCGTGACCATCTTCATCGAATTCGAAGACATCTGGACGTGCACCGATGCATAATCCACATGAGGCGCAGACATCCTTATTTACTTTTACTTTTGGCATACTTATCCCTCCGCTTGCAGTAATTATAAACACTATTTATTTACTAATCAACGAAAATAAAGCCTATTTTTCTTAAAAAAGAATGAACATTATATTAATATATAAAATATGTTAGAAAGCCGGGTTGAAAAATTTAAAGATTATCGCAATGAGATTCAATCTTCTTTTACTGATGATTCAACGAAGAAAAAGACATCAGATAGAATCGAAAAAATTATTAACGATGAACACAAAACCAATAATTCATCTATCTCTTTTGATGAAATAATTGGCGTTCACGAGATTTATGAGAAAGTCGAGGAGAAAAAAGATTCTCCATTAAAAGGAAGAAAACGTGTAAGCGTTCCTTATTTGCTTTTTGGTTGCTTTGTTTGCTGTATACTTTTAGCAATTACAATCTGGTTAGGTATTTTGACTTTTGGAGGGTAGTTTATGAAAAGAGTTGTTGTAGCTATTGATGGACCTGCCGCGGCGGGAAAATCGACTGTTAGTAAAGCTGTATCGAAGATTTTAGGGTATACCTACATCGATACTGGAGCGATGTATCGCGCTTTTACTAGCTATGTTTTAGATAAAGGTGTTGACCCGCAAAATGAAGAGGAATGCGTCAAGCTTATTCCAGAAGTTAGCATCACTTTATATCCGGATGGAAAAGTTATGTGTTCCGGAAAAGATGTCACAAGAACAATTCGTGAACCTCTTGTAAGTGGCAATGTCAGTTACATTGCTTCATATAAAGATATTCGACTTGCTTTAGTTGAACTTCAAAGAAAAATGGCTAATGAACAATCGGTTGTTATGGATGGAAGAGACATTGGAACGTATGTTTTACCTAATGCTGATGTGAAAATTTTTATGATTGCATCAGATAAAGAACGTGCTGATCGTCGTTATAAAGAAAATATGGAAAAAGGCATCGCCTGTTCATATCAAGACATTGTCGATGATATTAAAAAGAGAGATAAAATCGATTCCTCTCGCGCTTTTGCTCCATTAAAAGCTGCTCCAGATAGCATAAAACTTGATACTTCAAAATTAACGATTGAGCAATCCATTCAAGCAGTTTTAAAAATTATTAAAGAAAAAACAGAATAATTTATGTCGCTCCCTGTTGTTGCTTTAATTGGTTCCCCTAACGTAGGTAAATCTACGATTTTTAATCGCATCATCGGCCAACGAAGATCAATTATTGATGATGAACCAGGTGTTACTAGAGATCGCTTATATGAAACTACAAGTTGGTTAGGAAAAGAATTTCGCTTAATCGATACAGGCGGAATTGAAATAAAAGACCAGCCTTTTCAAAAACAAATTCGTATGCAAGCTGAAATTGCTATCGAAGAGGCTGACTTAATTGTCTATATTGCAGATGGCAAAAAAGGTGTTAGTAACGATGATCGCATGATTGCTAAAATTTTGCACAAAGCGAACAAAAAAGTTATCCTCGCTGTCAATAAAATTGACAATCAAGATATGCTTGCCTCGATAAATGAATTTTATTCTCTTGGATTTGATGCTCCTTTGGCTATAAGCGGAGCGCATGGTATTGGCATCGGCGATTTATTAGATTTAATCATTCAAAATTTGCCAGAAAAAGAAGATGTTAAATATCTAGACGCAATTACTTTTTCAGTTATTGGGCGACCTAATGTTGGAAAATCCTCATTAGTAAATGCCATCTTAGATAAAGAAAGAGTTATTGTTTCTAATATAGTCGGAACTACTAGAGATTCTGTTGATACTTCTTTTTCTAAAGACGGACAAAATTATGTAGTTATCGATACCGCGGGATTGAAAAAGCGCGGCAAGGTCTATGAAAGCATCGATAAATATTCTTATCTAAGAGCTATTTCTTCTATCGATCGAAGTGAAATAGTTTTGTTTGTTATAGACGCGAATGAAGGAATTATTGAACAAGATAAACACGTCGTTGGCTATGCTGTTGAAAAGAAAAAAGCTATCGTTATTATTGTCAATAAATGGGACTTAGTTAAGAAAGATGAGAAGGCTCAAAGTGAATTTTCTAAGAATATTCGCAAACAATTTCAATTCATTGATTATGCCCCAATTGTCTATGTTTCAGCGAAAAATAAAACAAATATTTTGAAAATTTTTGAGCAAATAAATATGGTTCATAAAGCCTATGATACCCATATTCCGACATCCTTATTAAATGATGTCCTTCAAGATGCTCAAGTAATGAATGAAGCACCTGATTTTAATCATGGAAGATTAAAAATATATTTTGCAAACCAGGCAAACACCTGTCCGCCGACCTTTGTTTTATTTGTCAATAAGCCTAAATATGCCCACTTTTCCTATATGCGTTATTTGGAAAATAGATTGAGGGCAAGTTTCAATCTTGATGGAACTCCGATTGAAATTATTTTACGAGAACGTGTATAATGTTATCATAGGATTATGGAGGAAAGTTATGAATAAAGCAGAATTAATCCAAGCTGTTAGTGAAAAGGCTGATGTTTCTCATCTCGATGCAGAAAACGTCGTCGAAGAGTTATTAAAACTCATTGAAAAGACTGTCGCTAAAGGCGAAGAAGTCAAGATTTCTGGTTTCGGAATCTTTGAAAAGAGAAATCGCAAAGAAAGAAAAGGCACAAATCCTGCCGACGGTTCTCACATCGTTATTCCAGCCAGTGCTACAGTTGCGTTTAGACCTTCTAAGTGCTTCAAAGCTAAAGTCAACTAATTTATTTAAGGGCAGCATTTGTTGCCCTTTTATTTTTGAGATTTATTCATTATATTTTTAATGTGGATAAATCGATATTTGATTCTTTAGCCCTTTTGTTTAATAAAAATGGTTTTCATTTATACATGATTGGGGGCACATCGCGCGATTATTTACTTTCTAAAGAAGTAGATGATTATGATTTTGCTACCGATGCGATGCCAAGCGAAATGAAGGCCTTTTTATTTGACGCAAATTATACTTTTGAACGTTTTGGAACGGTCAACGTTAAAGTTAATGGCAAAAAAGTTGATATCACTACGCTTAGATTAGAAGATTCCTATCTTGATTCTCGTCACCCATCTAAAATTAGATTCACGCGAAAAATTGAAGAAGATTACACTCGTCGCGATTTTACAATAAACGCGATTTATATTGATGAATCCTATAAGATTTATGATTTCGCTAACGGCTTAGAAGATTTAGAAAAAGGGATTATTCGTTTTATTGGCGATCCTTATAAAAGAATAAAAGAAGATCCTCTGCGCATCTTAAGAGCCGAAAGATTTGCTAAGCAATTAAATTTTACAATTGAAGAGAAATGTTTAGCTGCAATTAAAGAAAACTATGATTTGATTAATAGATTAAATCCACAAAAAGTCGAAGAAGAATTAAAAAAGATGAAAAAGAAGTTTTTATAAAACTCTTTTTTATGTAAGATTATTGTATGCAAAATGCACAGATGGAAGCGCTCGACTTCCGATACCTTCTTCTTGAATATTACAAAAAGCTAAAAATCAGTGAAAATGAATTAGCAGTCATTTTAATGATTGATCATCTTTTAGAGCAGAAGAATTATTTTGTGACTCCTGATTTATTGTCTTTAAAAATGAATTTATCAATTAAAGAGCTCGATAAAATCTTAGTCGGTTTACTTGAAAAGAAATTGTTGGTGTATGAAACTGGACCAAAAATTAAAGTATCATTAAAGCCATTGCAAAAGAAATTGTATGAAACTTTTCAGATTTCTTTAGCGAAAGAGCAAGAAGTATCATCTAGTGAAAAGAAAAATGAATATCTTAAAAATATTTATTTAGTTTTTGAAAAAGAATTGGCTAGAACATTGACTCCTCTTGAATTATCAACAATCAATGAATGGGTAAACGATGGCTTTAGCGATGAAGTGATTATTGACGCTTTCCATCAAGCTCTCTCTAAAGGCAAAAAGACATTAAAAAGTGTTGATAAAATCTTAATTCAATGGAAAGTCCGCGATGATATGGAAAAAGTTGGTTTGTCTAATGTTAAGCAAACTTGGGACGATGATATTGAAAAGACGATGGAAATAGCTAAAGCGAAATGGATTGATGATTGATTCCTCTATCTTATTTAACTTTTTAGACACGCATTATAGCGATTCAACTTGTTCTCTTTTATATAAAAAAGATTATGAATTGTTAATTGCTATTATGCTTTCTGCTCAAACAACTGATAAGGCGGTTAACAAGGCTACATCAGTTCTTTTTAATAAATATAGCGATTTAGAATCGTTAGCTAACGCCAATATTTCTGATATAGAAAACATCATTTCATTTTTAGGGATGTATAAGATTAAATCACAAAATATAAACGGAATTGCTAAGACGCTACTTTCTAAATATGAAGGAAAGGTGCCTTTAAGCGAAGAAGATTTATTATCTCTTCCAGGTATTGGCAATAAAACAAAAAATTGCTTTCTCGCAGAATGGGTACATTTACCTTATTTAGCAGTGGATACCCATGTATCTCGAATTAGTAAACGATTAGCCATAGCAAAAGCGAAAGATGATGTTTTAACAATTGAAAAGAAGCTTCTTAAATATATTCCTCGTGAACGTTTAGTTAAAACTGGACACCAGTTAATTGATTTTGGACGGAGCATTTGTAAAGCCAAAAACCCGAAGTGCAAAGAATGCTCTTTAGCCTCGTTTTGCCATTATTTTTTATCTTTAAAATAGATGTCCTCCACTATTGAAAGATAGTCAAGTCGCGGTGCAAAGCCTGTTTTTATTAAATAACCATTTTCTTTTACGAAAGAATATGGAATAGATTCTCGAGTGTTATTGTCTTTAAAATGAATTACGTATTTAGCATCTAAAAGATATGCTTCACTTAAAGGAACAAATTGGATGATAAAAAAGGCGATGCCTCCATGCTTTAAAACTTCTTTTAAATGATCAATTTGTTGTTTTGGTATGTTGCTTAATGGCAGTGAAGATTTTGAATGCGTCGACTTAGCTTCGAAGTCGATATATCTAGATTTATAAACTCCGTTATAATCAGTCGTCGATTGTTTTTCAAAATAAGCATCGATTATACGGGCGCCTTTTGTGTAATCCACTTTAACAATATTTATTGGCGTCGGTCTTTTAGTCACTAAACATAATCCTTTTTCTTTATAGTAGGCATTAGAAAGATTGATTTCGTTTTCTAAAACCATTCCCCGATTACCGGATTTAACTAAAGGATTTCTTTTTCTATTTATTATTGTTTTCTTTTTTGCTTCTACGCCATTAGGATATTTGATCATTTAAGAGAATCCTCAATTAAAGCATCGAAGTCGGATGGCGAAACATTTTCATTATTCACTAACTTGGTTATGACGTTTTTTACCGGCGATGGTAAGTGTCTCATTTTTGAGAGAACCTTTTTATATTCGCCTTTCACTATTTCTCGATTTTTTAAGAAAGCATCGTATAAATAAGCAAGATTTAAGGCATCGGCATAGGCATTATGTTGAGTTCCTACAAAATCAACATTAAACACTTTTAGCATGTTCGCCAATGAATATGTATTGCCATTTTCATCTTTGACGAAAGTGGAGATGAAATCACTTAAATCCAAGGAGTGTTTAATCATTAAATGAACATCATCTTTAGGAGCGTCTAAGTTATAAGCTAGCGATTGGGCTAAGATTCTTAAATCGTGACTTCCGAAAGTGACAAATATGGTTTTATTAAAGGAGCGTCCTATATAATTTTTTAATTCGTTAATAGCGACACGAAAAGATTTGCCATCTTTTTTAATCATTTCTTCAGTTATGCCAGTTAATTCAGTAACGATGCTACCAATTTTGTTTTTAGCTTTCACTAAAGAATAGTATCCTTGATGATACTTTTTTATGGTCATGTCTTTGTATAGATCAACTTTAACTGCACCAATGGCAATCATTTCATGTGAAAATTGTGTGCCTTCTAAATCGAGGAAGCATAGAGTTCGACGATGTTGTATATGTTTTTCAAGTTCTTTCATTACGAGGCATTATAACATTGCTTTGACCATTTTTTAATAATTATCTAATTGTTTAATCTTACATCGTTTAATATAATTAAAAATACTTGGAGAAAACACATGGCGGGTAAACTCAATTTTAATACGAATACATTGCTAAATTTGAAGTTTGCCAAGAACGTGAAAGGCTATGATGCCTACCAAGTTGATATGACGCTTGACCAGATTCTTGCTGACTATAACTTCTATGAATCTTTCTACACTGAAGCTAAGCAATACATCGCTACGCTTGAAAATACAGTGAAGAAACAAAAAGATGAAATTCGAGAGAAAGATGTTGAAATTGCCAAGATTTCCAATCGTCTTGAAGGGATAAATAAAGCAACAAATGTCTCAAGTGATAACATATCTTTGCTTCGAAGGATTGATCTTCTAGAAAGAGCACTTTATAAAAAAGGAGTCGATCCCACGAAAATTAAATAGACACCGGTCTGGACAATTGCTGGTTCGTTTGAATTAGAGGAAAGTCCATGCTCGCATCACCTGCGATGGTGATAGTGATTGTGCTAACGGAAAAAATAACGTTAGGTATGCAGGAGTGCATAACGGCGGGAATAGTCTAAGGCTTAGCTATGATGATGTCCCTGAAAGTGCCACAGTGACGATGCTAATAGAAATGTTAGAGTGGAACGTTGGTAAACCCCGCAAGCGAGAAACCCAAATTTGGTAGGGGAGGCTAGTTAGAAGAATTGAATTCTAAATAGCACGTAGCAATACGTAGATAAATTATTGTCCTAGACAAAACATGGCTTACAGGACCGGTACTCAAGGAAGGAAAAATATGAACTTACCTAACAAATTAACTCTCACCAGGATGATTGTTATATTTCTTACAATTATTGCAATGGTTGTTTTAAACTTTTTGAATTTGGATGTTCCTAATTTTGCAATTGGTAACACCAACATCAATTTAATTTATTTAATTTTCGCCGGTGTGTTCTTACTCGCTGCTTTTACCGACTTTTTGGATGGCCACATTGCTAGAAAGCGTAATTTAGTTACTACGTTTGGAAAATTCTTAGACCCCATCGCTGATAAATTGTTAAACGATGTGATGATGATTTTTCTTCTTGTTAAGCAATCATATGCGCCTCTACAAAGACAAGACACCACAATGCTGACTCTTTTAATGGTCTGCGTGATGCTAATGATTGCTCGCGATTTACTTGTTGATGGAATTCGACTTGTCGCTGTTAAAAAAGGCGAAGTTATCGCAGCTAATATCTTTGGAAAAATTAAAACTGTTCTTCAAATGATTGCCATTCCATTTTTGCTTTTAAATGATTGGCCTTTCTCTTATTTTGATTCCTCATGGCCAGAATATTTACAAGTATCTAATCTTCTTTTCTATTTAGCCACTTTTGCTTCTTTATTATCTGGCTTGATTTATATCTGCAAAAATCATCATGTTTTAAAAGAAGAAAAAGAAGATAAATGCTTAGTTTGTTCAACATCTGAGCCTAAAGTTGATGAAAATGTTACTATAACGAGCAATGTTGACTTACTTCCATTATTTAATTATTTAAAAGATAATGATTTAACACTTGGTTCTATTGAATCTTTAACTGGTGGATTATTTTCATCTATATTTACATCTATTCCTGGAGCGAGCAAAATTTATAAAGGCTCTTTAATTACTTATTCTCCGAGCGAGAAAATAAATCTCGCTCATGTCGATAAAGAAGTGATTGATAAATATGGCGTCGTTAGTGATGAAACAGCCATTGAAATGGCTAGAAACGGGAAAGAAGTTTTAGGCGTTGATGTTGCTGTAGCAGTCACTGGAAATGCTGGACCTACTAGCGATGTTGATAACAAACCAGTTGGCGAAGTCCATGTTGCTGTTTCTTATAAAAACAAAGTAACGTATGCGACATTTAGTCTAAAAGGAAATCGTGATGACATACGTAGTATGTGCATTCAAAAAATGCGTGATTTAATCTTATTTAGTCTCAAAAACTAGTCCGATTAGATGAAAAAATTTGCTTTTTCTAATTTAATAATTTGAGAAAGTGAGGAAACGTTAATGAAAAAAGATAATCTTAATGCAAATGATAATAGTGCCCTTGACAATGCTTTGAAGGAAATTGAAAGAACCTTTGGTAAAGGGGCAGTCATGAAACTTGGCGAGCGACCAAATGTTGATGTTGATGTCATTCCTTCAGGCTCTCTACTTCTTGATAAAGCTTTAGGTGTGGGAGGCTATCCAAAAGGAAGAATCATTGAAATATATGGACCTGAATCTAGTGGAAAAACAACACTTGCCCTTCACGCGATTGCTGAATGTCAAAAGAAAGGTGGCAAAGCCGCTTTTGTTGATGCTGAACAATCGATTGATCCTTTATACGCAAAAAATTTAGGTGTTGATATCGATGAACTTATTTTGTCTCAACCAAATAATGGAGAGGAAGCTTTACAAATTGTTGAAATGCTTGCTAGTAGTGGGGCTGTGGGCATCATAGTTGTCGATAGCGTTGCTGCTTTAGTTCCTCAAGCGGAAATTGATGGCGAAATGGGCGATAATCAAGTTGGTCTTCATGCTCGTTTAATGTCAAAGGCCATGCGAAAATTAGCGGGTATTTTAAATAGCAAATCATGCACAGTAATTTTTATTAATCAACTTCGAGAAAAGGTCGGTGTCATTTATGGTAATCCAGAAACTACCACTGGCGGAAGAGCCTTAAAATTCTATGCCTCTATCCGCATCGACATCCGTCGAAGTGAGGCAATTAAAAATGGCTCATCGATTGTTGGCAACACTGTAAATATCAAGGTTGTTAAAAATAAGGTGGCTCCTCCGTTTAAAAGCTGTCAAGTTGATATCATATTTGGCAAAGGTATTTCTAAAAACGCCGAAATACTTGATATCGGAGTGCAAAAAGGAATACTCACTAAGAGCGGTTCTTGGTTTGAATATAATTCTAATCGTTTTGCTAATGGAAAAGATGCAGCGAAAGCTTATCTTGATGAACATCCAGAGTTAGCTGATGAATTAATGGAAAAAATAAGAGAACAAAATTAACTATTAACGATTTGGCGAAGCATGTGTCTTCGCCTTTTTTTCGGCTCCGTTATAACCGATGCTATCAAAGTTAACACCTTTAGTTTCGGGAATCTTTTTAAGCAATATGAAAAGAGAGAAAGCTAGAACTGGAGGGACTAGAATAGCTAAGAACACGCTCATATCAAATGGACTTATAAATTCACGTAAAAGAATTAGAAGTAAAGTAGCGATGCTTGTGCCTCCACTGGAAGCGATGCTTAATATTGACATCACAGATGATCTAATACCAGTTGGTGAAACTTCTGTGCAGATGACGTTTATCGTATCTAGCCCAGCAAAATAGCCTCCAATAAAGACACCTAATAAAACACCAAGGAGATATGGATTCCAATTAATTCGTGTTCCAAAAAGGAAATAAATGATGCCTACTAAAGCGACGATTGTATCGAATATGCTTGCTTTTTTTCTGCCAAATAAATCAGAAATTAAACCATTTAAAACAATTATCAAAGCGCAGGAAAACGGATAGACAAGTATGACAGCGTTATAATCTGATTCACTCATTGCGGTATATATTTCATTTGTCAAAGGTTGTAGCACTGTCGCATAGTTTGCTTGAGCGGCCGAAGCAATAGAAAAAGTAAACAAGACGACAAATAGCCACAAGAGAACTTTCTTATGAAGCATGAATTTGGCCGCGGAAATGATTCCGTTTTCTTCTTTCTTTTCTTTAGTTTGTATGACCTCTTTATTGTTTTTCTTAGCAGGTTTAATTTTCTCTTTAATTATTTTGATTTTATTATCGATAAAGACATCGGTTTCTTTCATAAAGAACAAGGCTAATAAACCGACGACTAATCCAATTATTGATGGGATTAAAAAGACACCATGCCAAGATAAAACATTGATGTATTTGCGAAATACGGAAATTAAAGAAATGCCGATTATTCCGATTGCTTTAGCAAACGATAAATTGAGGGCTCTTCGTCTCTCAGATGATGTTTCAACAATATATAAAACCTGAATGTCACATGGCGTAAAGAAAAAGCAAATAACTAAACCTACAACATATAAATAAATGTTAGGCGCGATAAAGCAGAAAAACATGCCAATTGCCATGCCGAAAAGATTGATATATAGGAATGGTTTTCTTCCATATTTATCGGCTAAGGAACGGAAGATAAAGCTAAGTATGGAGATGCCGCTTGCAATAGTGACGATAATTGTCCAACTATTTGCATCAGTAGCAAAAAATTCATTTACTGCATCTTTCTGAACAACACCATGAATATTGCTAGCTATTTCATCAACCATGTAGGCTAAGCAAAGGATAATAAGGGAATAGACAAGATAAAATTTAGGCTTTTTAGTTCTTTTTTGTTCTGTAAGTTTACTAAGTTCAGCCTTGTATTTGTAATTTTGGATGTCTTTTCTAGTTTCTTCTCGCATAACTACTTTTTTAATTCTAAATATCTTATAGATAAATTTGAATTATTTTTAATAAAAAGCGTTCGAAATTATATTCTCGTTTTCTTAATAATTCTCGTTTAAATAGTTTGAATGTGTTGCTATAATAAAAACGTGTCAACGACACTTATTACCAGATTATTATAAATTTCAATCAGATATTTATCTGTTAAAAATATAAATAAAGGGCATAAAATGGCTCTTAATAGGTAATAACTTAATTTATAGGTCTTTTCTAAAAAAGAAGATCTTTCAAATATACATGGAGGAAAAACAATGGAATTGTATGTTGCTATTATTCTAATTGTTGCAGCTTTTCTTCTCGGTATAATCGCGATGTTTTTAATCATTAAATTTGTTCCTGCATTCCAAAATAAAAGAGCGAACAACAAAGCTGATAAAATTATTCGTGATGCCGAAATCAAAGGCGATCAAATTAGAAAAAATGCCCAGTTAGATGGGAAACAAACAGTCGCAGAAATGCGCCGAGAAGCTGAAAAAGACATTCGTGAAAGAAAACAAGAATGTGTCGTGCTTGAAAACAAGTTGAATCAAAGAGAGGCTAACATTGATAAACGTGATGCCAATCTTTTAAACAAAGAGAATTCACTTGAAGAGAAAAATGATTTATTGAATCGTCGACTCAAAGAATGTGACAAGAAAGAAACTGTTCTTCAAGGAAAAATTGACTCAATTATTTCTGAACTGGAAAAAGTTGCTCAATTATCTGTAAAGGAAGCTCGCGACGAAATTTTTGCTCGCGTTGAAAGTAAGATGTCGATGGAAATTGCTTCTTATATTAAAAACAAAGAAGATGAAGCAAAAGCTGAAGTTGATGAAAAGGCTAAAAATATTCTTGGCTTAGCAATTTCTAAATTTTCGCAAGAAGCAGTCACTGAAAGAACTGTCTGCACAGTTAGCTTACCAAGCGATGAAATGAAGGGCAGAATTATCGGCCGCGAAGGACGAAACATTCGCACTTTAGAGCAACTTTTAGGTGTTGATTTAATTATTGATGACACACCTGAAGTTATCACTGTCAGTTGCTTCAACCCAATTCGTCGAGAAATTGCTCGAAGAACTTTAGATATTCTTATCCGCGATGGTCGAATTCAACCTGGACGAATCGAAGAAGTTACTGCAAAAGTTAAAGAAGAAATGGATGAAGGCATTCGCAAAGCTGGTGAAGAAGCGGCCTTTAAACTTGGCTTGCCAAAAATTAACAAAGAGCTTTTGATGTATGTTGGTAGACTTAAATATCGTACATCGTATGGGCAAAATGCTTATGATCACAGCATGGAAGTCGCTTATCTAGCTGGTATCATGGCTGCTGAACTTGGTCTTGATCAAAATTTAGCTAAACGGGCTGGTTTACTTCACGATATTGGTAAAGCTGTTGACTTCGAACAAGATGGTTCTCACGTTGAATTGGGCGCCAGATTAGCTAAAAAATATGGCGAACCTGATGTCGTTATAAATGCGATTGAATCTCACCATGGTGATGTGCCTGCAAAATATGTCATTTCTAACCTTGTTCAAGCCGCTGATACGCTTTCAGCTGCCCGTCCAGGAGCGAGAAGTGAAACACTTGAAAATTACATTAAACGCATCGAACAACTCGAAACAATTTGCAAATCTTATGATGGCGTCTATCAATGTTACGCCATGCAAAGTGGTCGTGAAGTTCGCGTGATGGTTATTCCTGATAAGATTGATGATCTTGCTGCCTTTAAATTAGCACGAGATATCAAAGATAGAATCGAAAGTGAAATGACCTATCCTGGTCAAATTAAAGTTAACGTCATTCGTGAATACCGCGCGGTTGAAACTGCGAAATAATAATTTATGAGAATTCTTTTCTTTGGCGATGTTGTGGGAAAGATTGGCCGCAAGGCTGTTTCTAAGCACACGAAAAGTTTGATTGAGAAATATCAAATTGATTTCGTTATCGCTAACGGAGAGAATGCAACGCACGGAAAAGGACTTAATCAAAATCACTATGAAGATTTATTAAATGCCGGCGTTGATGCGATTACACTAGGTAATCATTATCTAGGAAAAAAGCATATAACCGACTATATCGATGATGCCGATTGCTTAATTAGACCTTTAAATCTTGTTAATAAATTCGGTGGAGAAGGTAGTCGCTTGTTTACAGTTAATAATATCAACATTAGAGTTACAAATATCTTAGGCGTGGCTTTCATGAAAGATGAGGTCATTGAACCTTACCAAGCTTTGCATGAATTGTTAGATTCTATTCAAGGAGAAGATTCTATTCATATTGTTGATTATCATGGTGAGGCAACTGGTGAAAAGATGTGCTTTGGCTATGTCTTTGATGGACTTGTCAGTGCGATTGTTGGCACTCATACACATGTTCAGACTAATGACGCTAAGATTCTTAATAATGGAACTGGCTTTATCAGCGATATCGGTATGTGTGGCGACTATGATGGAGTGCTTGGCTTTGAAAAAACCTCAGTTATCAATAAAACTATGTTTGGCGTTAAAGAGTTATTTAGTTTAAAAGAAGAAGGAAGAATGCTTATTAACGCAGTTGTCATAGATATTGATGATATAACCAAGAAATGCAAGGAAATCTTTCCAATAAAAATGGTGGATTAATTTAAATTATGGCTAATAAATGCAAATATATTTCTTTACCTGATAGCAATTTAGAAAGACGAAGAGATGTCTCTTTCTCTTTTAAATATGATGAAGTTCAAATCCCTGCTAAACTACAAAAATTCGCTAAGGGAAAGAGCTATTATATTTTTACTTTTGGTTGTCAAGCTAATTACCGTGATGAAGAAATTATGTCTGGCATTTTAGAAAAAGCTGGATTTAAGAAAACTCAGAAATTAGAAGAAGCCAATCTCATCATTTTGAATACCTGTGCGGTTAGAGAAAACGCTGAAGATAAAGTGTATGGAAGAATCGGTGAACTTAAAGCTCTTAAAAGCAAAAATAAAGAGACGATTATTGCTGTCTGCGGTTGCATGGTTCAGCAGCGACACATCATTGAAAAAATATTCTCTACATATAAACATGTTGATTTAATTTTTGGCACTCATAACATTACTAATCTAGCGTCTTTGCTCGACGATGTTATAAGCAATCATTTAAGAGTGGTTGATGTTAAATCTCTTCCTAGTGACATTGTCGAAAATTTGCCTAGCACACGACTTTCAAACTTCAAAGCATTCGTTAATATTATGTATGGCTGTGATAAGTTTTGCACTTATTGCATCGTGCCTTACACTCGCGGAAAAGAACGAAGTAGAAAAGAAGAAGATATTTTAAAAGAATGTCAGGAACTTAAAGATGCTGGCTACCAAGAAGTGACCTTATTAGGGCAAAATGTCAACGCATATGGTAAAGATCTTCATGATGGTTCTTCCTTTGCTAAATTGTTAGAAGATGTCGCTAAAATTGGTATTCCAAGAGTTCGCTTTTTAACTTCACATCCTTGGGACTTTAACGATGAAATGATTGATGTTATTGCTAAATATAAAAACATCATGAAATACATCCATCTCCCCGTTCAAAGCGGATCTGATGAAATACTTCGTCTCATGGCTCGCCGCTACACAAGCAAGCAATATAAAGAACTTGTTGACAAGATAAGAGAGAAAATACCAGATGTTTATATCTCTACTGATATCATTGTTGGTTTTCCTAATGAAAGTTACGAACAATTTTTAGAAACTATTGAGATGGTTAAATACGTTAAATACGATTCTGCTTTTACTTTTATTTACTCTCCTAGAAAAGGAACACCAGCTGCGAAAATTGTAGATAATGTTTCCGCTAAAGACAAATCAACTAGATTCCAAGAACTTGTTAAAGAACTTGAAAAAACTATCTCTAACTCAAGCGAGAATATGGTTGGTAAAACATATGACGTGCTCGTGGATTCTTTGTCTGAAAAAGATAAAAATATGCTTTCAGGCTACACTGAAGGATATAAATTAATTCATTTTAAAGGCGATGAATCTATGATTGGTAAAATCGTCAAAGTAAAAATCCTTGAATCACATGTTTATTCATTAATTGGGGAAATCGTTAATGACTGATATAGAAAAGAAATTAGAAATTGTAAAAGAAGAACTATACTCCGATTCCTCTGTGATGGAGTATTTTCGTTTAAAAAAGGCTATTGAAGAAAATGAAGAATTAAAAAAACTAGACATAGAGATTCGCAAAATTCAAAAAGAAGTATGCAGAAAAAATAACAAGCAAAACATTCTTGATGATGAAAAATTAAAAGAGCTAAAAGCTAAATTTGATAATCATCCTCTTATAGTTAATTATAATAAGGTTAAAGAAGAAGTATTTTCTCTTCTAAATGAGATAAAAGAGGTTTTTTAATTGTGATTATTGTCATTGTTGGCCCAACATGCACGAAGAAAAGCGCGATAGCGATTGCTTTAGCCAAAAAGATTGATGCTGAAATAATTAATGGCGATGCTTTTCAATGCTATAAGCAATTAAATATCGGTGTTGCAAAACCAAGCGAAGTAGAACTTAATAGCGCTCCTCATCATCTCTTCTCTTTTGTTGATGTTAAAACACCATTTTCTATCGCTGACTATCAACACTTTCTTAGAGATAAAGTTTCTGAAATTCAAAGTAGGAATAAAAACGTCATTATCGTTGGAGGATCAGGCTTATATATTCGCTCTTCTTTATATGATTATCATTTTGAAGAAATGGATAATTCTAAAAGTGATAAATATGACTCCTATAGCAATGATGAGCTTCATAATATGCTAGAAAAAATAGATCCTCAAGAAGCAGCTAAATTACATAAAAATAACCGAAAAAGAGTAATACGTGCATTAGAAATTTATGACAAAAGCAAAATTAATAAGACTGAGCAAATTGCTAAACAAGAGCATAAAGCTATATATGATGACATCTATTTTGTAAGTCCAATAATTGATAGAGAAGACTTATATAAAAACATCAATTCTCGAGTTGATAAAATGATTGAATTAGGCTTAGAAGAAGAAGTTAAAAAACTCTATCAAAAATACGGAAACGTTCTTTCGCTTCAAGCGATAGGTTATAAGGAATTCATTTCTTATTTTCTAGGTGAAATTGATTATGAAGAGGCCATTGAGCTTATAAAAAAGAATTCTCGAAATTATGCGAAAAGACAAATAACTTTTGTAAAACATCAATTTGAAAATGTTTATTATTATAAAGATGAATCTGATTTGATAAATTATGTGACAAAGGAGTTGAACTAAGATGCTTAAAGATATTTATGAAGTTGCTAAAAGTGCGAATATCGACGCGAGTTATGTAGAAAATTATGACAAATATAAAGCTAAAATAGACGCCGCTTCTTTGCTTAAAAATCATTGTTCAAAACAAGGAAAATTAGTTTTAGTAACTGCGATTACGCCGACTAAAGTGGGTGAAGGCAAGACGACGATGTCTATTGCTCTTCATGATGGATTACGTAAAATCGGTGTCAATTCATTACTGTGCCTTCGTGAGCCTTCTTTAGGACCGGTATTTGGTTTAAAAGGCGGAGCAACTGGTGGAGGTTTAGCATCAGTTTGCCCTAGTGAAGATATTAATCTTCATTTTACCGGTGATATGCACGCTTTGACTAGCTCTATAAATCTCATAAGCGCAATCATTGATAATCATATCTATCAAGGAAATGAACTAAATATTGATCCAAAGAAAATATATTGGAAAAGAGCGTTTGATATGAATGATAGAGCTCTTCGCGATGTTGAAATATCACTAAACGAAAAAGATGGAGTCAGTCGAATTGATCATTTTCAAATTACTGTCGCAAGCGAACTTATGGCTATATTTTGTCTCTCAAAAGATGAAGAAGATTTCCATAATCGCATCAATAACATCCTTGTTGCTTCAACATATGATGATAAGCCTGTTTATTTAAAAGATTTACGCATTTCAAAAGCTATTATGAAGCTCATGAAAGAGGCGCTAAAACCAAATCTTGTACAAACATTAGAAAATAACCCCGTTTTAATTCATGGAGGACCATTTGCAAACATTGCTCATGGTTGCAATTCGATAATTGCTTTAAAGTTAGCTCTTGAGCTATCTGATATCACTATTACCGAAGCGGGCTTCGGCGCAGATTTAGGAGCGGAGAAATTCTTTGATATTGCGTGTCCTACTGGTGGTTTTAATCCTAATTTAGCGGTCTGCGTTGCAACTATAAAAGCTTTGAAACTTCATGGAGGAGTCGCTTTTGAAGATTTAGGTAAAGAAAATGTATTAGCTATGCTAAAAGGAACAGAAAATTTAAGAGTGCATCTTGAAAATTTAAAAAAGTTCAACGTGCCTGTTATGGTGGCTATAAATCATTTTGCTAATGATAGCGAACAAGAAGTAAAAGAGCTTGAGAAATGGTGTTTAGATAATGGTTATCCAGTTAGTTTTGTTGACTCCTTTGCTAAAGGTAGCGATGGGGCTTTTGATTTTGCTAATAAAGTAAAAGATATCTTGGCTAATAGCGATAATACATATAAACCTCTGTATGACTATAACCTTCCCATCAAGGATAAAATCGAGATGATAGCAAAAGAAATATATCGAGCTACAAGTGTAGAGTTTTCAGATTTAGCGTTAGAAAAGATTAAAAAGATAGAACAATTAGGATATGGCTCTTGCCCTGTTTGTATGGCTAAGACTCCATTGTCGCTTACTGATTCACCTAAACTTATCGGTGTTGTTAAAGAACACACAATTCACATTAAAGATGTCTCCCTTTCTAGCGGAGCAAATTTCATTGTTATTTTAACTGGAAAAGTGATGACAATGCCTGGGCTACCAAAAGTACCGGCGGCTGTTAAAATGGAAGATGAATAAATGAAAGATTATTCTTATCAATTAAACGATTACGTGGAAATGAAGAAACCACATCCATGCTTTGCTAGATCAAAGATTTTTAAGATTGTCCGTTTAGGCGCGGATTTAAAAATTGAATGTCAAGGTTGCAAAAAAGTTCTTGTTATCACTAGAGATAATTTCAACAAAAGATTTAAACGTGTGATCAAAAAAGATGATAACGTATAGATTTTTTTGTGACATTTTTAAAATATTTATTTTCAATATCATTATCCATAGAAATCATGACGTTTTAAAACAAGTTAAATAATATTTTTTCTATGAATTGTTAAAACAAAGTTGTAAATATCGAACTTTTGGAAATATAAAGTCCGAAATTTCTTGATTTTTTAATAAAAATCTTTATATCTGAAATCTTTTTTGGCATTATTACTATATGCTCCAATATATTGGAGCCAAAAGATAAGGGAAAACACAAATTGAAAACGAAGATTTATCACATTTTAACTTTGCTAACTACAAGCTTATCAATTTTGGGTTGCATCCTTTTTAGCAATGTTCGTTCTGCCTTAATGCTTGAACGCAATACTTCTTTAACGATAAATGAAAATGAAACCAAATCTTTGAAAGTTGAATTGAATGATATCTACCCGGGAAGTGAAAACAAATACGTTATTAATGTTTACACTAAATATGAAACCGGATTAAATATTTCTCTAAAATTTGATGGCAGTGAAAATAAAGGTGACTTAGCTAATTATTTAACTGTTATTTGCGAAAGTGAAAATGTAACTGTCAATAAATCTCTCAGTGAAGTTCTTTCTAATGATGAAAGCTTTGATATGGGAAAAGATGTTAAACACATCAACCTAACTTATTTAATGTCCACTTCCATTGGCAATGAAGCGCAAAATTCATTTGCTGATTTTTATATTGAAGTTAATGCGAAAAGGAAATAAAAGATGGCTAATGATGTTAATGAAAATGTTTCTAACGATGTAGTAGTGACTGATGCTACTTCAACTGAAACAACGAAAAAGAGCAAAAAATCGCTCATTGTGAGGATTGCTAAAATCGTTGTTGATGTCATCATCGTTCTTTTCGTTGCATCTGCCGTATTCACATTAGTTCTCGCGGTTTCAAACAAAACTAAGCCAGACCAACCTCCAACCATTTTTGGAACTCAACTCTATTTTGTTCAATCTGATTCTATGGGTGCTTGCGACGAGGTTGATGTCAGTCAATATAAAATCAAAAGCATACCTGTTAAATCTTGTGTTTTTGTAGAAACTGTTCCCGAAGATGAAACTAAAAGAGAAGAATGGTTCTCGAATGTTGAAGTTGGTGATGTCTTAACATTTAAATATGTTTATACAAAACAAGAAACTATCACTCACCGCGTTGTTAAAATTGATGCACAAGAGACAGGTGGATATATTTTCACTCTTGAAGGTGACAATAGAACAAGCGATAGCAACGTTGGCCAACAAATTATCGATACTTCCAAAGCTGATACATCCACAAATTACGTTATTGGTAAAGTAACTGGTCAAAACTATGCGCTTGGTCTTGTAGTTTATGCTTTAAAAACACCTGTCGGTATTTGTTGCATTGTCATTTTACCTTGCGCAATTATCATTCTTTATAACCTTTATAGAATCATCCATGTTGTTCGTTTAGACAAGAAAGAAAAACTACAAGTTCAAACTAACAAAAAGGATGAAGAAATTGAATTACTTAAACAACAAATCGCTAATTTACAAAAAGGCGATTCAAATAAAAAAGAAAAAATAGAGGAGGATATCTAAAATGGATCAAGCTATTACTATTTTGTTGTTCGTTTTTATCATTGTTGTACTCGTCATTGCGCTTTTCTGCGTTGTCATCGTCACTCGCGATGTAATTTTAGAAAGTCGCGAACATCGTCGAGAAATTAAAGAGGAAAGAGATAACAAAGCACCAGTTGCCACTGTTGCCCCAGTTGAGGCTCCAAAGCAAGAAGTTGTTAAAGAAGTTGTTAAAGAAGTGCCTGTTGTTGTTGAAACTCCTAAAGAAGAAGATGAAGGCAATGTCAACTTCGACGCTATGAAAAAGACTTTGGATGAAAAATATCGTGAACTCGATGCAACTTTCCGCATCTACTACGATGAAATCGTCAAAACCGCGATGGCGGTGGAGAACTCCAAACGTTATAAAAATGATAACTACGAAGAATATAAATTAGGTAAATCTCGTATCGTGAGACTAAAAATTAAACGCGATACTGTCATTGCTGAATTGCTTATTCCTAATTTGACTTTAAAAGAATACATCTCTGATAACAAAGTCGAAGCTAAATTAGCTCCAACAGTTATCAAAGTTGTTGACCAAGCAAGCTTAGACGCCGTAAAAGATAGCATCGGTATTGCTGTTAAAGTCCACTTAGAAGAAAAAGAGCTTAAAAAAGAACAAGCAAAAGAAAAACGTCGGCTTGCTCGTGAAGCTAAGAAATAATTTCTTCGCGTACACGCGTAATTAATATAAAGTTATAGCATCTTCTGCTGATGGCAGAACTTGCTATAGCAGCGAAGAAGAATAGTTGATTGGAGGCTATTATGGCAGAGAAAAAAGGTAGAACATTATTATCCGCAAGTGTTTTAATGATGCTTGCTGCAGGTGTGCTTGTGGGAGGCACCTATGCATTATTTACAGATACTGCTAAAATTACTAACCACTTACAAGCAGGAAATTTAAACATTTCATTGCTTAGAACTAAATTAACTAAGAAAACTTTAGATGATTTAGGATATTTAAAAGAAGAAACTGATACCACAATTGTTGATTTTAGCGGAGTTAACGAAACCAACATGTTTGGTTTAAGTGAAGATGAAGTTATTGTTCCAACATCTTCATTCACTGCTGATTTAAAACTCATCAACGGGAAAGTCAGCGCTGATTATTCAACAATTACTCCTAGTTCAGTTGCTTTTAAATACAATGTAAAGATTGTTGTTGATTCAAGTTCGGATGCTGATTTAATTAGTCAACTCAATGTCGTTGTTAAACAAGGTGACACAGAAGTTAAAAATCAAACTTTAGATAGTTTTGATAATAATGTTGTACTTGAAGGAGTCATGGATAAAGAAGATGAATTCACAACTTTTTCAGTCCAACTTAATTTTGTTAATCTTGAGCCAAGTGAAAATAACAAGGCTCAAGATAAGGAAGCTACATTCGATTTAGTTATTGAAGCTGTTCAATTAGTGGACAATCCAACAACTACTTCCGCATCAACTTCTTCAAATTAATAAACAATTTTTCTAGCAGTAAAGAAAAAAGTTGGTAATTAATTTTGTTTTCTTTTCTTATAAACACCGACAAACTTCGAATCATC
>CAVKNZ010000015.1:0-1373 GCA_963657885.1 Bacteroidaceae bacterium
ATATATCACTAGAATCGCTAAAAAAGAAATTAGAAAATATATGTTCTTTAAAGCTTTAGGCTACAAAAATAAGGTTAAATAAAGTAAGCCATCGCAAGAGGTAGATATAAATAATCATCTGTTTCCCGTAAATCACCTTTTGTAAGAACTATCCCTTTATTAGTTGAGCCTTTGTATTTATTAGCAAAGAAGTCGAGCGAACTATGCTTATTTATATTTGCACTTTTGACTTCTATGGCGGTTGTTTTATTGTTTTGCTTTATTAAAAAGTCAACCTCGTATTTTTTGTAATCTTGATTGGCTTTATTTCCTTTTGCATAGGTTTCAAAGAATCTTAAAGGTTTCCCTGTTGATGCTAAAATCTGGGCAATTAGATTTTCTGTCATCATTCCTTTGTTGATAGATAGTTTTCCTAAAACAAATGATTTATATAGATTACTTTTTAAATAATTACCTTCGCTTGCAAGCGTCAACAACAATCCAGTATCCGCCATAAAGCACTTAATCTTTTCAGTTTGTAAAGAAAAACCATCGAATACTGTTGGCTCATCTAGACCATAGCACAATAAGCCAACCATCGAATCGTCGATCCAATTTATGGCGTTTCTATATGAAGAAAAACGGTCGCCTTCGTTTAGCGATGAATACTTAATCTTCTTATCGTGATGTGAAAGCTGCGATGGAATTGCATTAAATATTGCTGTTGCTTCTGCGACATAATCTTCAGCATATTTAACTATGTCGTCTCTATAAAGTTTTATGATATTCCGTTTTGCTTTTTCGACATCATCATAGTTTTTTGTTTGAATATATTTTAAGACTGCTTGAGGCATACCGCCGACAATCATGTAAAGTCTTAATTTTTCGTTTATTGTTTTTAGCAAGTTTCCTAGTGGCTTTTTTTCTTCGTAAGATTTTTTCAGCGCTTTATATGTCGTTTCGTCTCCGATAGCAGTAAGAAATTCTTCGAAATCCATAGGAAACATCGAAAGTTCTTCTTCTTCAGAGGGAATCAATATGTCTTTAGTATTTTTAATTATTGAAATTAATGAACCAGTTTCAATGTAATCGTATCTTCCATCAGCGACTAGATGTTTAATTAATTCGCTTGCTTTTGGATATTTTTGTATCTCATCAAATATTATGAGCGATTCTCGATTGTGTAGTGACGTTGAATACAAGATAGAGAGTTGATTAAAAAATTCATCAAGCTGATATTTATTTCCATATGTATTAAAAATTTGTAATGTGCCTTTTAATGGACTTGAGAAATCTATGAGAATGTAGCTTTTGTATTCATTTTTTGCGAATTCTTCAGCAATGTAACTTTTGCCAACACGTCTTGCCCCTTTTATCAACAGTGCTTTGCCTTC
>CAVKNZ010000015.1:1383-35004 GCA_963657885.1 Bacteroidaceae bacterium
CTAGATTTCCATTCAACAAGTTTTTGGTATATTTTTCTTTTCATCTTTTTAGATTTTTTTATCTTTCTTCAATACGAATTATACAAATAAATTGATGGTCTTTCAACAAATTTTTGAACATGAAATAGTCCGTAAAATAACAAATTTTTGAACATGAATTTGTGTGAGAATCAACAAATTTTTGAACATGAATTTTTTTCAAAAGAAGTGGATCTATTATTAAAACCGCCTCTTTAATGATAACAGCAAATAAATTTCCTTAATTGTTGAGGCGAGTTACATCAGTTATTAATAGTGATTTGAAGAACAGTAATTGTCTCTACTGCTAAGTAACAATTTAGCTATTTATTATTGATTAACTAGCATTTTTTGTAATGTCTATTAGGATTTTCTTATCAATTTTTAAAAGATTTTGTACTTTCAGTGTTAACTGTTAAAAATCGACTTATAGTTACAAAAACCTATCATCTGTAACCCAACATTTTGAAATTTTCGGCAGATCACGAAATTTGACACCTGAGTGTTCTTACAAAAAGCGGTTAAAATTGGTTAATCACTTGAATTATTCATTATAGAAACAAGCGTTATAAATCCTTTAAATTGACTATTGAAAAATATATTTGAAAACTTAACGCTTAAACAAGCGATATGAGCCAACGAAATATAGAAGCACGCCTATGGAGAATAATGTCGATAATGTCAATAACAATATATCAATATAATTTGAGGCAAATATGGCAATAACAATTGAAGACATTAACAAAGCAATCGTTCCAAAATAGAAATATATTTGAAGAATTTTGTTCTCTTTTTTACTTAAAGCAAAATAAGTAAAGATTGCTAATGAGAAAGCAAATAAAGCAACTAGCAACCTAAAGAAATATCTAATGAAGCCATCGAACTTATTTTCATAAAGAAGATAGTCTCCACTTAAAAGATTTCTTGCCTCTAAGAAAATGAAGATTAAGGAAAAAATGATGATTAATATAGATAAGATATAGCAAATAATTTTTCCTATCTTTTTCATAATGTATTCCTTTTATATATCGCTTCGGCAAAACCGCTAGTGATGAAGTCACTTACTATTATTCCTAAGTTAGCTCTTTCTTTGATTTCTTCTACAAACCAATCGTTAATTATTTTTGCAGTTGTTCCGGCGTATGTTGGAGGGAAGCTATCAAGGAAATAGCATGAAGTGAAATTAAGAGTCAATTTGTCTAAATAGGTTTTACTGAATGTAAGACATTTAACTATTTCGCTCTTTTTATTTTCTATATCTTTAACCTGATAATAATCTTGGACATGAAGATTGTTAGATGCGATATCAAAGGTATTTGTTGTTTCACTTTTATCTGGATCTAGCCAGCCATCGTAGGCATTTAAGCCGATGGAATTGTCTTCATATCGAGAAATAAGATAGATTTTTCCTCTAAGTTCTGACATTACATTAGGCAAGCTTCTATCTACATTCCATATCGAAGCGTAATCATCTAATTCTTTTTTAAGCGATTCGTCAAAAGACAAATTAGTGTTACTAGCTTCGCTTTCCTTTTTAATTGAGACGATTAAGCCTTCACTAGGATGAGCGGTTAAAAAGCTAGAAAAATCTTTTAACACGCTTGAAAAAGATAACTTTTGATCAACAAAGCCGTGAACCACTTTTAAGGCATTATTATCTTGCTTAAGTCGAATATCGAAGAAGCGAACGCCCGTTTGAAGCTGTTCATATATTGATAAGTCTTGACATTTACCAGCTAAGTCAGCGATTGAATGAAGGGCTCCTGAATCATGCGAGCCGGGAATTGATAAAGATGTTATAGGTGTGGAATCATCAATATTTTTCATCCAATCTTGACCTTTATTAGTCTTGGATAAAGATGATAAAGGAAGCATTGCAAAAAGCGATATCAAAGTTAGACTAATAGAGATTATTGAACCGATTAGGAAATGTTTACTTTTCTTCATTGCTTGATGATTTAATTTTATCTTATTGATTTTATCATTGGAAAAGATTGAACTTTTTATTACTTTTTCTTTTTATCTTTTGCGCGTTTATCAGCGATGATTTTCATCTCCTTTTCAGTGATGACTTTGACATTATTTTTATTAGCCCAGTCGACACATCCTTGAAGGACAAGCTTTAAGAATGGTCGCGGAACTTTTACGATTGTTTTTAAGGCTTCATCGGTGAATTTGACATCTGTATTTAATCTATCAGCAGCATATCTAACTGAAGTGATATCAACTTCCCGGTTTGGAATGCCGACGGCAATTGGTTTTTTATAAGGTGAACACCAGAAGTTTTTCGAGTCACGATAGCCCCAGTTTGTAGGAAGCGGGCAGAAGTTAGCTCTATTAACTCCATTTATTAACGCGTTATAGTATTTCTCTTTTAAAAGAATTTTATCGATTTTTAAGATGAAATGGGCGCCGTACTTAGAAGTTATTCCATTGAAGTTGTGGTATGGAGGAGCGTATTCATCTAAGACTTTATCGTTATTTGCATCATCTAATTCACTTACCCAACTGCATTCAAAGACTTGATAAGCTTCTTTGATGATTTTTGGATATTTTATTGTTGCATCTTCTTTTTGCGAAAGCGAATCATCGAGATGAAACTTGAAGTTTTTTATCTTCTCTTCTGGAGTGTCACCAGGAAAGCCTAAATTTACATGTTCAGCAAAATTAGCTTTGCTAAAAGGCAAGAAGTTTATCGTGCATTTATGATGTCTAAGTATTCCTTTCGCGGTATTAGAGCTATTTCTACATTCTAAAACCATCGCATAATATTCTTTACCAGCGATATAGTAAGGAAAGATTAAAGAATAAGCTCCAAAAGAAGTAAGTTCGCTTTTTTCATCTAAGGTGCCAATTAAGGTTAAAGGCATTGGAAAGAAGGATGAACTTTGATAGAAGTTATCCATGATGCGTATTTCTTTAAAGTCGTTTTTCATTTTGTGCTCCTTATTGTGTTCTATTTAATTTTAACTTATTTGCTTTATTAAATGTTTTTATCTTTAAAGTGATTGAAGTTAGACTTTCTTATTTTTATTTATCGTTTTGATAGTTCAAATTTATTTAATTTGCTACTATTTAGCCTATGAATGCTTACATTGTTTCTTTAATTTGCTTATTGATGATCTTTTTAGCCACTTCTTTAGGAAGCGCGTTGGTATTTGTCATCAAGAAAAATTTCTCGAAAGGGACATCTGCGCTCATCCTCGGTTTTGCCAGCGGAATCATGATTGCGGCAAGCTTTTTTGGTTTATTAATTCCAGCGATAGAAGATGCGAAAACTAGCTATGAAAATTTAGCAGTTCTTCCTGTTTTAATCGGCTTTTTATTAGGTGGATTACTACTATTCGCTTTAGATAAAATCGTTCCGCATTTCCATATTTCGTCTAACGAAGAGGAAGGGACGACTTCTTCTTTATCCAAAAACATTAAATTCTTTTTAGCAGTTACCTTGCATAACATTCCTGAAGGTTTAGCGGTGGGTTTTGCCTGCGGTGTATTGTTTCAAGCTAACGCCGATATAAATAGCTTGATGTGGAGCACTTTTTCCTTAGCTATTGGCATCTCACTACAAAATGTTCCCGAAGGAAGTGCCGTCAGTGTTCCTCTTTTAGAAAATGGATTTAGCAAAAGGAAGGCTTTTTTATTCGGCTCTTTATCAGGAATTGTCGAACCTTTGTTTGGTTTAATTGGCATCCTTTTAGCAAGTTCAATTAGCGCTTTGCTTCCATGGTTACTCGCCTTTGCTGGAGGCGCGATGATTTATGTCACAGTCGATGAACTCATTCCTTCGATGAGAGATTATGGCCATTTTCATAGAGCAATTTGGGCATTTATGATTGGCTTTGCCATCATGATGGTATTAGAATTAGTGTTATAACCGAGGTCAAATATGAAAAAAATTAACACAAAAATCAAACACCTTGATAGCTACTTAAAGAAAAATCACGATTTAAGTTTAGCTAGAGCTATCGGACAATCCGATAAAAGCATGGAGAAAATTTATAAGGGAGGAAGCGTCCCTTTCTGGGTAGTTAATAAAATTACCCATTTTTTCATGTTCAAAAAGGAAATATTAACTAATGATAAATTAGAACTTCCTAAAGATGATGAACTTGTCTATGATGAAGAACTTATCGAAGTGCTTAAAGGCGATAAAGATAACGAATGGAAATTGTTTAAAAACAAACATGAATTATCTCGAAGTTATCGCATGTTAGGTCATGGAAAAAGAGTGTCTTTATGGTGCTCATTAGCTCTTGTTTGCTTACCAATTTTAGCGTTTGCAACAGGTTGCTTAACTTGGATTTCTATCGATAGAGTTAACACACTTAATAAATATAAAAACGCAGAAGAACTCAGCGAATCAGAAAAAGAAATTCAAGATGCTGCCTTAAATCGCGATGGTTTAACATTTGTTAACGTCGATACAGGCTCCGAGATTGAAAAGATTACCGATATTTCTCATTCAAGCAATAGCTACACGGCGAGAATGTCCACCTTTTTTGACTTTGATCAAATGGAATTTCACAAGATGTTTTATCGTTTTGATGAAGGAAAAGAATTTAATGCGGATAATTTCTATACTGAAGAAGACTTACTTGCGGATAACTATACTCCTAGTGAAGATGGCTCTAGCAGTGTCTATCTTGAATATAGCGATAATATTCCTGATATCATTCAATTTAACTTCGATAGCGGAGCTCACCCTAGCGATAAAAGCAATAAACCAATAAGCTTATCCACTTTATATAAAGATCGCGAAAGAGTTGCCTTCCCTGGAGAACAACAAAGCAATAACTTCGCTTCGAACAATAGCGAATTTTATATCGGTAATGGCTCTTTTGTTCCTGATAGCATTGAAGTGCGAGAAAAAGGAAGAGCGTATAAAGCAGATGATGGCACTTATAGATTTTTCCAAAAGATTCATTTTGACGCGAAAATCGAAAAAACTTTTGACAGCCCTCGTTATCCTTTAGATAGCGTGCAATTCCATATCTATATTCAACCTAACCGCAGTAGCGATTATGTCCGTTATAACTTAGTTGACAAAGTCACTATTAACGATGAAACAGTTGCTTTCAATGGCTTTTCATCATCATTTGCGATGACCAATGGCTATCGTAGAATTTCTTCTAGCGGCGACATCAAAGATTTGACAACAAGAATTCTTTATTATGCAGTCAACGAAGAGAGCACGCTTAAAAATGAAGATCCATCAAAGTGGATTATTAAAAGTGAGTTAGAAATTGTGGTGCGGGCTAATAAATCCGGAATGTCCTCATTTATTCAGGCTTTCATCAACATTTTTGCCGTCGGCATTTGGATGATTATAGCCTTCTTTAACCAAAGCTATAACAAAGAAGATAGCATTGGCATGATTGGCACCGGCTTATTTGCTGCCATTTCCTCAATTCTTGTTGGTGTTTCAATGATTAGCGATGCGAATATCTTCTCACTTATCACGATGATTAACATCTTCACATTGGCGGTCATCTTAATCATGGCTTATGAGTCGATTGCTGCGAAACGAGCAGGAGTAAAAGAAAACAAGGTCGCGGTGGCCTATCGCTTTATAAAACTTCGTGTCATCTTCTACATCCTAGTTATTTCTAGCTTAATGATGTTTATTGGCTTACCATTTGCCGCCTATATATTTACGATTTAATTTATGAAATTGTTAGATGATTTCTTAACTTATGTTAAAGTTGACACTCAAAGCGACGAAGAGTCTAGATTGACTCCGTCAACGAAAAAGCAATTTGATTTACTCAATATTTTAAAAAAACAATTAGATGAGCTTGGAGTTAATTGCTACATCGATGAATATGGTCGACTCTATGGCCATTTAGAAGGAAATAAATCTTTAGATTCTATCGGATTATGCGCGCATGTTGACACCGCTCTTGAGGCCAGCGGCAAAGATGTGAAGCCTCAGATTACTACAAATTATTGTGGAAAAGACATTCCATTAGCTAAATCAGGCTTAATTCTTTCACCGAATGATTTTCCTCATCTAAAAGATTGCTTAAATAAAACGATTATCACTACTGATGGATCAACCTTATTAGGCGCGGATGATAAAGCAGGTGTTGCTATCATCGTGGATGTTATTAGACGTCTACTTGCTGTTGACATAAATAAACGTCACCCTTTATCGATACTATTTACTCCCGATGAAGAAATTGGACGGGGACCAGAACATTTTTCTAAGGAAAAATTTAACGCCAAATATGCCTATACAATCGATGGAGCTTCACCTAATCTAATTAGCTATGAAAACTTCAACGCGAAAAGCATTGATGTGCACATTAAAGGCAAATCCATTCATCCAGGAGAAGGAAAAGGTAAATTGCTTAATTCCATTTTGCTCATGAATGAATTCATATCTTTGCTTCCAGAAAAGATGACTCCATATCACACTTCTAATAGGGAAGGATTTAATCACATCACCTCCATTTCTGGCGATGTTGAAAATAGCTACGCTTCATTCATTTTAAGAAACCATGATGCATCTTTATTAGATAAGCAAGTTGAAGACTTCTATAAAAATAAAGCAATTATCGAAGAAAAATATCCTGGTTCGGTCGTCGAATTATCATTAAAAGAGCAATATAAAAACATGGTTGAAGTCATATCTAAACATCCAGAAGTCGTTAAAGTGATAACTGATACTTATAAAAGGATGAATATTCCTTTTGAATTTGAAGCCACTCGCGGAGGAACTGATGGAGCGACTTTCTCCTTTTTAGGTGTGCCTTGTCCAAATTTAGGCACAGGTTCTTATAACCATCATGGCCGTTATGAATATGCGGTGCTAGAAGAGATGGAACTAATAAGTGATATTCTCTTCGATTTATTTACTCATTAGTTTTAGAAAATTATTTCTATATCTTTTATTAAATTCTTGATGTTTTCTTTATCTAATAAATTGTGAAGATCATCGTAGGATTTTATTTGATAATTTTTACTTTTAAAATACAAAGCGTTGATGATTTTATCGTTGATGTTTTCAGCTTTTAAATAGTCTTTATCAGTGTATTGATATTTACTTTGCTCTTCAAAGATTGTTAATAGTTGTCTTCTTATCATCGAAGTTAACGATTCTTCAATCCAATAGGAAAAAGTTGATAGAGGATTTTTGTTTTCAAATTGTTTTATCTTTAAATATAAAGGAAGGCCATCGTTTACATTGTGATATATATCGGTGAAGATGAAGTCAAATTTATTATCTTTATTAACTAAATAGGTTAAGGCGTCGCCTTTTTCGATGCTGATTTTATCTTTATTCGGAAAATGAGGAAAGATAAATTTAGTGAATATATCGATGATATTTTCATCGTTTTCGATAATTGTAATCTTATCAACATCATCTTTTAAGCTAATCATAAACGCATAATAGCCTAAGCCAAGTCCAAAGACTAAGACATTGCCAAAAGCCTCATTAATTGGCTCTTTCATCGATTCGATTTCATGAGGAATTAAACTCATCCAAATTTCACCATCTTTTATTAGGGTTAAAAAAGGAAATTTCTTTGTAAAAAAGCCCATCGGAGTGATTTCGCTATATGTAGGAGCATCAACTTTTATTTCATCATAGACAAAAGCTTCATATGGCTCATATGAGCACATCACAAGTTCATAACCGTTATGCTTAAAACTGATGTCTTTTATTGTCTTCACATATGGATTATTTAGATATTCGTTTTCATCTAAAAGAGTGAATTTATCGATTTTATTGCTCTTTATGAGACTTTTAAAAAATGGTGAGGATTTATCGATATTTAGCACTTTAAAAAAAGCATCAGAAAAGGAGGATTCTAAATGAGCTTTATCTAACATATCTTCGCTTATATCAAAGGAATGATTATTTAAATATTCGATGATTATTTCTACGGATGTGAGATTGTTTTCTTTTTCATTAACTAATGCATTGCACTTAGCTAATTCTTCTTTATTTAAAGCGATTTTCATTTTAGATATTTCCTAACAAAATTTAATATTGTTTCTTTATATAATTCTTCATCTTTATTTGCTTCATTATGACCTCGGTTAGCAAATATCTTCTTAGAATAGTCAGCATTTTTTCTTAGATAAGAAATATTCTTTTCCATATTTTCGATTTTTACTGTTTCATCTTTATCGCCATGAAGAAATAAAACAGGAACTTCAAGATGTGATAGTGATTCTTTTGTGCTGGAATTTAATGAGAAGTGATGAAATATTTTTACATATAGCGACAAGATATTTATTAATAGTTTTGCAAAAAAGCGGGGCATTGAGAGGCTGCATTGATCAATTAAGATGTCTTTAAGCGAGGCATAGCCGCAGTCAACGATAAGGCATTTTAAATGGTTTTTATCGATACTTGAGGCGCTTATCATGGCGATATGTCCTCCCATTGAGACGCCCATTAAAACGATTTGATAGTTTTTGTTTCTTTTTAATAAAGTGTCGATCCAAAGAAGCAAATCTTCTTTTTCCTTTTCGCCCATTGAGAAGTGAGTGCCCTCGCTAGTGTCATGAGATCTGTTGTTTAGTAAAAAGACATCATAGCCTTCACTAAAAAATATCTCCGCTTGCAATGTGGAAGAATAGTATCTTCCGCGATAGCCATGAACTAAGATGGCTATTTTATTTGAATTATTATTTAGCAAATAACCTTTTAACGAAAGTCCATCTTTAGATTTTATAGTTAACTCTTCTAATTTTTGTTTGCTAAACCACACTCTTGATGGTTTAAGTTTATCTTCTACGCTTTCCTCTAATGCGAAGTTTTCATCATTTTTTCGCCTTTTAAAGATGATGTCATACATCACTTTTCCAATTAATAGAAAGATTAAAATAAAGAACAATATAATCGAAGAAATGATGATTAAAGTTACTAAAAGAGGTGACATTGCTATTATTATAACTAATTAGAATTTTTTCGATTAAGTAAAAAGAGCAATTTCTTGCTTTTTTAATGATATTATTTTGCTATCATATTTATATGATTTGTATGGATGAGCTCGCGCTTAGGCGAACTGAGAAGATAAATAGCAAAGAAGCTAAGCTTAATGCTTCTTTAGAAAATTACAAAATCAATTTAAAAAAGAGGCAGGAAAAGCAATTAGCTTCTTTTTCGAAATCCCATAATGATGTTAAGACAATAATATATGAAGATTCTTTGAAAAAGGAATATGAGAAGAAAATTCTTAAAAAAGAAGTAAAATGTCAAAGGCGGTTAGAAAAATATAAAATCCATCTCGAAAAGAAAAATAAAGAAACTATTGCCTCTTCAAAGCGAGTTTTTGAAATAGATTTACTACGTGGTTTAGCTATCTGGGGGATGATAATAGACCATTACGTATATGACTTTTATGGTTTTTTTAACAATATTTTCAACGTTCGCGAAGTTGGTCAAAATGGCTGGTATTATCAAGTTTCACAATTTGCGATGAACTATTGGACGCATCCTCTTCGCGTTGGCGTGAGACTCTTTGGTGTCTTTTTATTCATCTTTTTATGCGGTATCAGCGCCTCGTTTGCAAAAAGCAATTTGAAAAGATCATTAGAAATTTCCGGCGTTGGTCTAGTTATCACTATCGCCTTAAACACAGTTGCTTTAATTACTAAGCAAAATGGCTTCAATGTCCTTTTATCGACTATTTTCATGATTGGTTTTTGTCTACTTATCTACACCCTGGTGTCGACTTTATTTAAAAAATTAGTCGGCGACAAGAATTTTAAATATGTCTGTTTATCGCTTGCTTTAGGGATGCTTATTTTCTGGGCGGTTTTATCAGGTTCTCATTATTATGCATCAACAGGCAACTATTCAAAGTTATTAAGCGATTATTTCTTTATCTTTAATAGCAACGCTGATACGATTGGCTGGATGAACACCTTCGAACAGCTAAACCGAAATGGTTACAACTGGTTTATGTGCATCATCGGTCTTAAGTTCTTTGGCTGCGATTGGCTTGGACTATTCCCGTATTTAGCCTTCATATTCTTGGGAGGCTTTGTTGGCGAGGCAGTCTATAAAGATAGAAAGTCAATTATCAAATATTTCTATCCGAAAGAAGAAAGGCTATTAAGTAGCGATGAATATCTAAAAACGAAGCAAGGTCAGTTAAATGCTAGATTAAATCGCATACTTTCTCCCATTTCTTATCCAGGAAGACACACGATGTTAGTCTACATTTTCCATCAACCGGTGTTTATCCTTATCATGCTTCCAGTGTTTTTACTCACTGGCTATCAATTAATAATTTTTGGCTAAATTTATGAAACAAAATAAAATTAAACCCTGCTTAAAAAAGCAATCTTTATATGCCTCAGTGCAACATTCTGCGACTTTATTTCCAAATCGCATCGCTTTTCGTTATTTCTTTAAATCTTTTAAATATAAGCATTTAATTAAACGCATCAATCAATTTGCTTATAAGCTTAAAGAACTCGGCGTTAAAGAAGATAGCATTGTCACAATTTGTCTTCCTAACATTCCTGAAGCTTTATATTTAATGTATGCGGTGAACCAATTAGGAGCCGTCGCTAACATTGTTCATCCTTTATTTACTTATGAGCAGATGGAAAAGACAGTGACGAAGATGAATTGTCATATTCTTTTTGTCCTTGACATCAACTATAAAATTTTTGAACCTCTAACTAAACTTGGCGTCGATGTCTATTCTTGCTCTCCAACTTTCGAATTGCCTTTAATAAAAAGGGTGGTCTATAAAAAGAAAAACAAAGATAAATTAACTTCTCCTAAATTAGATACATCATCATTTTATAAGGCTAAAAGGCTAATAGAATACGACAATTCTTATCTAAAAGATAGCATTCTCCTTCATAGCGGAGGCACTTCAGGCGAAGCTAAAATTATTGCATTAAGCAATTTTGCTATCAACGCGGTAAGTAGTGATACATTCTGGATTTTAGATAAAGATGATGTCAACAAAATGGGCATCTTATCGGTTCTACCGATGTTTCATGGCTTTGGATTATGTAAAGGCATCCATTCTTTCCTCTCTCATGGAGGAACTGATGTTTTGATGCCGAAATTTTCGCGAAAAGATTGCGTTAGATACATTAGAAAAAATCAACTTCACATCCTTTTAGGTGTTCCAGTTTTATATGAAGCAATGCTTTCAAAAAGAAATTTTAGAGGTAGAAAATTAAGACACTTATACATCGCCTTTGTTGGAGGAGATTATGTTTCGCCAGCTCTACTTGAACGATTTAATATCCGTATGGAAAAGGCGCATTCAATTTGTCGCCTCAAAGAAGGTTATGGCTTAACTGAAGTTGTCAATGTCTGCGCGGTCAACACCCATAAGCATTATAAGCCTGGCACAGTTGGTGAACTTTTGCCTAACGTAAAAGGAATTGTGATCGATGAAAATGGTAACGAGCTTAAGCCAAATGAAAATGGTGAAATTTGTATCGGAGGAGAATCGATAATGAATGGTTATCGCTTTAGCGATGATCCTAAATTAAACGATAAAGTATTTTATTTCGACAAAAACGGCGATAAATACATTAAAACTGGTGATTATGGCTCGATTGATGAAGATAGATATGTATCTTACAAGACAAGATTAAAAAGAATTGTTAAAGTTAATGGGGTGCCAGTCTTCCCATCGATGATTGAAGATGCAGCAACTTCGTTTAATTTTGTCTACGAGACTTGCGCGATTGGTATCGATGATGCTCGTCACGGACACATTATTAAATTATATGTAATGCTTTCTAAAACGTATAAAGGCTCTAAAGAGGAAGCCAAAAACAAAATCGAAGAAAGAATCATTTCTCGACTTGGCATTTATTCTAAGCCAAAAGAAATTATCTTCCTTGATAAGATGCCTCATACCGCTTTAGGAAAAATTGATTATAAAAAACTACAATAAGGAGAAAAGTTATGGCTGAAGGAAAATATCGTTGCAAAATTTGTGGACAAATCGTCACACCTCTTCCTGATGGAAGTTGTCCCATCTGCGGAGCTCCATCGGATATGCTTGTCCCAGTGAGCGATTCCGACGAAGATAGATAATGAAGACATTACTAACTAACGCCTTGATTCTTTCGATGAAAGACGAGGATATTTTTAAGGGCGAAATTTTAATAAATGACAATATTATCGAAGATATTGGCGAAAATGTGAGCCATAAAAATGTCGATAAAACTATCGACTGCGAAGGCAATTTATTGATGCCTGGCTTTAAAAACGCGCACGCGCATACCGCGATGGTTTTCGCTCGTAGCGCGGCCGATGATTTAGCGCTTCACGATTGGCTATACGACACTATTTTTCCAATGGAAAAGAAATTCATTGATGGCGACATCTATAATTTGACCAAGTGCGGAATTCTTGAATATCTTGAAGGAGGAATAACTGCTTCTTTCGATATGTATTTTAAGCCTTTAGAAATCAAAAAAGCCGCCGAAGAAATGGGCTTTAGAACTGTTATCTTGGCTACTTCTGATAAAGAAAGTACATCGCTAATTGAAGAAAGATATAAAACATTAAATCAAAAAGATTCGCTCATCTCTTATCAAATTGGTATTCACGCCGAATACACAACATCTTATGAAAGAATCAAAGAAATAGCCTATTTATGCAATAAACTTCACGCGAAAGCTTATCTTCATGTCGGTGAAACTGAAGATGAAGTTAAAGGTTGTATAACTCGTTATGGCAAACGCCCAATTGAATTTCTCGATTCACTTGGCTTTTTTAACTACGGCGGAGGCGGCTTTCACTGCAATTATTTTTCTAATCAAGAAATCGAAATTGCTAAGAAAAGAAATATAAGCATCATCTCTTGCCCAGCGAGCAATCTCAAGCTTGCCTCTGGCATCGCTCCTTTAAAAAAATATCAAGAAGCAGGATTAAATATCGCTTTAGGGACCGATGGAGCAGCGTCAAACAATTCGCTTGATATGTTTAAAGAGATGTATCTAGCCTCTTGCTTACAAAAAGTGGTAAATAAAGATCCATCTTGTATGGATGGCTATGAAGTTTTAAAGATGGCGACAGTAAATTCCGCGAAGGCGATGGGCTTAGATAAAGCCGATGTATTAGATAAAGGCAAATACGCCGACATCATCATGATTGATTTAAATTCACCTTCAATGCGACCAATTAATAACATTAAGAAAAACATTGTTTATGCTGGAAGCAAGAATATTGTCAAAATGACGATGATAAATGGCAAAGTCTTATATTTTAATCATCAATTTTCTCTTGATAAAGATGTAAAGAATATTTATTCTATTGCACAAGCAATAACAAATCGTTTGAAAGGAGAGAAAAAAGAATGAATACATATGATAAAAACACTTTAGAAAAAGAACTTAAATCGTTATATAAGAAACGAAAAATTTTCACTATCTTAGGCTTTTCTTTCCTCGGAGTGGGGGCAACATTATTATTTTTATCCATTTACTTCTCAGCGATAAAAGTCAATGAAATTCTCGATTTAGTTAACACTTTAGTTATCTTACCTTTATCGAATTTATTTATAACTGCATCTTTGGTGATGTTTATACTACGTTCGGTTTTGTTCAATCGAAAAATCGCGATGCGTCAGCTTCTTTTAATTGATCCAAATGCTTTCACAGTCGTTAAAGATAATGGGGAAACAGTCGACGTAAAAGATGTGGTGGAACCAAGCAAAAGCCACAACCAAGAACTTCTTGAACAATATGAAAATTTATATAAACAAGGCTATATAAGCAAAGACGATTTAGATAAGAAAAAAGAAGAATTAAAAGACTAATTATTCAATCTTAAAGCCTTCGTGAGTGACCTTTTCTAATGATTCATCTAAGAAGGCTTTTAATATTTCATCATATACTTTTGCCGCATCTATGTGATTCCAAGCGTAATAGCTTTCTGAATAAGCGGTTACTTCATTGTCACTTAAGCGACGATCTTTTAATATGGTATCGGTGTAAGTTAAGTTAGCTACGCGCGCATCTGTGTAATAAGAATTAGATATATAGTAACCTTGACTATCTTTGGAAATGGTATCATTAAAGTAGACGGCTCCAGAAAGAAATGTTGGAAGAGTGGAGCTTCCATCACCTTTAAGTAGAAATAGCGTTGGTACATAGCCTTCATCGTAGCCATATGTTTCATTTTTATCTTTAGCTAGACCGTAATTAACTTTAAATTCAGCCCATTTTGTCGCACTTTCGGGGGTGAGACTTCCATTTTCATCGTATTCTCTAATGCCGATATTTTCGCAGTCGAGAATATACATGTTGTTTGTGACATCATAATTTCTTAAAAAGTTATTATCTAAATATTGACAGTCTGAACAATTGCTTCTAGCAAAATAAAGTAGACTTGTTTCTTCGCTTTTATACAATTCATCCACTTGCGATAAAGAAATATAGAACATCTTAGGAAGAATGATGTTTTCTTCTAAAAAGCTTTTTAAAGAGCTTAGTCTAGATATGACAAGCGATTTACTATCAGCGATTTCTACTTTCTTTTTACCATCTTTAAAGATGTGGATGCTAACGCCTCCTGAAACGAAGGTTAAAGAGAATGTATCAAGCGTGGAACCATCGCTAGAACGGAAATTTTTATATTCGATAGCAAATATTTGCACGTGATTTTCTTTAATGTATTCGCTAGCGACTCGTTTAAATGTGGACCAACAGGCACATCCATTGGTGTAGACGACGAGAATGAAGTTTTCTTTATTATCAACTTTTTCTTTAAGTGAAAGATAGTCGATAACGTTAACATCATTATTTATCATCTGACCATATTTGAGGTCGACTTTTTCGCTTGCGCCTTGGCAAGAAACTAAGCTCAATGTTGAGCCTAATATTAGGGGTAAAAGTATAGTTTGTTTTTTCATAATTTTTTATCATTATAATTCTATCAATTTTTTTATTCAATTTTTTGCTAAAAAAACGATGCAATCTAATTTCTAATATATTTCGATGCCTTCGATAGAAGTTAAGAAAAAAATAAATTAAAAAAATTATTGCATTATTTTTAGATATTTTGCTATATTTATTTGGACTAAAAATTACTTTAGTTTAATTCGTTATTTAATTGGTAGTTATCAAGGAGAAAACTTATGGCAACTGATGAAGTAATCATTAGCTTAAGCAATGTCGTAAAATCATTTGACAAATTCAATGCCGTCGATGGCATTTCTTTAGATATTAAGCGCGGTCAATTTGTCACAATCTTAGGACCTTCAGGATGTGGAAAGACAACCACATTGAGAATGATTGGAGGCTTTGAACTTCCAACAAGTGGAACTATTTTATTAAATGGAGAAGATATTACTAGACTTCCTCCATATAAAAGACCAATCAACACTGTCTTTCAAAGATATGCTTTATTTCCTCATCTAGATGTCTATGACAATGTGGCATTTGGCTTAAAGCTTTTAAAAGTGCCAACCAAAATTACTAAACGAAATGGTAAAGTCATCACCAAGATGAAGCATCTTTCGAATAAAGAAATCGATGAAAGAGTGCATAAAGCCTTAGAAATTGTCGACCTCGATGAACTTGAAGATCGCGATGTCACGACTCTCAGCGGTGGCCAACAACAACGCGTAGCTATCGCTCGTTGCATCGTCAATAAGCCAGAGATTCTTCTACTTGATGAACCTTTAGGGGCATTAGATTTAAAAATGCGTAAAGATATGCAACTTGAACTCAAAGAGATGCATAAAAAGCTTGGCATCACCTTTATCTATGTCACGCATGATCAAGAAGAAGCTTTGACGATGAGCGATGTCATCGTAGTCATGAAGGATGGTCTCATTCAACAAGTGGGAACCCCAATTGATATATATAACGAACCGAAAAATGCTTATGTCGCTGACTTTATTGGCGAAAGCAATATTTATAACGGATTGATGACTGGTAAAAAGAAAGTCCGCTTTCTCGGCGCCGATTTTAAATGCTTAGATGATTTTCCAGTCGATGAAAGAGTTGATGTTGTCGTTCGTCCTGAAGATGTTGAACTTAAAAAAGTGGGCAAAGGAAAAGTTGATGGCATCATCGTCAACAAAATATTTAAAGGTGTCCATTATGAATATGTAATCAACATCAAAAAATATGAAATCATCGCTCAGTCGACTAAAGATTTCCCAGAAGGTGAAATATCTATCGATTTAGACGAAAATAGCATTCACATCATGAAAAAGGAGAAAATGGAAAACTTCTATCCTAATTGTGAAGTGCTTAAAGATGATACAGTCGAACTTTCTACTGGCTCAGTTGAAGTAGATTTAACTCAATTAATTAAAGATAGCAAGCTCGATGAAGATGGCTATATCGTATCTCCAAATGGCAAAAAATACGATTTTACAGGCGCGAAAGTTTCTTTAGAAGTGCCTTTAAATAAGATTGAATTTAGCGATGACGTCGAATTTGGTCAACTCACTGGAACCATTATTTCCAATATTTATCATGGTGATCACTATCAAATCATCGCTCGAAGTGAAGATGATGAAGATTTCATTTTAGAAACTGATGATAGCTATAACATCAACGATGTTGTTGGCATTCAAATTAACAAAAAAGATATCAAAGTTCGATTCAAAGGAGATATCAGCGAATATGAAATTTAGGTTTCAGCGAAAATATTTTTCGATTCCTTATACGATTTTCTTATCGCTATTTGTGGTTATCCCAATTTTGCTTATCATCTATTATGCATTTAGCGATAATAGCGGGGCCCTCTCTTTTGAAGCCGCGAAAAAGTTCTTTAGCGATCCAAGCAAAATCGAAGTCATCTTAGTTTCCTTTTTTATCGCAGTGCAGACGACTTTGATATGTTTGATTATCGGTTATCCTATCGCCTACTTTTTAGCGAACAAAAAATACAACAAAAATGTCATATTGGTGATGCTATTTATCATGCCAATGTGGATTAACTTTGTTCTTAGAACAACGGCAACTAGAAGCATTCTTTTTGCCATCAATTTAACAGGTGGAAATACGCCTTATTTAGCTACGCTTATCGGCATGGTTTATAACTATTTGCCATTTGTGATTCTACCTTTATATACGACGATGCTTAAACTTGATAAGTCGCAAATTGAAGCGGCCGGTGATTTAGGCGCCAATCCCTTCCAAGTATTTGTTAAAAACATCATCCCTCAATCGATGCCAGGCATCATTTCAGCGATTACGATGACTTTAGTTCCGGTCATGAGCTCATATGTCATCTCTGATGCATTAAGTGAAGGAAATATCACTTTGATTGGTAATTCCATCTACATCAATTTTGCTAACTATCAATGGCATAATGGTTCATTTATGGCCTTTATCTTATTGATTTTGGTGCTCATCAGCATGGTAGCAACTAGAAAAAATAGCGCGAAAGAAGCAAACGCAAGAGGTGGCTTATGGTAAAGAAAGTTTTAGCTAAAAGCTACATTTATTTAATTCTATTTTTGATGTATTTACCGATTTTGGTGCTCATCGCTTTTGCATTTTCGACAAACGATACCATTGCTTTTGGCGAAAATTTCAATTTTGGTTGGGATTTATTTGTCAATTTATTTACTGATACCAAAGTCGCTCATAGCATTTGGACAGCGGTGGGAAATACTTTAATCATCGCTTTAATAAGCGCATTAGTGTCGACAGTTTTAGGCACTTTAGGCGCGATTGGTGTCTTCTATTCAAAGAAAAGGGCTCAAAAAGCTATTGAAGTGATGACACAAATCCCAGTTGTTAATGCCGAAATTGTCATCGCTTTATCATTGACTGTCATGTTTGTCTTTGCGGGAACTTATATTTTCCACGCCAAACTATTTAGCTTCTGGACATTGCTTATTGGTCACGTTGTCTTATCGCTTCCTTTTGTCTATTTAAGCGTTAAGCCTAAACTTCAACAGATGGATCCTTCATTGTATGAAGCTGCCCTCGATTTAGGAGCTAGACCATCGCAAGGTTTAAATAAAGTCATCATACCTCAAATAATGCCAGGAATATTCTCTGGTTTCCTATTATCAATTACTTTATCGCTTGATGATTTTATCGTTACTGCCTTCACCCGTGGTCCAGGTCTTTTCAGTGGGGAAGCAGCGATAGAAACTTTATCAACCTACATTCAAACAAGTCTAAAGAAACACGCTGTTCCAGCTGAACTTCGTCCTTTGACGCTTGTCATCTTTTTAACAGTTCTTAGCATTGTCATTCTTTTAACTGTTTTAAAGAATCATCACAAGAAAAACAATCATGGAAGGGAGATATTAAACAATGAAAAAGTCAACGCCTAAATTGGCATCATTATTTCCTCTTTTCTTCCTAATTACTTTAACTACTTCCGGCTGCTCTTCTAGTAGCAATAAAACTGTTTTACGCGTGCTTAACGCCGCCGATTACATCTATGAAGCAGATGGCGAAATCGAAGAAAGTGAAGATAATCCTAACTACTATAAATATCTTCAAAGCGAGGATATGCTTGATCAATTCACCTCTTACATGAAAGAGCAGGGTCAAGATATCACCTTAGTATATGATACTTTTGACACCAACGAGACGATGTATAACGAACTTATGACAGGTAAATCTAGCTACGATGTCATCGTCACAAGTGACTACATGGTCCAAAAGCTCATTTCTAATGATTTAATTCAACCTTTACCTAAAGAAGGCGATGACATCGCCTCGATTAGAAGCAATATTTCTTCATATCTCTGGGATATTTTTAAAGATATTCATCCAAAAGATAAAAATAGCAATGAAGTGATCGAAGATAAAAATATCTACGATTATTCTGTTCCTTACATGTGGGGAACCGTTGGAATTATGTATAATCCAGCGCATTATAGCTCACTTTCTTTAGATGATGTAAACGATCTATTTTCTTCTTGGGAAAGTTTATATACTGAAACGACAAAAAATAGTTTTTCAATCAAAGATTCGGTTCGCGATACTTACGCGGTAAGCATTGTCCACGCTTTCTATGAAGATGAAATTAAACCTTTAGAAGACAAATTGTCTAACGGTCAGATTTCTGAAGATGAATTTAACGATAAACTCACTGAAATTTTCAATAGATGCGACGATAAAACTTTAGAAAAAGTCAAAGAAGATATGCTTAAACTTAAAGCTAATTCTTTTGGCTTTGAAGTAGATTCAGGAAAAACCGACATGGTCGAAGGCAAAATCGGCGCGAATGTCGCCTGGAGCGGTGATGCTGCTTGGGCAATACTTGAAGCCGAAGAAAGCTATGACAAGGAATTGTATTTCTCCATTCCTGAAGAAGGAAGTAACATTTGGTTTGATGCATTCTGCATTCCTTCAGTAAGTGAAAAGGTTGATTTAGCAACCTCCTTTATCGAATTTATGTCTAGACCAGAAAACGCCATCCAAAATATGGATTATGTTGGCTATACAAGCGCGACCGCGAGCGTTGAAGTGCTTGAATACGTCTATGAAAACTACGATGTTCGCGGAGAAATTAATGGCGAAAGCGAAGATGAATATGTCGAATATGATTTATCATATTTCTTTAAAGACAATATTGAAGATTATGATGCTTCAGTTTGCATTCTTCGCGCGGATGAAGCAAATATTGGTCGAAGTTTAACCGCTCAATATCCTGAGCAAGAGAGTTTACCGCACTTATGCGTGATGGATGATTTTGGCACGCAAAATGAAGCGGTTTTAGATATGTGGGAAAATGTTCGATCAAATTCCTTACCTATTTGGGCGATTATCATCCTTATCGTAGAACTCTGTATTGCTCTAGGAGCAATCTTCTACATCATTTTCTCAAAGTCATATAAAAAGAAAATGATTAAAGCACGTCGAAATAAGCGTCAAGAAAACGTATAAATTCGACTTGATGAGACTTATTGACAATGCTATAATTTTTGTCGCTGGTTCCGTAGCCAAGAGGCTAAGGCAATTGACTGCAACTCAATGACCGTCGGTTCAACTCCGACCGGAACCTCCAAATATCTTCTTGTATCTAAGATTAGTTTGCATTAAGATATTCCTTGCTTTTGCGCCTGTAGCTCAACTGGATAGAGTGTCAGACTACGAATCTGAAGGTTGCATGTTCGATTCATGTCAGGCGCGCCAGTAAAAGCGGGATGTAGCGTAGCTTGGTATCGCGTCTGCTTTGGGAGCAGAAGGCCGCAGGTTCAAATCCTGTCATCCCGACCATATTAAAAAGACTTCGAATCGCTCGAAGTTTTTTTATACAAAATATAAATTTGCGAACAATTTTATCTTTTTCCTCGATTTTTAATTATGATGCCTAAATCAGTTAATGTTTTTCCTAAATAATCATCGCTACAAATTTTTAAAAAGTCTTTTTCAAATCCTCCGATTGCATGAGCAACTGATACATAATTTCCAATCGAGACAGATGGATCGCCGTTTTCGATTTTCCATAGCGTTGCTCTAGAGACACTTGCTCTTTCACAAATTAATGACATCGCAAAATTTCTTCTTAGTCTTGCAAGTTTAAAATTCTTTCCCATTTCTTTTAAATAATTTTGTAGTGGCGGTAATAGTATTTGATTATTTTTCATAAGGACCTCTAATGTCTACTATTGTAAAATAGTTTATGGTTGTGTCAATAATACTAAACGTTACTTATCTTGCTTTAAGCGTTCATATATCGATATTTACTATGATCCTTCATTTAGGAAGACTTAGTTTTATTAGATTTATTTTCTTTTAGATGAAAAGGAATTAAAGATAGTAATTTAAATGAAGCTCTCTTCGCCCAAATGAGAATTTGGCATCTAAAAAAGATTGTGCCACTTTTGTGCCACTTTCGGGTGGCACGATTGTTCGTATATTTTAAATGAATCCGATTATATCGAACAAATATCGGTGGCACAATCGACATTGATAGTATGTAAAAACTTATTCTTTTCTTTTAGCTAGCCATAAATTTGCTATTAAACAGGATATTATATGTATTAATTTATAAGTCTTTTTATAGGGCTTGTTTCATTGATTTTTCTTTGAATCATTCGCTCTTTTTAAAAATTATTTTCTCCATTTTATATACAACTTATGTTGTCTTTGATATTTCTTTTCTTAGAGATAAAAAAATAGAAAAAATCTCTCTTTTGTTCATTATATAAATGGAGGAAATATCGTGAAAGAAAAAGCTAAAAAGAAGAAATATTTGCCTAAAATTGCTCTACTAGCAGGATTAGGCTTTTTGTTTACGCTTAGTTCATCTAATGATGTGATAAAAAGCGTTTCTGCGGATGAGGCAGAATACATCGTCGAAGTTGATTATGGCGATTATAACTTTGTTAGTTACCGTAAGAAAAAAGGTGAAAAGATTCAATTAAACGCGAATAGCACATCAAGTGATGGTCGACCATTTTTTAGGTGGAGCGCATCTGGAGGAGGTGGAAGTTTTGCGAGTGAAAATAATCCTAATACAACTTATACTGTCGGCATTAATGATGCGAGCATAACGGCGAATTATTATAAATATGTTGTTGATCCTGCTTTAATTTTTAATACTCCAAAAGAAGGAAATACTCCAGATATAAGTCCTGAGATTGACACTCTTGGTGCAAGCTATGGCGATGTTAAATACTACCGAGGTGAAAACATCGATGATAGTAAACTGATGAGTTCAAGCGATACCTTTATTAAAGGCGAAACATACACTGTCTTAATCTATGTAGGAGCCTATTCTGGCTATTCTTATTCCGGGAAAGGCTTTTATATTTGGCATCCTACAAAGGAAAAAGCAGCTTACTTTAATGGCGAAAAAGCGATTAAAACAGAACTTTTCGATGGAGCTCTTATCGGCTTTAAAAAGAGCTATGTAGCAACTGGCTTAGAAGTTAGCATCACTATCGAAACTAGTGAAGGAATAGTTAGAAAGAGTTACGCCAATGGCGATAACTTTAGTTTAAATAGTCCTCAGTTTAATCAAGAAGGTAAGATTTTTACATACTGGAGTATAAAATATGGTGATGTTGACATTATTGATTCAAGGGCTATTGCTACAAACGCAACAGTAAAAACTTATGACACATATATTGTTGCTGTTTATTTAACTTTAATTGATGAATTTGCATTTACTCTTGAGGAACCTCAGAATGGCAAAAAGCCAATGTTTGTCTTTAATAATCTTATAAATAATCAATATATTTACGATTTCACTCACCCGCTTTGGCATGAAGTGACTTTTGATAGTCTTAATAAAAAATATAATGAAGTTAAAAGACTTGTAAGCGATGATACATTTACTAAAGACAAGTTATATAAATTTTCTTTCTACATTGAGTATGGCGACGAATATCAACTTAATAGCAACTATAAAGTGCTTATAAATGGGAAGGATGTTTCTTCAACTTATGTGCAAGATGGAAGATATATGACTTTCTATGCGATATTTACCGCTAGCGGTGTTAAACACCCATTAACTATCGACGAAGGCAAAGCTTATGTTGATGGAAGTGAAGTAAATTTAATTGAAGTTGGCAAAGAGGTTACCATAAAAGCCAACGAGAAAGATGGCTATAGATTTATTGAATGGGTTATTACTTTGGGCGATGTTAAACTCGTAAACACCAAAAGCGCGACTACAACTTTCATAATGCCTGATGAAGCTCTTTTTATTAAAGCAACATATAAAAAGCTGATAGATGCAGTTAATTTAAATGTCGCTTTCCCAGTCGATGGTAACAAAGCCGATTTTCTAAATGTCGGGCTAAATAGTGAGGAATTTACTTTCAAAAAGATTGCTTGGTATAAAGGAAATGGTGTTTTTGTTTCGCAAGCGATGAATGAATTAGATTTATTTGAAAAAGGCAAAGAATACACTGTTACAGTTCAGCTAACTGCGATAGATGGATATATTTTCTCTTATGAAAGTAAGTTTAAAGAGTGCTTCATAAACAATATTAAAGCAACCACGATTGTTGGAGATGGTACAGAAAACGTAACTTTCGCAGCAACCTTTACCGCGATTGAAAAAAGCGAAAAGGTAAAAATTAGTGTTATCAATGGAACATTTTTCGATGGCACTTCTACAAATGAATTTGAAGTTGGTAGTTTAGTTACTGTTAAAGCTAACGAAATCGAAAATAAAAAGTTTAGTCATTGGCTTGATCAAGATAAGCAAATTATTAGTAGCAATAATCCTTATTCTTTCAATGCTTTTAAAGAAATTACTTTAACAGCAACTTATGTTGATATTGTTATTAAAGTTAAGATAACTCTAATAAATGGCACATTTATCGATGGATCAACTATTGGAGAATTCCCTGTTGATAGTCTTATTAGGATTAAGGCTAATATAATGGAAGGGAAAGACTTCCTATATTGGAAGAATCAAGATGATGCAATAGTTAGTAAAGATAATGATTTTTATTATAAAGTTGATAAAGAAACTACTTTGACCGCTTATTATACCGACCCGATTATTCCAGTGCCAGAGCCATCTGTTGATGATAATTCTCTTCATCCAGGAGCGATTGTTGCGATTGTTTTAGGAAGTGTTGCTGTTGCTGAAATTGGCGGATTCTCTTTAGTCTATTTTGCCATCAAAAAGAAAACATGGGCGGACTTCATCGCTTTATTTAAGAAAAAATAATTTCTATTTATCTTAGCGTAGATTGTGTTGATACATTTCGGCAGTTTTCTAGTTCTTGATTATCTTAGAAAAAACTTATTGCAAGGAAAAGCTTCGATTCATTCAAAATATTTCATTTTTCAACTTCCGATAAAGTGGAGCGAATTAGTCTTCCTTGCTATTTTGAGAGAGGTTATTTAATAAACCAAGAAGGAGGATAACATGAATTTTAAGAAATTCTTATTTATCATTTTGGCTCCCTTATTATTAGCTAGTTGCGGGCCAAATGATACAAGTCAAAGCGGAGACACAACTACAAGCGAGGAAGTTCATCAATATAGTGATATCTATGAAAAAGATGAAACAGGTCACTGGAAAGTTTGTACAGTCATAGGGCACACTGACAAAACCGAAAAAGAAGCTCACAAATATGGTGAATGGAAAACGTTAAGAGAAGCAGATGTTCATAAAGATAAAGTTGAACATCGATATTGCTCAGTGTGTGACTATGAAGAGAAGCGAACTATCGAAAACAGCGGAACACATACATATGTCCTAAAAAATGATGAAACTAAACACTGGTATGAGTCGACTTGTGATCACGAAATACCACTTAAAAAGGGTGAAGAGAATCATACTTTTTCTGATTGGACAACATTAAGCGAAGCCGAACTTCACAAAGATAAAGTTGAACATCGACTTTGTTCAGTTTGTAACTATGAAGAAAAGAGAACTATCGATAACACAGGAACACATACATTTGATAGCGAATGGAAGTTTGATAAAACTAATCACTGGCACGAATCAACCTGTGGTCATTCACCAGCCTTAAAAGCTGATATCGCAGCTCACGTTATGGGCGAATGGATTGAGATAACACCGGCCACATATACCTCAAATCGTGTAGATGAAAGAAAGTGCACAATCTGCGAATATAAAGAGACTCGCGAAATAACTAAATCAGTGCAAAACCTTACTCTTAAACCAATTGGAAATAGAACATTTGATGGACTTATAAAACCAGTAACTGAAGAAGATTTAGTTTTTGATAGCAAGGAGAACGGATTAACAATTGAGTACAAAAAGAAAGGAACTGATGTCTATTCTAGCGATGCTCCAATTTACGCCGGAACTTACGAATATCGCGTAACTTTAGGCGAAACAAAAGTCTATGCTTTAACTACCGCGAGCGGAGAATTTAAAATTGATCCAATCAAATTAAAACTTCCATCAACGACATTTGAAAATGGTGAAGATGTCGGTTCAGAAGGTGTAAAAATTGCTACGATTTCAACTAAAGAATTATGCAACGATTTAATCGATCATGTATGGATTACTGTCCCGAGAAGATTTGCCTCTTCTGGCACGCACAATATTCCTATAAGTGCAGTTGGTCTTTCATTAGATCAAGGTTGCTTTGTTCTTGATTTTGAAAGCACAACAGCAATTACGCTTATAAATTACGATACAAAACCATTTATCGCTGGTATTAGCAGTGCATCAATAACAGATCCAACAAATCCATCTCGATTTATTGTGAAAACAAAAATTGCTCAAGGAACTGTAAGCGTTAACGATACTTTATATGCTTATGGAGCAAATAAAAATGTTGAAGTAAAAGAAATTCGTAAATCTGGCGTTTCAGTTAATAAAGCGACTATTAATGATGAAGTTGATTTATATGTCAGCGGTCTAACCGTTGCAAACCTAAAAGTTGGAACCGTTTTAGCCAAAACTGATTCATTTGAGATGTATCAAAGTGCTTTTGCTTTTGTTGATATCGATACGACGCCAACAGAGCTAATACACGGACAAAGGCTTACGATTTCCTTCGAAGAAACCTATGTTAACATTGAAGCGGAAATTACTCTTCCAAGCGGTTTTTCTACTTCTGATACTCTTTTTGATGATGTAAGAATTGATTTTCCAGCCAAAATTGCTAACTGGCAAGATCGAGAATTTAAAATCAAAAGCGGTAGTCAAGTTCTAGGTGAAGGTGCAATATTAACTCTTCACAATCACGAAGATACTTATCAAAGCGATGGAACTTGCACCTGCGGATTTAATAATTCAGCAACATTGACATTTATATCGTCATCTGCTCAGTCTGAAACTCTTCCTTATTTTAGTGGTGAAGTAAGAATCTTTAATGCAACTTTCACAGGTGGAAGCGCAATAACAGGTGTTGTTGATTATAAATTTGAAATGCTTTACCAAAATAGCGATAATGCAATTAACAATTTCTCCATAAAAGTTATAAAACTTAATTCAGAAGGACAAGTCATTTCAACAGAAGATGTTAATTCAGAAAACGATTATGTTTATCAATTGTATGGAAAAGGTTCTTTTAAGGTGAAGATAGTTGTCACAAGAACATCAGCAAGTTCTGAGCATATTAGCACTTATCTAAGAATAACTAGGAAAGCAACTCTTTAAATCATCTTGAACTCTTATAACTAGGTTGGAATAAAACATTGTTTGATTTCTAACCTAGTTTTTTTATTGCTAAGAATATATATTATTCAAAAATAATTTTTGCCTTCCTTATCTCTCTTTTTAAGAAAAAGGCACGATTAATTCAACATATTTCATTTTTTAGATTTCAATAAAGTGGAGCGAATAATTCTTCCTTGCTATTTTGAAAAAGGTTATTTATTAAACCAAGAAGGAGGATAACATGAATTTTAAGAAATTCTTATTTATCATTTTGGCTCCCTTATTATTAGCTAGTTGCGGGCCAAATGATACAAGTCAAAGCGGAGACACAACTACAAGCGAGGAAGTTCATCAATATAGTGATATCTATGAAAAAGATGAAACAGGTCACTGGAAAGTTTGTACAGTCATAGGGCACACTGACAAAACTGAAAAAGAAGCTCATAAATATGGTGAGTGGAAAACATTAAGCGAAGCAGATGTTCATAAAGATAAAGTTGAGCATCGACATTGCTCAGTGTGTGACTACGAAGAGAAGAGAACTGTAGAAAACACTGGAACACATACATATGTCCTAAAAAATGATGAAACTAAACACTGGCATGAGTCGACTTGTGATCACGAAGTACCACTTAAAAAAGATGAAGAGAGTCATACTTTTTCTGATTGGACAACATTAAGCGAAGCCGAACTTCACAAAGATAAAGTTGAACATCGACTTTGTTCAGTTTGTAACTATGAAGAAAAGAGAACTATCGATAACACAGGAACACATACATTTGATAGCGAATGGAAATTTGACAAAGTTAATCACTGGCACGAATCAACCTGTGGTCATTCACCAGCCTTAAAAAATGAGGTTGCGCCTCACGTTATGGGTGAATGGATTGAGAAAACACCGGCCACATATACCTCAAATCGAGTAGATGAAAGAAAGTGCACAATCTGTGAATATAGTGAAACACGAGTTGTAGAAGGGACGATGATTCCAAAAGTTATTCGCAAGCTAGAATTAAAGCCTATTGCCAATCGAACATTCGATGGCTTAAAGAAACCTGTTTTAGAATCTGATCTTTCATTTGATAACAAAGAAGGCGGGCTTACTATCGAATATCGTAAAAAAGGAAGTGGAACTTACTCATCCTCTAATGTCCCGAGAGAAGCAGGAACTTATGAATATCGCGTAACTTTAGGCGAGACTGAGATGTATGCAAAAGTGGAAAAGACAGGAGAATTTACTATCGATAAATTATCTTTAGATCTTCCTAATCAAACACTTTTTGAAGTAAATGCTTCTAGTTTAACAATCTACGATTTTGATGTTGACCTATTGACTAATCGTTACCTTGATTACATCTACATAAAAGTCCCAGAAAAATATGCAAAGCCAGGAAAATATAGTGTGCCTACATCAGAACTATATTTGGATGAAGAAGAAAGTTTCTATTTAAATGTTGGTTCAACCGTTTCAATCACAGTTGTTAGCTACGACACAAAACAATTCATCGCCTATATCAGCGGAGACGTTCAAACTATCAGCGGTTCCAGTAATGTTGATGTGCCAATTACCATAACTCAGGGAACATTAGAAAATGCTTCAAGCATCTGGTTTTATGGATATGGTGATTGGTTGTATGTTAGAGAAATGAAACAAAATGGAACAACAATCACCAAAGCAACAGTAGGAGAAGAATTAAGTCTTGTTGTCAGAGCGCCAGTTGATACTTCAAAGTTAACAAAAGGAACCTTACTATCGACAAAAGAGAATATCACTACTTATAAAAGTGCATTCGCCACTGCGAAAATTTATTCTTCAGAAGAAAGTGGCATTGGTAGTCATGACAGCGGCTATATACAGACGATTTATTTTGAAGATAGTTTAACCGAACACTTAGTGAAAGTTTACTATCCTAACAGATGGTCTAATCCAGGAAGCACACAGGAAGCTATTAGATTTGATTTTGCAGATAGCATCATTAACTATATAGACCGTCCATTTAAGTTGAAGTCATATTCTTTTTCGCCTACAGGAACAACTTTCGCGGAAGGTATTATTACATCCACGCATAATCACACAGATTCAGTTAATACAACTGGCAAATGTGAAGAATGTAGCTTTAACAACAGTAAAAATCTAAGCTTTGCTGAAGGTGAAGCTAAAGCTGAATCAGTGGTTAATAAAGATTTCGGTAACGAGGTTAGAGTCTATTATTTAACGTTAACAAGAAGTCTAAATTATTCATCTAAGTATACGTTTAATATAGATAACGGTGCTGGAAGTTCTTTAAATTCTACCTACACAATTAAACTTTATGATGCAAATAATGGAGCGGAGCTAGGTTTAGTAAATAACATTCATACTCTTAGTTCTGGCACATCAAATGTTGACGTTAAAATTATTACAAAGCGCAATAGCGCGACAGGCGTTAGTCATGCTAGATTAACAGTTACAAGAACTCTGGTAAGCGGATAAGCTTTAATCTCTTTTAAAAGCGGTGCCTATAATGGGTATCGCTTTTTCTATATATTTATTAGACATAAAAACTTTGAGACTAAATTTATCTATTTTAGATAAAAATCATATAAATGATGCTAGAATAGACATAGACACCTTGAGAGTCTAATTTATGAAAATTGAACTATATCCTTGCTTTGAATATCTAAATCGTTTCAATAACGTTTATTTATACGCTGATCCGCATTTTAATGATGAAGAAGTTAAAAAATATCGCGAAAATTATATTAGCGACGAAGAGCAAGTTAAAAGCATCAATTCAAAGGTCGGAAAGAAAGACGCCATTATCATCTTAGGCGATGTTGGCGATCTAGAATATGTTAAAAAGATACGTGGCTATAAGATTTTAGTGATGGGTAATCACGAAAAAGGTAAGAGCAATTATTTAAAAGATGACTCTGATAAAAAATATTTATTCGATGAAGTTTATGAAGGTGTCGTCATCTTAAACGAAAAGATACTTCTATCGCATGAAAGAGTGGATCTTCCTTTCATCTTTAACATCCATGGTCACGACCATTATTCGAAAAATGATGATGAACTTCATCTAAATTTATGCGCGGAGCACATCTTTTATACGCCTGTATCGCTAAAAAAACTAATTGAAGATGGCACCTTTAAAGCAGTGGAAAGCATCCATCGCTTTAGCATCGATAAAGCTAACGAAAGAAAGCGAAATAAATTAGCTAATAAGGAAAGCGAATAAAAATGAAAACTTATTTTGTATCCTCTGATATTCATGGCTTTTATAAAGAATACATCACTTCTTTAAAAGAAGCCGGCTTTGATAAAACAAATAATGAGCACATCCTCATCATTTTAGGTGACATCTTTGATAGAGGCTCTGAGCCCTGGAAAATATATAAATTTTTATCGTCTTTTCCAAAAGAGAGAGTCATTTTAATAAAAGGAAATCATGAATATCTTCTTTTAGAACTGCTTAGAAGAAAATTCCCATTTGATTATGACATTTCTAACGGAACATATGGAACGTTGATATCATTGCATAAAGATCCTTGGCTCATAAGAGATGCTTTCACCGATGATAATCCTGACTATTTTTCCAATCACGAACTATTTAAAAAAGGCGAAGAAATATTAAGAAATGAAGAAGCAAAACTATACGACAATAAAAAGATAAATGAAATCGCTACTTGGTTAAAATCTGATAGATGGATCAATTATTATGAACTCGGAAAATATATCTTTGTTCATAGTTTTATTCCTTTAATTCATGGCCAATATTTTTCTTCTTGGAGAGATTGCATCGATAATTCGATGTGGGAAGACGCTTCGTGGCACTGCCCATATGAACTATATTTAAAAGGTCTATTTAAAGAAGAAGAAAATAAAGGCAAGATTTTAGTCTGCGGTCACTGGCACACATCTGACTTCTATAATCATCTTCTCTATAAAAATGAACCTAGTAAAAAGATGAATATCAGAACAGAGAATCCGATTTTTAAAAGCGATTTATATCCTAATTTAATCGCTTTAGATGCTTGCACAGTTTTAACTAAGAAGGTAAATGTTTTAATCTTAAAAGAAACAGACTTATAAATAAAATTTGCCTTAAGGTGAGACTAAAAGCTACGAGATAATTTTCTCTAGCGCACTATTAATTAATAGAAAAAGATATAACTAAAGATTTATAAATTGGTAGAATCCTTCTAAGAAGGTCAATATCATTAAAACTATTCCTATTAAAGGAATGATTATATCGATGTTTTTTGAAGACACAGAATATTTCTTTCTGTAATTTAATAATAAAGTAATTGGCGAAAAGAAGAGTAGTGATATACCTTTACCAAATCCCCAAGGTTGCACAAATTTTAAAACTTCTTTAAAAGTGTGGAAGGATACGATATCGATATCGCTTACTTCTGAAAAGGTTAAAAGTAAGATGATGGTAACTATTAAATCAACGATTCCGGCGATAGCAAAGATGATGCCTAAGATGATATCAAATTGAAAGTTATGGGCATTCGTGGTCAAAAATTCGGCATATTCTTCTTCTTTTCCACCCATTTTTAGATAGATTTTTTCTTGATATTTTAAATAAATAACAATGGCTAAAAAGGCTAAGAAGGTGACAATTGGCTTATTGGTTAATAAAGGAATTAATTCAATTGGAAGAAGAAATAAATCTGCTCCTAAAGATAAACCTTTAATAACAGCAGAGCTAACTTCGAATAGAATTGGAAAGATGACTAATAAGCGAAAATAAATAATTTTCTCAGGCTTTATTTTCTTTGGCTTATAAATCAAAAAGAAATAGAGCAATGAGCACATGAGTAAATCAACAAAGACATTTAAAGTTAAATAATTGGTGAAATATAGCCTTATAAAGGCATCGACAAATAATTTAACTCCATCTAAGCCGAAAAGCGGGGAAAGTAATTTTGTTGCTAAGGCTAAGAAATATCGATCATAAAGAAGGATGAAACCTAGATATATTAAAATAGCCATAGAGGCATGAAAGATTACCAATTTCTTAATGTTTTCTTGACTTGAAATAATTAAGGCAAAATTGGCTAAGAGGAAAAAAGGAACTGCAAGCTGAGCAATATAGCCAATAATATCGCTTGCGATATGCAGATTATTAGAGAAATCGATTGTAGCTTCGTCTAAAGCGTTGAGCGAAGAAAAAGTGGCGAGGACGATGGATATTTGCATCAAAATCATCATCAACCAGCCAAAGATTCTTAAGTGGCGATAACTTAAAGGAGCAACATAGCTTATGTCGTTACCTTTATTTATGGAAGTTATATTGCCTTTTTTAAACATCGCTATATTTTAAAAGCAAACGCTTCAAAATGGAATAAATTGTCAATTTCTTTCGATGAGAATTAAAGATTATAAAAGTGAAGTTTCACTTTGTTTGACTTAACTATTTAGTTAAGTAAAAATTTAGTTAAGAACAAGTTTTAAGGAGGCAAAAAAGTGAGAAAAATTAAAATTGTTCAATATGGTTGTGGGAAGATGAGTAAATACATCCTCCGTTATGCTTATGAGCATGGCGCAGAAATTGTTGGAGCCATCGACATCAATCCTGAAGTAGTTGGTTTAGATGTTGGCGATTTTGCTAATTTAGGTGTAAAAACCGGCGTCATCATCTCTAGCGACGCTGATAAAGTACTCGATGAATGCGATGCGGATGTGGCGATTGTTACTCTCTTTTCTTTCATCAAAGACATCTATCCGATGGTTGAAAAATGCGTGAGTAGAGGAATCAATGTCATCACAACTTGTGAAGAAGCCATCTATCCAAACACGACTTCAGCGATGATGGTCAACCGTTTAGATGCACTTGCAAAAGAGCATCAATGCACAATTACAGGTTCTGGCATGCAAGATATTTTCTGGATCAATATGGTGAGTATGGCGCTTGCGGGAACACATAGAGTAAAGAAGATTAAAGGAGCATATTCATACAATGTTGATGAATATGGACTAGCATTAGCAAAAGCGCACGGTTGCGATTTAAGCAAAGAGGAATTTGAAAAACAAATTGCTCATCCAAGCGAATTTGAACCTAGTTACGCTTATAATGCGGTGGAAGCTATCTGCTCTAAATTAGGTTTAACAATCACATCAATTAATCAAAAGCATGTTCCATATATTAGCGATAAAGACATCTATTCTGAAACATTAGGAAAAGTCATTAAAGCTGGGCGATGTTTAGGTATGAGTGCGGTAGTAACCGCCGAAACACTTCAGGGAATCACAGTCGAAGAGGAAACAATTGGCAAAGTCTATGATAAAGGTGATGGTGATATGTGCGATTGGTATTTAACTGGTGAGCCAAACGTGGAATATCATGTAGTTAAACCAGCAACCGTTGAACATACATGTGCGACAATTGTAAATCGAATTCCAACTCTTCTTAAAGCTCCATGCGGCTATGTAAGTTGCGATAAACTCGATGAAATACGTTACTTAACATATCCGATGGAATTATATCTAGATTAATTAAAATCATTATAAGGCCACATAGGGAAATGCTTCTTAGTGGCCTTTAAAAAATTTGCTGGTGCAAGTTGCCGTAATTTTATATTGAGAATTATTTTTGAAAATGTTTTAATATTTTGCGTGCGTTATGCACTTTACTTGGGGTTATAGCTCAGCTGGGAGAGCGCCTGATTTGCATTCAGGAGGTCGTGAGTTCGATCCTCATTAGCTCCACCAAGTAAATGGCTGAGTAGCTCAGATGGCTAGAGCAATCGGTTCATACCCGATGTGTCGGGGGTTCAATTCCCTCCTCAGCTACCATTTGGACCATTAGCTCAATGGTTAGAGCTATCCGCTCATAACGGATTGGTTCTGGGTTCAAGTCCTAGATGGTCCACCAAATTGGAGGATTACCCAAGTGGTTGAAGGGGTCGGTCTTGAAAACCGATAGTGGGTCAACGGCCCAGCTAGAGTTCGAATCTCTAATCCTCCGCCATATGGTCAAGAAGTCTTTGATGAATAATCGGACTTTTTTTGTTTTAAATGCTTTATTTTGCTATTGCAAAAAGCAGAGAAATGTTTAATTATTAACTTGCTTATGGAATTTATTAATGTTGGACAACTTGTAATTCGCAACTTCATCGCTAATGATTTGCTTTCGATTTCTAAATATATAGAACACGAAAATTTAAGTGTTTCTTTACTGCATGAAACCAACGATTGCTACTTCAAATCACTTAACGATGATTTTAATAGCGAAGGCGTTAAGAATTTTGCTATTGAATATGATGGCAAGTTAATTGGCAGCTTAAATGTTAAGCTTGAAAAGCCGCATATCTATTTATCGGTTAGTATTTATCCAATGTTTGATAAAAGAATTGTTGATCAAAGCATTTGGATAAATGTGGTGAAATATCTTCATTCACTATATCCGCATCGCGACTTAATTACGAGCGTCCAGAAGTTCGATTTAAAAAGAAGAGCTATTTTAGAAAATCTAGGTTTCAATGTCATAAATATTGATAAAGTTCTTAGCATTTACACTTATTCTTTATTCGTGCCAAATCCAAATAAAGAAAAATAAAAGCTACTCTTTATATATAAAGAAAAGAAAAATTATTAACATAACTATTAAAAGTTCCTATAATGTTTC
>CAVKNZ010000016.1:0-30956 GCA_963657885.1 Bacteroidaceae bacterium
ACACATTTGGTTTTATCTCTTTCGGTATTTACGTTATTTGCTCGATTTTACAATTTGGCATCATGTTATCAAAGAAAAGTATTTCTAACAATGACCATATTGGATTAGGAAAAGCATATTTTGTCGTTGCTTTTTTCTCTTTACTAGTTATTTCTGTTTGTTTGTATCTAACTTTTCTTTATTTATCGTTAGTAATTAAAGTTAGTAATGGTTTGCTAATTAATGCGACTATGTTTTTATATGGTGTTATTTCTCCATTATTTTGTATAGGTTTCTTCTTATTGCATTTTAAATCTAGCAAGAAACTTTCGCTTCTCGTTCTTTTTATCTCTTTCGCGATTTTAATATCTTTATTTGTTCTTTTCATCTTTGATATTACCCCTTTCCAATTTGCGATGAACTTTTTAATTTACATTGGGATAGGAGTTTTTCCGTTTTCCGGTTTATTAGTTTTAGAAAATATAAATAATCTCATTGAGGAGGAGAGATGGATTTTTCAATCCAATGTTAATTATTAGAAATTTAAAATAGTTTATGCAAAAACGCCTTTAAAGAACGCGAAGCCGTGGCATAACTTTTTCTTTAAGTGTTATTTTCCTTATTTTATTTATGATAAAATACCTCTTTAGAAAGTAAGAGGTTCATTTATGAAGAAATCAGTCTTAAAAAATTATGCAAAATTGATTGCTAAAGTCGGTGGAAATGTTCAACGTGGTCAAAGCGTTGAAATTCGCGCGAATATTGATCAAGAAGAATTAGTTAATTTAATCGTTATAGAATGCTATAAGCTCGGAGCTAAAAGAGTTAATGTCAACTGGGATAGCGATAAAGTTATTAAAACAATCTACAAAAAAGAATCGCTTAAATCTTTATCTACTTTGCCTGAATATAAGATAGCTAAACAGCAATATCTAGTCGATGAAAACCCAGTTATGATTTATGTCGAATCTAGCGATCCAGATGCCTTGAAAGGTGTTAACCAAGAGAAAGTTGCAAAGGTTAGAAAAGCTCAATATCCAATTATTAAGCCGTTCCGCGATAAAAGAGAAAATAAATATCAATGGGTTATCGCTGGAGCTTCTTCACCTGCTTGGGCTAAAAAAGTGTTTCCTAATTTAAGCAAAGCAAAAGCGGTCAACGCTTTGTGGGATGCTATTTTAAAAACATCAAGATGCGATGATGATCCAATTAAAGCTTGGGATGAACACAATAAAGATTTAGCGAAAAGAAGTTCTTATTTAAATTCATTAAATCTTGATTATTTGCACTATACCAGCAAAAACGGAACAGATTTTAAAGTTTGGCTCAATCCTCAAGCCTTATGGCTTGCTGGAGGCGAAACTACATTAGAAAGCAATTTATTCTTTAATCCTAATATTCCTAGTGAAGAATGCTTTACCACTCCTATAAAAGGAAAAGCAGAAGGAATAGTTTATTCAACAAAACCTTTGTCCTATCAAGGTGAATTAATCGAAGATTTTTCTATTCGTTTTGAAAATGGTAAAGCTGTTGAAGTTCATGCGAAAAAAGGTGAAGAACTTCTTAAACACATGATTGCGATGGATGAAAACGCCCCTTATTTAGGAGAAGTTGCTCTTGTTCCATTTGATAGTCCAATCAACAACACAGGAATCTTATTCTACAACACGCTTTACGATGAAAACGCAGCTTGTCACCTCGCTTTAGGCATGGGCTTTACTAACTGCATTAAAGATTATGATAAATATAGCAAAGAAGAGCTTAACAAGATGGGCGTCAACGACGCTTCAATCCATGTCGATTTCATGATTGGATCAAAAGATTTAAACATTGTTGGCTACACTAGAGATGGTAAAGAAGTTCAAATCTTTAAAGACGGTAATTGGGCTTTCTAATTAAAAACTACATAATAAAAAAGTTCTCGATTAATTGAGAACTTTTTTAATGATGCCAACCTCCACGTGAATTCCACCAATCATCGAAATCATCATCCCAATCATCTGGTCTATCATCGTCATTGTCATGATGTTGAGGTTTTCCGTTGTTGAATTTATCACTATCTAAATCATTCAATAGGCTTTCCAATTTTCTGTCTAAAAATTCGCTATATTCGTTATAGAAACTATTAACGTACCAAGAATAATCGCACACATCGAATAGGTAATCGCGTACATCTCTTTTATTTTCTGTATTAACTTTGTTTTTTCTAGCAATTAAAGCATCTAACTCTACAATTAAATCTTCATATTGTTTGGTGAGAAAATCAGTTTCATCTGGTATATCGTAGTCATCATTGCTATCGAACTCTTCATATTTTCTTTGGCCTCTATGTCCGTGATGGCCATGGCCAACATCATCCCACCAATTCCATTCATAATCATCTTTTCCATCACCTGGGCGGGTCATGTCTTTATCGCCATCCATTTCTTTATTGTCTAAATAAGTGATGAATTCATCGTAGATAGCGCAGAGTTTGGTGTAGTATTCATTCAACGTGTCGATGCGATTCTGCATTTCTGTGCATTCGCTTAATTGAGCAATAAAGAGAGCTTTATTTTCATCGTTTGATATTTTTTCATTAATTTCGATTAGGAAGTCGACATATTCTTGCATATCTTCCACTGAATAATTTTTATATTTTTCAAGCCAATCAGATAAATCAGTTGAAAAGCAAAGAACTTGATTGACGTTACCGTTTTCATCAACGAAAAGATTGATTGATATTTCATAAGCTTGTGTGATTAATTGAGTCAATTCATCCGCTTCTGCTTCGCTCGCGCTTTCATTGACTGTAAATCGAGCAACAATTTTATTTTCATAGATGAAATTTTCAAAGCTATCTTTCATCTCTTCGATGAGTTTTTTATAGTAGCTTTCATCATCTTTTCCGTAATTGATTGTCAAGGTTATTTCATTTATTTTTGAAGCATCTTTTCTTTCAATGTATCCAAGATTTAAGGCAATATTTAAATATTTTTCAGTAAATGAGGAGATTGTATAAGTGTTGTTAGAGGCGAGTTTACGAACATTATTTTCGCTAGTGGAGCTAAATCCGCTTAAGATGTTTTTTGAACTATCATTAACCGCGACTATCGAACTTGAATTGATGTAACTTGTTGTTTCAACAGCGTAAATAACTTCTGGCTTATAAGTTTTACTTCCTGATTCTAATTTAAAGTTGACTGTGCTTTTTCCAGCAAGATTAACTGTATCATCGATGCTATTTGATGTATCAGCATCAGAATTGCTACCATCAATAATATTTTGCTTGTTTAAAGCATTGGCTAAGACAACGCTTGTACAAATAATGGCGATAGCGAAAGCACTGGAGAAGGCAAGGACGCCTTTATTTTTAAAGAACGCTGATAGACGATTTTCTTTTTTAATACCGAGTTTATCTTTGATATTGGGGAGGAAATCATTTTTCTCTTCTTCAATTTTGCGTTCGTAGAAAAGTGACCATTCATCTTCTTTTTTGACGATTTCTGGCTTAGCCTTTTCTAAAAGAATGTTTCCTTCGTTCTTGATTTTTTGTTCGATAAAAGAATTGTTTACTTTTTCATCAAGAAAACTAATGCCTAATTTTTGATAGATGCTATCGATCTTGTTAGGAATTAAGCATTTTCCTTCTTTAATTAAATTCTTTTCCAATTCTTTTAGCTTCATTTTCTTCTCTTTTTGTTAATTCAGCTCTGATTTTTTCAAGAGCGTGTTTATATTTCCAAGTTACTGTACCTAAAGGTAAATGGAGGATGTCAGCTATTTCTCGATGTTTATATTCACCAATCGCGTACATGATAAGAATCTTAAATTCAGTTTCATCTAATATCTCATTCGCGAGTTTTATTGTTGGAGTTTCTAAGCTTTCATCTAAGTTATATAAGCCTTCAGGCATAAGCGACTCTTCGTTATAGTCGTAGTCAATTACCTTTTTGCTTTTATTGAATTCGTTTATTGCTAGATTTTTGGCAATTGTTAAAATCCAGTTTCTTCCATTAGTTTTTTCTTTGTAAAGGTTTATTTTTTCATAAACCGTAATGTAGGTTTGTTCCATTACATCTTCTGCGACAGCATAGTCTTTTACGATTGGAAGAATAAATGTAAAAACACCTTTATTTGTTAAATCATAAATGGTCGCCAAAGCATTGGTATCACCTTCTTGAAGTTTTAATAATGCTTTTTCTAATGGCTGTTTCATATATTTTTGTGTCCTAAGGGACTATATTTTAGCAAAAGAGAGCAGATATTTCTCGAGGCTAATGATTAGGGGGCGAAAAGCCTCGAGAAGAATCTATGCTCACTATATTAACTAATAAAATCATCAATTTTATTGGAAAGATTTTCGCAATTTAAATCGAGGATATCTTTTAAAGGTATTTCCCCATCGCTAAATATAGCTATTCTTCTATTTGTGTTTACACCTTTTAGTATCGATTTTATCGAATAAATATATCCATTATAAAAGAACTTAACTTCAATATTTTCTCCCATGCAACTATTTAAAATTAGATTAATTTTATTTGCTAAATCAGATGAAATCTGAGGTTTTTCTATTTTATTTTTTTGATAACGCATCTTTTCTAACGAGGTTGCTTGCTCCACCAAAGAAGAATAAGGGGCGTATTTTTTCATTCCTCTATCACTCATTTTTTATGGCCTCCGATTTGATTGTGCTTTTCTTTCGCGGTACTAGTTTTAAGTAATGAGGAGCCTCTTAAAAGCGAATCATCACCAAACTTATTTTTAACTTCATCGATGGCTTTTTGAAGATTGCTTCTATTTATTTGCTCTTCTGTGTCTTCAAATAAAGAAAGTTGGCTATATTCAGATTCGCTTAATTTTCCATAACTAATATAGATGCCTCGAGTTAGATGATTTTCGATGTATCTATCGAATATTTTTATCAATTCTTTATACATGAATTTAGTGTCATCAGTTGGATAGTCTAATTTCACTTGATGAGAAAAGCCTCCGCCTTCAGTGTAGGTAAAGCGAATTGAAAGAGCTAATTGCGATGTTTTTAAATGGTGATCTCGTAGCCTTTTTGATAAGTCATCATTCATCTCCATGATGAGTTGTTTTGCCTCTTTCTTTTTATAATCTTCATGCAAGACTTGGCCGAGAGAAAAACTGTTTTCTTTGGGAATGTATTTGTCTCTGATATTTGTGTTATCAATTCCATTCGCGTGGTCGTGAAGTTGTTCGCCCATCACGCCGAACTTCTCTTTGAGTAATTCTCTTGGGGCGTTAGCGAGTTGACCAACATTAAAGATGCCTAGATTGTTGAGTCTTCGCTCGTAATTGAGCGATATTCCCCACATTTTTGATAGAGGAGTTACGGGCCAAAGTTTCGTTTTTATGCTGCTTTTAGTCCATTGAGCAATGTAAGGCGGTTTCTTTTTGCCATCTAGGTCCAAAGCTAATTTAGCCATGAGCATATTTTCGCCTATTCCAGCAGTGGCCACCAATTTTGTTTTATCAAATATCGCTTTTTGAATTTTTCTTACAAGTTGGCGCGGTGTCGCTTCATACATTTTTAGATATGGACCAAGATTAACAAACATTTCATCGATGGAATATACATGGATATCATCTTCGCCGACAAAGTCGAGAACGATTGAGACGATTTCCGCGGATTTTTCGACATATTTTTGCATTTGCGGTGCGGCATAAATCATACCCTCAATATTAGGTAGCTCACGTTTTCTGCATCTTGACGGCACGCCTTTTTCTTTTAAAAATGGAGAAACCGACAACACAATTGTTCCTTCTCCTCGCGTTGTGTCACATACCACAAGCGGAGTTGTGAAAGGATTTAGATTTCTTTCTACGCATTCAAAAAAAGCATAAAATGCTTTCATATCAATAACTGCGACCGCGTTTGCCATAGGATTATTCTACTTTAAAAGCAGTTAATTATGTCATAGTTATTGTTCTTACTGCTTGAAAAGAAGCATTCTTTGTTATTTAATTATCTCGTTATGGGTCTGTAGCTCATCTGGGAGAGCGCCTCGTTCGCAACGAGGAGGTAGCCGGTTCGATCCCGGTCAGATCCACCAAAAAATAAAATGGATTGATACTAATCAGTCCTTTTTATTTCTTTTACAACATTTCATCAATATTGCGACCAGCATAGAAGACATGAAAAACAACAACTTCATGCGTTTGCCTGTTTGGATAATAAAAAATTATGTAGTTATCCACGATTAACTTTCTTAACCCTCGTCTGCGCCAAAGTTTATTTTCCACAATTGGAAATCTTTCTGGCATTTCATTTAACTGTTCTATGTGCGTAAGTATTTTTTTAACTTTGTTTTTCGCTGCACCCGGAGCTTGTAATACATTTGCTATATGCTTATATATATCGATAAACTCTAATTTAAACTCAGGAGTGAGGACTATTTTCCATTCTTTCATAATCCAATTTTCTTTGAAAGTTCCGCTTTAAAGTCATCTAGATTAGTGCACAATCCATCGGCATATGATTTTGCGGCTTGACTCATAAGTTCATTAAACTCATCATCACTTAGAGAAGCGTAGGCAACAGGTTTATTAGCTTCGGGAAGTTTCATTTCAAAAGGTATTTTTCTTTGTAGAGCTATTTGTCGAAGATAAATTTCTATTGCTGTTGCTGTTGATATGCCTAGATTATCTAAAACGGCTTCTGCTTGCACTTTAATATTTGGATCGATTCTTGCAAATACATTTGCTGTTCTTGCCATTTCGCTGATACCTCCTTTGTTTTAATTGATAATTATATTACACTACAAATGTTTGCGTTATGCAATCATTTTGCCAATAGTTTATAAGTAGTTATTACATTATGCTTGAATTTTTGCTAAAAAGTATCTTTACCAAGCAATAAAACAGTTCTTATTTATTTTCTTCTTATCAAACAAAATCTTCGTAAAAAGAATGGCTCGGTCTTCAAAAATTAATACGATATATTTTCTATAATCTCTAGGACTTTTATCAAATCATAACGTCCATAAATATAATTGCCCTGCTTTTCGTTTTCTTTATCGATATATGCTTCTAAAAACATATCTTTGTAATTGCGAAAAACATCATCAGAATCAATTGGAATTGATGCGTTCTTATCAAGCAAATCAATAGTTTTATCACCGCTTACTAGAAAACGAGGCAAAATCACTTCTTTGTTTTGAGTCACTATAACATCAATTGTTTTTTGCAGATTTAAATAATAGTTTAATAAACCTAATCTTGGGAAATATAAGTTATCTATATTTTCAAATTGAGTAGGATAGACACCTAATGTCTTTCCAATATAATTGAACTGATTTTCAACTATTGAAACATTGTTCTTTTCGGGCGTTACAAATATATAATCTTGCAATTTCTTTTGGTTAGAATCGTATCTCAATGCTACACGATGAAAGGCGAACAAAGACTTATTAATTATTTTTCCTTTACTAACATTCTTTTCAATTGATAATTTCTTCTTTTTTAAGCAAATAACCATTTGGTAGTTATTGGTTTCATAAGGCATTTCATTTAATGAATTGCATTTTGAAACAACAAATTCAGTGACATTGTTTTGCTGAGCCGCGAGCAAATATTTACCATCGATCACTTTCTCATCTTCAACAAAATGATAATTATTTACATCTGTCGAATTCTTTTGATGAAATGTGGAAAACCAAGTTTCCAGGGTACTAATATCACTTTTTCTCAAATATATTGAATAAAAATCATCTTCAATGTTTTGATAGTCGATTAAATATGTAATAAGCCTATTATCTTTATCAATTTTTGGGCCAAATTTATTATAGGTATCATAGGCTTGCCATAAATAATTAAAAGATAATTCGGTTCCGGGCTCGAAAAGCTTGTAGTCTAAATCAAAATTAATGACCGCTTCTTTAAGCTTTTTATCGTTAATGATATTTTCGATTTCATTGTTGCTGAAATTGCAGTTAGAAATAAATGGCAAAATAAGACTGGTTCCAAGAAGTTTTAGTACATGATGCTTCATCGTTTTCTATCCCTAATCTCACGATAAAAAGCCACGTACTACTTGTCAATTTTTTAGATTTATTAAGAATATAAAACTTTGTTTTAATCATCTTTTTATATCTGATTGCAGAATAAAAATAGCATTAAACAACCACAGTTATTAGGAACTACGTTAATATTGAAATTGTATTAATAATTTAGAACTTAATCGCAGGACGCTTTATTAGCTAAAGCCTTTTCTCGCATATGTTTTAAAGGGTTTGATTTTTTATAATGAACTGAAAGTATTTCGCTTGCGATAGAAATCGCGATTTCTTCAGGAGAATCTCCACCTAAATCTAGACCGATTGGTGAATAGAAATTATCTAAATGTATATCTTTTCCATAAGTGGTTTTTAACTTTGAAAGATAATCAGTTATTTTTTTCTTGCTACAAAGCATTCCAAAATAAGACGGATGAATATTTCTATTAAATATTTTGTCTAAGACTTGATAATCGTAGCTATGACTTGGCGTTGCAACGACAATATATGAATTTTCTAAGTCATTACTTTCTTCGACATATTTTTCAAAGTCAACGCATTCAACTTTGTTTGCAAATTCTCTTACTTCGTTAATGAGATCTTGACGGTTATCGATAACGGTCACATAAAAATTCATAGGCGTCAAGATTTTGGCGAGCTCTTTTCCGCAGTGACCGGCCCCGAAGATATAAACATGTTCTTTTGGTCCGATAAATTCGTAGAAAAGTGTCGCTTTTCCTCCACAGGCCATTTCAAGTTTTATTTCATCATCAGCAACTTTTACATCTTTATCCATCAAATAATATTTCTCGTTAAAAGAAGTTCTATCTTTGAAAGAGGCTTTGCATTTTTCGATTGCATAATGCTCAATTGCACCTCCTCCAATTGTTCCAAATGACTCTCCATTAGAATAGACAATCATTTTTTTGCCAACATCAGAGGGAGCCATTCCGCTTTTATCGATGACAGTGACTATAAAGGCATCCAAGCCTTCTTCTTTTATCTTTGTTATCTTTGAATAAATATCCATTTGTAGACCTATGTGAAATTATTTTAGTACGTTTATTACTTTTTGCTTATTCTTCTTCCCAAAGTTTATATATTTCTTCTGAAGTTAATAGTTTCGCTCCATAAACATCTTTTAGATATTTAAGTCCACTTAAATGGTCTTCTTCAGTGAAGGCATTGACTCCATCGACATTTACTAGCACTTCAAAACCATTTTGGAAGGCGTCCGCGGAAGTGTGTCTCACGCACATATGAGTGTGTAATCCAGTCATGATAACGGAAGTGACTCCGAGTTCTTTTAAAAGCAAATCTAAATCAGTGTGGAAGAAGCCGCTGTAACGTCTTTTCGGCACTACGTAGTCAACTTTTTCGTCCAAATTGAGTTCTTTAATGACTTCTGCGCCTTTACTTCCTTTTATCGCATGAGGACCCCAAATGGTAAATTCGTGATCGATTCCTTCAAGATGTGAATCGTTACAAAAGATAACTGGAACTTTGTGTTTTCTTGCTTCAGTTAAAAAAGATGCTAAAGCAGGAACGATAGCTTCTCCTCTTTCACATTTAAGTGAACCAGTTACAAAATCGTTGAGCATATCAACAACTAATATTGCATATTTTTTCATATTATTTAAAACCTCTTTTTCATTATATCTAGTTTAAAGAATAACTCATTAATAGGCAATAAATGTGCACTTTTACTATAAGTAAGCGTATTCAAAAATCTTTAAGAGCAAAAATTTATATAAATTTTCATTAGAAAGTATAAAATATATGCATAAAAAAGGAGCAATAATATGCCATTAGTTAATACTAAAGAATTATTCAAAAAAGCCTATGAAGGAGGCTATGCGATTGGTGCTTTTAACTGCAACAACATGGAAATTGTTCAAGCAATTACTGAAGCTGCGAAAGAATGCAACTCTCCTGTTATCCTTCAAGTTTCTGCCGGCGCGAGAAAATATGCGAAACCATCTTATTTAAAACACATGGTCGAAGCTGCGGTTGAAGATACAGGTTTACCTATCGTTCTTCACCTTGATCACGGAGCAGATTTTGAAATTTGCAAAGATTGCATCGATGGAGGTTTCACTTCTGTCATGATTGATGCATCTAGCAAACCATTCGAAGAAAATATCGCCATCACTAGAAAAGTCGTCGAATACGCTCATGCGCATGTCCCATATGTCACTGTCGAAGCTGAACTTGGAACACTTGCTGGCATCGAAGACGATGTTAAAGTTGAACACGGAAACGAATCTTATACACGTCCTGAACAAGTGGAAGAATTCGTTCGTAGAACTGGAGTTGATTCCTTGGCCATTGCCATCGGAACAAGTCACGGTGCATACAAATTTAAACCAGAACAATGCACAAGAAACAAAGACGGCGTTTTGGTTCCACCTCCACTTAGATTTGATATTCTTGAAGAAGTTAGCAAGCGTTTGCCAGGTTTTCCAATCGTTTTGCACGGTTCTAGCTCAGTTAATCAAGAGTACGTTAAGATCATTAACGCCCACGGAGGAAAACTTGTTGACGCAGTTGGAGTTCCAGAAGAACAACTAAGAAAAGCAGCTTCAATGGCGGTTTGCAAAATCAATATCGATAGCGATCTCCGCTTAGCAATGACTGCTGGAATTCGTGAACACTTTGATGCTCACCCTGAACACTTCGATCCTCGTCAATATATCGGCGATGGCAGAACTTATGTGAAACAATTAGTTGAACACAAGATTCGCGAAGTCCTTGGATCAGACAACAAATTATAAAAACAACGAAGATGCCGAGCAATCGGCATTTTCTTTTGCAAAAACCTTTTTCACTTCTTGATTTAATGTTAAATAAAATTTATCATTAACGCATGGAAAAACCGCTCGCGGATTTACTTCGTCCCAATAGCATTGATGAAGTTGTTGGTCAAAAACATTTGCTCGATAAGAATGCTATTTTTTATAAAGCCATTCAATCGAAAAAGATAACCAACATGGTTTTTTATGGACCTCCGGGAGTTGGTAAAACTACGCTTGCTAACATCATCGCTAAGTCTACAAATATGGCTTTATATTCCCTTAATGGCACAAGCGCATCTTTAGATGATATTAAAAAGGTAATTTCTGAAGTTAATTCGCTATTTAACCAAAATGGAATTCTTCTTTATCTTGATGAAATTCAATATTTCAATAAGAAGCAACAACAGTCTTTGCTCGAATTCATTGAAAAAGGTGAAATTACTTTAATTGCTTCAACAACCGAGAACCCATATTTTTATATTTACCCAGCTTTATTATCTCGATGCACTGTCTTTGAATTTAAAGCTTTGAAGGTTGACGATATAAAGCAAGGTTTAGAAAATGCTTCTAAAAAACTAAATATCAAAATTGATGAAGACGCTTTATCTTTTATCGCTCTTTCTTCCAATGGCGACATGAGAAAAGCTCTTAATAATTTAGAATTTCTTATCAATGCATCTGGTAAAAACAAAACTATTACATTAGATGACGCCAAACAGTTAATTGATAAAGCGAATATTTCTTACGATAAAAATGAAGATCGTCATTTTGATAATTTATCCGCTTTTATGAAATCGCTACGTGGCTCTGATCCTGACGCTGCGATATTCTATTTAGCTAAATTATTAGAATCGGGCGATATCATCGCCGCTTCAAGAAGATTATTATGTTCAGTTAATGAAGATGTTGGTCTAGCTTATCCTCAGTTAATACCAATTGTTAAGTCCTGCGTTGATACAGCTTTGCAACTTGGAATGCCAGAGGCCAAATTGCCTTTAAGTAATGCTACAATATTGATAGCAACAGCACCAAAAAGTAATTCGGGCTACCTAGCTTATGCAAAAGCATGCGAAGATATTAATAAAGGAAAAGGCATAAACGTACCTAGACAGCTCCAAAATACACATTTTGATGGAGCCGATGCAAAAGTGAAGGGTCAAAATTATAAATACCCTCACGATTATCCCAATCATTATGTGAAGCAACAATATTTGCCAGATGACTTAGTTGATAGCAAATATTACACTCCGCAAATGAATAAAAATGAACAATTATTAAATGAGTACTGGAGGAAAATCAAAAATGAAAATTAAAGTCAAAAAAGTCTTAAGTCTCTCGTTCACTTTCATCACTGTTATTCTATCAGCAATCGGCTTAGCCCTTTACTATAGCGATAGCAGCGTGTTTGATCCTAGCAAGGCGACAGCATTCTTGCCATTTACTATCAATTCCAACATTTTCTTGGCAGTTGCTGGATTAGTTTTCCTTGTTGTTGGGATTATTGATCTCGTAGAAAACAAACCATTACCTCAATGGCTGATGCAAGTTAAATTAGCAGCGACGACCTTAATTAGCGTCACTTTATTAACTGTCATCTTCTTTTTAGCCCCTCTTTGGAATTTAAATGAAGCCAATATTGAATTTGCTTATAAAGGATGCAATTTATTCTTGCATGTTTTAGCTCCAACTTTCGCCATTGTTGGTTTCTGCTTATTTGATGTTGAAACAAAAATCAAATGGCGATGGATTTGGCTATCAACTCTCTTAGTTGTTATTTATGCCGGTGTCTACACTGCATTAATTTTCATCAATGAAGATTTAAGTTTTGATATCTATAACTTCATTCACGAAAAAGGTACAGCAGAAATTAATTATATACGTATGGCGATTTCTGTTCCTACCATGATTGTTGGCACCTTTGCTTTGTCTAACATTTGGTGGGCACTTAATTTAGCATCTTACAAATGCACGAATAAAGAAAAAGTAGAAGAAAGTGTAGCCCCAGTTGAAGAAAAGAAAGAAACAGGAGAGCCTGTTGCTGAAAAGAAAGTTGCTACTCAACCTGCACCTGCTTCTAAAGTAGCAGTTCAACAAGCTAAGCCTGCTCAACCAGCTAGTAAACCGGCTACAACACAAGCTACAAAGCCTGCTACTCAACAAGCTAAACCTGTTGCTCAAACTACAACTGCAAGTAAAACTGTGACTGTTAAAGCAGCTCCTGCTCCAGTTAAAAAGGCTCCAGCAAAACCAGCGAACAATTTATATAACGGAAATACGAGAACTTATCATATTTCTACAACTAAATCACTTCTTGGCAAGTGGCAAGTAAAACTTGCCGGTGGCGAAAAAGCTATCAAAGTTTGTGCGACTCAACAAGAAGCAATTGATTACACTCGTGAGCTCGTTAAAAGCCAAGGCGGATCAATTCGACTCCACTCACTTGATGGCAGAATTCGTAAGATTTAATCGTTGTTAATTGCGATTACAGAAATCATTAATTCTTCAAGGGTGCCACCAGCGTGGTGCCCTTTAAATTGTTTTCCTTCTTTATCAGATGGGTAAATATATTCTAAAGAAACGTCATCTTGGCTTATGGCGATGTAATCGCCGAGAAAAGACAACGCCAAGTCACTTGCTTTTCCTTCGCCAAATAGTTTCTCTTTTATAGCTTCTTTTACCGTAAACAACTTATAGTGTTCCCCATAATATTTATGGAAAAGATTTTCAAATTCAGCTTCTCGACCTTTTTTAATATAGAAATTCGCTGTTCTGCATTCTAATGTTATTGGTCTAAATAAAGTATCCATTAAATCAGGATAATTGTTTATCGCATCAAATTTAACATCCTTCATTCCGTGATCAGCGATAACTAGAGTTAAAACATCTTTATTCTTACTTGAATATTTCTTAACCAATTTTTCTATTTGTTTAATCTTTTTATGAACTCTTTTAGAATTTGTGCCATCTATATGCATAAAGCAATCAGGCGACACGTTATAAGCATATGTGAAAGTTTCATCGCTTCTATTTGCTTCTTTATAAGCGAATTTAATAAACGACTTCATCTTTCTTACTTTTTTATTTTTCTTATCAACTGGATAGCTAAAGATAAGTTTTGCAGTATCCTTTTTATTCTTTGAGTTTATTAAATCTGCGAGATTAGGATAGCTAGCAAAAAGGCTCATATAATTTTCACCTTCAATGTATTTATTCTCGCCTTTAATAAAATTAGTAAAGACATTAACTATTTTGTCGTTTTCTTTAAAATATTGTGACCAACCTAGCCAACCATTTTCTTCTGGATATAATCCGCTTAAAAAGGAATTAGTCGCAGCGACAGTCGTGGGAGGCATTGTTGATGTGACACTTGTTAGAACGTGGCTTCTAAAAAAGTCATCTTCCTTTAAATGCTTATTGATGATATATTCGCCCATTCCATCGAAGAGAAACACTAAGATTTTCTTCTTTTTATTGAGCAATTCATCCACGCATTTAATCGTGTTATGAAATGGCTCGACATTAAATCTTTTTAGAATCGAATTAGCTAAATTAGTTATCGAATTTGTGTAATCTGGTTTATAAATCATGTTCCTATTTTAACACTTGTTATGGTTAAATTAATCTATGTCAAAAAGAAATATCATTCTCGATTGTGATCCTGGTCATGATGATGCAGTCGCTTTAATGCTTGCCGGCTCTTCTAATAAACTTAATTTACTGGCAGTAAGTGTTGAAGCTGGCAATCAAATATTAGAAAAGACCGGGAGAAACGCGCTTAACCTTGTTCAGTTTCTTAATCTAAATGTTCCAGTAGCTTTAGGAAAAGATAAACCTTTAAAAAGAGACGCCATCATTTGTTCTGAGATTCATGGCGAAACTGGACTAGATGGTTTTTCTTTTTTAGATTTAAAGATAGATTTTGCTAAAGAGGACGCCATTTCTTTGATGGCTAGATTATTAAAAGAGCATCAAAAAGTGACAATCGTGGCAACGGGACCTTTAACAAATGTGGCTTCCTTACTTCTTGAACACCCGGAATGCAAAACCAACATCGAAGAAATTGTTTTGATGGGCGGATCAATTGGATTTGGCAATGTCACTCCGGCGAGTGAATTTAATATTCTTTGTGATCCCGAAGCCGCGGATATTGTTTTTAATTCAGGCTTAGTTATTAAGATGATGGGTTTAGATGTGACTAGAAAAGTCCTCGTTTTACCAGAAATTCGAGAAAAAATGAGGCAAATTAATAATAAAGTTGCTAAGGCTTACGCCAGGTTGATGGATGTATTTTGTGAAAATCAAAAGAAGGTATTTGGCTTTGATGGCGCCCCTCTTCATGACCCAGTGACCATTGTCTATTTACTAAATCCTGATGTCCTTAAAATGAAATTTATGAACGTGACGATTGACTTAAGTCATGGTCCATCATATGGAAGAACTAACTGCGACCAATTCGATTATCTAAAATTAAAGAAAAATGCCTATGTTGCCATAGACATTGATGTTGATAAATATTTTGAAATAGTTCTTGAAGCTCTTAATTCGTATAAAGACTAAAAATTATAATCAGGTTTCTTTAAACCAATTTCTTCAAAAGGAAATTCTTTTAAATAATCTTTGTAGATGTCATCGAGACATTTAATTTTATAAATTTCACGCATCGCTTTTACATCCCATGGTCTAATTGGCGACCAAAAGCGAGAAACGCGATTGCAGAAGTGACCGATAACAGTGTCTTTTTTAAAGGCTCTTTGTTCGTTATATTTTCTTGGTAGGTAACGGAACTGTCTTACTAAATTGTTTAAGGCACTTTGATCAGCGAAATAATAGGTTCTATGCATCAAGAGGTTTATGCATCGAGAAAATAGATGACTTTCTTTAATGTTTTTGCCGTTTATATACATGACACCGGAATTGAAATAGCCCGGACGAACCCACCACTGACCGAGATAATCTGGTGTAGCAATTAATTCAACGTCGCTTATATCAATAGCGAATAAGGATAATAAAGAGTCATTGATTAATGTATCGGCGTCTAGATATAAAACATTTTCATCTGGAAGTATTTCTTCAGAAAATAAACGGAGCATACAATATGGAGAAAAGGTTGATTTATTATTTCTCGTATTTTTAATTGTGTTTTTATACTTATCGGTGAAATCGAACAATTCAATAATGTTATCTTCATTAAATCTTTTAGCTAAAGATTCTAAAAATAATCTATCCTCTTCCTTGATGGCTCTTCCTTTTTCACCTTTATCAATAACTTCCATGGTGAGTATATAAAAATGAATTGGAAAATTATTGTATTTAAGCATGCTTCTCATTGAAAGATAGATACCTCTAAGCGTTAAGCGATCTCCGCCGTAAAGAACATTAAACATTTTTCTTTGCTTCCTTACTTATTTTTCTTGAAGTGTGAGCTTCTAAAACGATGTTCATTATAAAGCTTAAAATGATTGTGAAATAGAAGGTAAGAAGTCTCCAAAGCAAAGAGACGCTATAGGAATCGATTTTCGTTCCCACTGCAGCGGCCACTGCAAAAGCAAATGCAAATTCAACTCCGCCTGTCGCCCCTGGCGTTGGCATCCATACAACGGCATTAATAGCAAACGAGGTTGTGAATGTGATGACAACAAGATTTTCATATCCTATTTCAACACCAACTGCTTTTAATAGGAAAAATGGGACCATGTAATAAACCGCCATGTCGATGAGCTTAACTAATAAAGCAAAGAATGTAGCTTTCTTATGTGTAAACACTTCTTTGAAGGCTCTTTGAGCGTTTGAACAGTATTCTTCAAAGACAGGAATTTGCTTATTTAAGAAGTTTCCGAAGCGATACATTAATTTGCGTTTTTCGTTATGGAAAATCTTCCAATTTGCAATTTTAACGACTAAGTTAACCATGAAATGCCTAAGTTTTTTACTTGTCCCTAAAGCAAACATGAATAGTAACACTAAGAAGTTAAGCGTTACTCCTGCGATTGAAACAAAGAAGAATGCTTGAGCCTCTAATAAAACAAAACCATCCCATAAACGTCTAGCAAAAATAAGTGAACCTAAAGCAAAGGCATTGGTTGCAAGCATAAAGGTTACAAAGGATGCTAAGATGATTCCTGTTCCTTTCGCAGTCTTAACATGACATTTGGTGTAAGAATAAATTTGGAAAGGTTGTCCACCAGCCGCGAAAGGTGTAATGCCATTATAAAAGTGTTCTGAGCAACCTATTAGATAGCTTTCTCCAACCGTGGCTTCTGCATTTAATGCTTTGCCATATATACATTGTGAAAATGGCCATAAAAGGAAATAAAGCAAAACTAAACCAAAGGCTATTAATAGATATTGATAGTTAGCCCCTATTTTAGAAAAACTATCGATTATTTCGTTGAAATCACCGACATTAAAAATCAAAACGAAGACTAAAATAGTAAGCAAAGCTAAAAAGATAAGATTAGAAATAAGTTTCTTCTTATTCTTTTTATTTGGGTTTTCTAAGACCTCAGTTTGTTGGTCAGATAAAACCTCTTCTTTGTTCTCTACTTTTTCTTCCATATAGATGAATTAAAATATTTCGATTTTCTTAAATAAAGGAAATAAAGATATAAAACCAAGCAATAAAGTAAATAAGAATCCTGCGGCTACATCACTAAGGAAATGCGCGCCGGCAAGAACTCTAGATAACATAGTTATAAGTGCGTAAACAAAACCAACATAATATAAAAGTATTTGAAGCTTTCTTTCATTTTTTGTTTTATCACTTATTAAAGTTAATAAAGGAAAAACAAACATTCCGATGGTCGCGTATGCGCTATGTCCACTAGGGAAAGATTTGCATTCACTTTCCTTTAAAGCATAGAAAGGATTCATTTCCCAAGCATTTTTAAATAAGGAAGAAGGTTCAACGCCATCTTGTGAAAAGATAAATCTTGGACGAGGTCTGCTCCACAAAAATTTCGCGCCGGTTGTTGTTAAAGAAACAGCGGCAACAAATATTAGAAAGAAGAAAGCTAAGAAAATCATGTTTCTTTTATCGAATTTTTTGGTGAAGAAAACGACAAAACATATGACAGCGGCGTTAAAAAGCAACGAGAAGATAACTCCCGTAACTTTAAATAAAGTATCTTTTCCTTCGTTCATCGCAAAGGTTAAATATTCTAGCCAAGTATCGTATGTGTAATAAAGAGAAAATCCTAAAGCAACAATCCCGATAAGAATCGAAACAACTTCCCAAATTTTATTTCCTTCTTTGGGGTTATACATTATTAAAACTGAACCACTAAAAGCGAGAGCAAAGCAAACAGGAAGTTCGCTAAAGCCAGCTAAAATTACACCAAATAAATTTGTATTAATTGGATCATATACTTTGCTAGTTAAAGAAAAGTCAAAGACGTTTCCTAAAATCAATAACGTTATACCTATAATAGCGGTGATAATTATTTCCCTAAATTTAATTGGTGATTTTTCCGTTAACATGTTTTCGCTCCCTATTTATATGTTAAATGATGCACATTAGGCACCAACAAACTAGTTAATATTTTAACATTATCTTCTATTGAACCTGTATCATAGATTATCCAATTTTGAATAACACCGAAAGCACCTCGTAAAACATATTCAACAATAAGTCGATTTTTAGGCGTGTCAGCAACGCGCACAAAAATCATCGAACGTATAGTGTTTAAGATATAGGTTGTATAGCCTGATAAATTAAAGTCAGTGAGAATAATGCGATAAACTTCAATATCTTTTGATAAAACGTTGAAGATCGATGTAAACATATTGCTAACCGCGCGACGGTTGCTTCTTGTTTTAATTAACGCTTCTGTATCTAATTCCTCTAATTGCTTCTTAAAAGCTTTGTCGATTATCTTTTTAACGATATCTTCTTTTGTTCCATATCTAAGATAGATTGTATTTCTATTAACGTTAGCTCTTTCGGCGATGTCTAGAAGATGAACATTTTCATAGCCTTTCATTTCAATTAGCTCTAAAAATGCCCCTTCTATCGCAGCTTCTGTCTTAACAATTCTCAGGTCAGTTTTCATCATAAAAATAATAGGCAAAATATATAAAAATGTCAATTAATTGGCAAATGTCTAATATTGTCTATTGTTATATAATTCGTGGAGTATATCCTTTAACTTGTCAAATTTATGAAAGGACACAATTAAAAATGGCAAAATTTGCAATTATTGGAGATTCTACATGTGACTTAACAAAGGATTTAAGAGATAAATACGATGTTGACTACGCTCGTATGCTCGTCTCTTGGACCGACAACAAAGATAAAAAGTTTCATGAAATCTATGCTTCATTAGATTATGAAGATCTATCTGTTAAAGAATTTTATGATGTCATGCGTGCTGGAAACCGCATCATCACCTCTCAAGTGACTGAACAAGAATATGATTTAGTCTTCGGACGTCACTTCGAAAAAGGTGAAGACATTTTATACATCGCTTGCTCATCAGGCTTATCTGCTTCTTTAAAGCTCGCTCATAGATTATGGGAAGAAAAATATTCTAAACAATATCCTGATCGTAAGCTTATCATCGTTGATTCGCTCATTTCTTGCTTAGGCCAAGGCATGATGCTTATGCACGCTTCTGATTTAAGAAAAGAAGGAAAATCAATGGAAGAAATCACCGAAGAACTTGAAAAGACAAAACTTTGCTACAACCAAGTCGCAACTGTTGAATCGCTCGACTATCTAAAAAGAGCGGGTCGTGTGAAAGCCTCTTCTGCTTTCTTTGGTAACATCTTTGGTGTCAAGCCAATCCTTATCAGCGACCGCGCTGGTATGAACCACGCGATTGAAAAAGCCAAAGGAAGAAAAGGTTCAATTCTTAGATGTGCAGAGATCATTCGCGATACAGTTGTTAATCCAGAAAATCAAACTTGCTATGTGCTTCATGCAGATGCCAAGCAAGAAGATGTTGATTTAATGGTTAATAAAATTAAAGAATTAGTCCCATTTAAAGAAATCAAGGTCATGTATTTAGGACCAATCATTGGAGCTTCTACTGGTCCAGGTACCTTTGGTCTTTATTATTACGGAAAAGAAGTTACAGTCACTGGCGATGCCGCTTAATTTATGATACTTAAGAAATTAAATGGTGAACAATTTACCTCTTTAATCATCAACGGGGCGAAAAACTTAAGAGCTAACTTTCAAGAAGTTGACTCTTTAAACGTTTTCCCTGTCCCTGATGGTGATACGGGCACAAATATGGCCCGCACTATCGAAGGTGGCGCTCATGCGATTGAAGAATTAAAAGAAAAGAGTATCGGAAAAGTCGGGAAAGAACTTTCAAAAGGAGCTCTACTTTCTGCTAGAGGCAATTCTGGCGTTATTCTTTCACAAATCTTTAGAGGAATTTGCAAAGGACTTAGCGATAAAGATGAAGTAAATGCTTCTCAACTTGCCGAAGCTTACAAAATGGGCGTTAAGCAAGCCTATGGAGCGGTTGATGTTCCAGTCGAAGGAACAATTCTTACTGTTTTTCGTGAAGCAACTGAATATGCTTCAAAAAACATTGACGCTTCATCCACTATCAATGATTTTTATGAACTTCATTTAAAACAAGCTGTTAAAACTTTAAAGAAAACTAAAGATTTACTTCCGGTTTTAAAAGAAGCAGACGTCATCGACTCTGGAGGATGCGGATATGTCTACATCGTCAAAGGCATGGTGAAATTCCTCGATGGAGAAAAGATTGCTGATGAATTAAGCGCGCCGGAGAAGAAAGAAAATGAAGCCGCTCCAATCGACTTCAATGCTTTCACTAGCGATGACATTCTTAAATTTGGTTACTGCACCGAATTTATCCTTAGACTTCAAAAATCAAAAGTTGATGTCGATAAATTTTCAGTTGATACTGTTTTAGATGTTTTAAAAGGTGATGACATTCAAGGCGATTCAATCGTAGCTCTAAAAGATGAAGATATCATCAAAGTTCACGTTCACACCAAAGAGCCAGGACTCGTGCTTCATAAAATGCGAGCTTATGGTGAATTCTTGACTACCAAGATTGAAAATATGGCTCTTCAACACAATGAGACGATGGATGAAGAGACTCGCGAAATTGAGAAGAAAAAAGAGCATAAAAAATATGCGATCGTTGCGGTCGCTCAAGGCGATGGCATCGTTGAACAATTCAAAGCTTTCGGCGTTGATGTTGTGGTCAATGGCAACCAAACCATGAACCCATCAACTGAAGACTTCTTGAAAGCTTTTAAACTTCTAGACGCTGATAACATCATTGTTTTTCCTAACAATAAAAACATCATCATGGCCGCTCAACAAGCGAGCAAACTATATAAAGGCGCTCACGTAGTTGTGGTAAGTTGCTTTAGCATTCCTCAATGCTTCAGCGCTCTAACAATGCTTGATTATTCTAGCGATGATTTAACCATCATTGTTGGTAACTTCAATGAAGCTATTAGACACGTCATTTCCGGAGAAATCACCATTGCCATTAGATCTACTAAAGTTCAAGGTGTTTCAATTAGAAAAGGCGAACATATTGGCATTGTTAACGGCAAGATGCTTCTATCAACCCCATTCAAAAATAAGGTAATTGTTGAACTATTAAAGAAGATTCCAGGAATCGAAGATAAAGAAGTTTTAACCATCATCTATGGCAAAGATGCCACAGAAGAAGAAAAGCAAAAGAACTTAAAAGCTATTCAACAAAAATTCCCTAATCTTGAAGTTGGCGCGATTGATGGGGGACAAAACGTTTATAAATATCTAATTGCCATTGAATAAACGTATTAATTAATTAATTAGGGCGCTGGAAGCATTTGCTATCGGCGTCCTTTTATTTATCTTTAAGCCAATGGCGATATTAGCATTACTATTCCTAATATCTATGGAGGGTGGAAAAATGTTAAAAACGATGGTTAAATTGGTTGGAAAAGTGTTAAAAAACCGGTCAAAATGGTTGGAAAAATGCAAGAAGATGAAAGGTCTCAGATAAAAAGATTCGATAAATACGACAAAACTTTAACGATAATCGTTTGATTACTTTGATTAGCTCTAGCATGATTAATTTTCATTAAAGAAGGAGCCATAATTAATTGTTTAGAAATTGTCTTTTGAATTTTAATTGCATATTTTTAACTTTATTTTATGCAATTAAAAGTTAACTTCTTCAGTTTGACTTTAACTTGAAACATGCAAATCATTTATTAAAACTTAAAGAAAATTGAGTAGTTCATGCTAATTTTGGCTTGAAAAGGTCAATTCTTTTGATATTTCATTAAAGAAATTGACCATTTCAAGTTTTTTAATTTATTGTGTTTATCAGAAATTATTTGGATTTATTGTATTGCTTGTCGCAGTTTGAAACAAATATTCTAAGCCATCTCGATAATATACTTTGTTGTTATTCTCATCTGTTAAATCATAGACATTTGTCTGCGTTGGAAAATAATTCAGTACTCTTCGATATCCGCTAGTTACTTCAATGTGATAAGCCACATATGAACACACCGCGATGGTGTAATATGTATTATCTTCAAAATAAGAAGAATCTTTTCCGTAAGAATAATTGCCATATCCTAATTCTTCTTTGATGTTGCTTCCTGTTGCATCCATGATGACGATTTCATTATCGAAAGGAACAGCGGTGACCAAGTCAGAATAATAGATTGGTCCACTTTTATATATTGCGTTACGCGCAGTGTTAGTTATTGCCACTGCGATATCTTTTTTATATTTCTTTGTTGTTATTTCATACATCCCTTTTGCAAGAGCGTTACTAACTTGTTGCTTATAAAAAGGTGATGTTATTGAACCTACTACTTTATTAGCAACAGCAGAAGATTCACTTGCGTATGTATCAATCATCGCTTTGATTGTTTCATCTTCTTTTAATGAATGTGGAATTTCTTCCACAAATCCGTTAACATCAACGCTATTAGTTGATTGACTAGAAGTATATTTAACTTCGCCTGTAGCTTTATTGACTGACAGAGTGATATTTGAGGCGTATGCTCCATTGCATCCTGCTTGGGCATATGGTTTTCCATTTATATATGATGACTCCACGCTATGCGTATGCGCACCGAAAAAGACATCGATATAACTAGATAAACTATTAGAGATGATGTCGCCATAACTGCCGACTTGAGGCGCGTGATATATCGCTCCTACGACATTGCAACCTTCTTCATTTCTTAGCTTTATTGCTAAATCTTTAACAATTTCAGTTGGCTCATAGAAGATGATGCCTTCGGATTTTTTCGATTCAATGGAAGTGAGTTGATCTTTTCCGATGACACCGATTAGACCCACTTTTAATTCTTTATCAGTATCTTTATTGACGGTTATGATGTTATAGTCTTTGCCTAATTCATATTTATTTCCAACATAACTTGGATTTCCAGAGGCGTTATATTCTTTGATGTTCGCGCATAGATAACTGGTTCCGCTTATAGCTTGATTTTCTTTTATCTTATCGATGCCCCAATCAAATTCGTGATTGCCTAACACTTGTGCATCAAAGCCGATATCTTTAAAAGCTTCAGTTACAAGCTTTCCACGGTTATAGTTTGATTCAAAAGTTCCTTGCCACATGTCGCCGGCGTTGATAAGAATATTGCCTTGAGCTTTCTTATTTTTTAAATACGTTGCAAGTTTAGCTAAGCCAGGTTGGCTACTAGTTTCATTTATCGCTCCATGGAAATCGTTAATCGCAGTAAAGCTAACTTCAATCGCTGTCGGGTCAACATATTGGCTTGTCCCAGTAGTGGAATTTGTTCCATTTGAACTGTTTGATGTGCTTCCTTTTAACGTCAACGAACAACCGCTTAAAAGCAATGGAAGCGTTGTTAGAAATATAAAATATCTGTTTTTCATGCTTAAAGAATAACACGATGTAAAATTTATGTCATTTTTGTTCCTTTGAGGCCGCTTCTATTTTATCGCATCGTTCAAACTCATTTTTCATCGTTGAAACTCAAAAATTATCGTTCAAACTCAAAATAAATCGTTGAAACTCTAATATTCATCGTTCAAACTCAAAAAATATCGTTCAAGTTTTTGCTAAATCGTTCAAACTCTAATTAAGAAAATGTATTTTTACTTGCATCTTAGACATAAATTAAAGCTTGATAGAAAAAATCATTATAGTAGTTGCAAATGGCATTCATGTCGTTTAGTGTAACTTTTCTGAAATTATTCATGTAAAAATAACATGAAAAATTGTTATCTTTATTTGATTTTTTACATGAATAATATTTATACTATTTATAGTATTTATTAGGAGCAATGATCATGTATAGAAAGATTATGAGTTTTTTGGAAGAATGGAAGGCTAGTAAATATCGTAAACCCTTAATATTGGAGGGTGCCCGACAGGTTGGAAAGACTTACTCAATTTTAGAATTTGGCAAAAGTCACTATGACAATGTTGCTTATTTTAATTTTGAAACAGATCCTACACTGATTGATACATTTAAGGAAAATATCAGCCCTGATTATTTGATTCCTCTTTTGTCGCGTATTTCTCGCCAAAGCATTGTTAAAGAAAAAACTCTGATTGTTTTTGATGAAGTTGAACTCTGTGAGAGGGCATTAACATCATTAAAATATTTTTATGAGTTCGCGCCGGAATACCATATTATTGTTGCAGGAAGCTTGCTTGGTATTGCTGTTAATAGAGCGAAATATTCATTTCCGGTTGGCAAAGTCGATATAAAAACTCTTTATCCAATGGATATGGAAGAGTTTTTGCTCGCACTTAATGAAAATAGTTTAGTTGAAGAGATTAAAAATAGTTTTCAAAATAACAAGTCTCTTCCCTCCGCTCTTCACGATATTGCTTTGCAACATTATCGGGAGTATCTTGCTGTCGGCGGTATGCCTGAATGCGTTAAGCAGTTTTGCGATACAAAAGATTATGTTCTGATTCGACATATTCAAGAGACGATTCTTGCTAGTTATCTAAACGACATGAGCAAATATAACAATTTGAACGACATTAAAAAAACTAGATTGACTTACGATAATATTACTGTTCAGCTTTCTAAGAAAAATACACGTTTTCAATATAAATTAATCAAGAAAGGCGCGAGAGCAAAAGAATTTGAAAACGCGATTGAGTGGCTTACTCTTTCTGGCATCGTTTCTCAAATATATAGAGTGGAGCATATCAAGAAACCATTAGAAAATTATAGAGATATCGATTCCTTTAAGATTTATGTATCAGATTTAGGTCTACTTTCTGCGAAGAAAGATTTACCTGTAAATGACATTCTTTATATGAGCAACGATATCGATGATTTCAAGGGTGGGATGGTTGAAAATTATGTCAATGTCCAACTAAATATTAACGGATATAAAACTTACTATTGGCAGTCCGATCGTGGTGCAGAAATAGATTTCATCATTCAACGTGAGGATAAACTTATTCCAATTGAAGTTAAATCCGCGGATAACACGAAAGCTAAAAGTTTGAAGGTATATATGGACACTTTTAAACCAGCTTATGCGATTAAATTGTCGACGAAAAACTTCGCTTTAGATGGTAATAAAAAGATTGTTCCTCTTTATGCTGTGTTTTGTATTTAAAATGTCGATAAAATCGAAGCAATAATTTTTGATAATTTTCAAAACGCCGAATGAAACACTTTCAAAACACCGAATCAAGTTCTTTCAAAACACCGAATTTGATTTGCTTTATTGCACTTGTATTTGTATCATTTATATAAGGTTTAATTAAATATGGTAAAAGATTATATCCCTCGATTAGCGGAACAAGCTTTAAAAAGAAAATTGAATTCCTGCGGATGCGTTTTAGTAACCGGTCCTAAATTTTCTGGTAAATCAACTATGTGTTTAGAATTTGCAAATTCTGTTACTAGTTTGAAAACGAGAAACGCAATTGAGCTCGCTAAATCTGATCCGAAATCTACTTTAGAAGGATCCTCTCCTCACCTAGTTGATGAATGGCAGAAAGTTCCAGATATTTGGAATTACATTAAAGATGATCTTGATAATAATTATCAATTTGGGAAATTCATTTTAACTGGAAGTACGACACCCGTTGATCCTGAACAAATTGAAAATTCAGCAGCTGGAAGAATCACTTCAATGCTACTTAGACCATTTTCTTTGTATGAATCAAAAGAATCATCCGGAATAATATCGTTAGAAAAATTATTTGATGATAATTATAAATTCACTACTGTTTTTGATAATCCAATTTCACTTAGCGATATCGCCTTTTACATTTGTCGAGGAGGCTGGCCTGTAGCTATTAAAGCAAAAAAGGAATATGCAATCGATGTTACACAAAACTATTATCACGGTTTATTCACAATTACCGATGAAAGCGATGAATTCGCTGATTTTTTAAAAAACAAAAACACTGAACTTTTACTTTTGATACTAAAAACTTTTGCTCGAAATATTTCTACGCAAGCAAAAAATACTTCGATGATTAAAGATATTTTACTTTCCGGAGAAAGAAGCGTACTTGATGATGATACTTTTCTTTCTTACAAAAAAACATTGAAAGATTTATTTATCATCCTTGATATGCCTGCATGGAATCTAAATTTAAGAACGAGCGTAGCAGTTAGAAGCGCTCCAACGCACCATTTTCTAGATACTTCAATAGCGGCAGCTTCTTTAGGAATAGAGCCATCTGATCTTTTATCTGATCTAAAATCATTTGGATTCTTCTTTGAAGATTTTGCAGTTAGAGATTTATCGATTTATGCAGAAACTTTTAATGCTGAATTAAAGCATTATCGAGATAGTTCTGGTTTAGAAGTAGACGCAATAATTAAATTGGAAAATGGCGATTATGGGGCAATTGAAATAAAAATATTTAGCGAATCCAATATCAAAGATGGCGTTAAATCTCTTAACGCATTTGAAAGAAAAATGAAAAACAGCAATCTTAAAACACCGAAATTTAAAATGATTTTAACTAGCCACGGTTATTGTAGAAAAACTGATGATGGCGTTTTCATCGTTCCCATCAACATGCTAAAAAATTAGTTTTATTTCCCCTCTTTTAAGCTGTTTTTAATATCTAATTGCCATCTAGTTTACAAAGTTTTGATTTTATCGGACTTCTTTAAAAAACTCCCTTGATTTTTTCCTTTTTCTATTCAAAAAGTCCCTTGATTTTTTCCTTTTTCTATTCAAAACTCCCTTGATTTTTTCCTAAATATTCTTAATTTCATTGGCGACGAGTGCATAGATAAAAGGATAATAGATTTTAAAAATGCAGATAACAGATCAGCAGCACTTCTTATTTAGTTAAAGTTCTTCATTGTTAAATTGTTAGCCAAATTTGCGGTTAGTTTCCTGCCAAATTTGCGGTTTACCATCAACGAAGTGTGATATCATCGAAACAATTAGCCATCTATAAATTTAATATAAAATCGTTATTGTTAATCCTAGATTTGCCTTTAATTTTGTGATAAACACACAGAAATCAGCATTTAATTTTGCGATATCATACCTTTATTTAGCCTTTAATTTTGTGATATTATAAATTTACGAGATCAAATTATGAAATATTTTAGAAGAAAAATTGATAAGTATTTAGATGAATGGTTTAAAAATGAAAACAAAATGCCTTTAATCATAAAAGGGGCTAGGCAGATTGGCAAAACTATGTCAATAAAGGAATTTGCTAGAAAGCATTATGATTACATTGTTGACATTAATTTTGTTCTCAACAAAGAATATCAAGATATTTTCGATAATGGTTATGATGTTGACACAATTATCAAAAACATATCTTTGAAAGATCCTTCTTTAAAATTTGTTCCGGGAAAAACCCTTATATTTTTTGATGAAATTCAAAAATGCATTAATGCCGCGACATCATTAAAAGCATTCAATGAGGATGGAAGATTTGATGTCATTTGTTCGGGATCATTAATGGGACTAACTTATAAAGAAATCGAATCTGTTAGTACAGGAAATAAAATCGACTTGAACATGTATTCAATGGATTTTGAAGAATTTTTATGGGCATTAGGATATAGCGATGAACAAATCGAAACTTTATATACCCACATGAAGGAACTTAAACCTCTATCTAGCTTCGAGTTTGATGTTTATTTAGAACGTTTTCATGAATATATGGTCTTAGGTGGAATGCCAGCAGTTATTAAATTGTTTGTTGAACAAAAAAATTATAGCGGTGTATTAAAACTTCAAAAGCAAATTATTCTTGACTACGAAGAGGATATTACTAAATACGCAGTAGGCTTAGATAAGGCAAAAATTTTAAATGTATTTCGCAAAATTCCGGTATTTCTTGGACAAGATAATAAGAAATTTAGAATTTCAAAAGTCGGACATGGCGCTCGAAATAGGGAATATGCAGGTGTTGCCGATTGGCTAAGCGATGCCGGAATAGTAAATATTTCTTACTGCATGAATGATTTATCTTTGCCTTTAAAAGGTAACTATGACCCTGATAATTTTCGCATTTATTTTATGGATACGGGTTTATTGATTGCCTCACTTGATGAAGAAGCATCTAGTGATTTAAGAAAAAATAAAAACTTCAATACTTATAAAGGCGCGATATATGAAAATATCATCGCAGATAATCTAAAAAAATCCGGATATGATCTATATTTTTATAGAAAAGAGGATGGGACCCAAGAAATTGAGTTTTTCGTTAGAGATGCAAACACATTAATACCTATCGATGTAAAAGCAAAAGATGGGCGACCTAACGCAATGATTGCTCTTATCAACAACGATAAAATTAATGACATTCATTATGGAATAAAACTTGCTGAGAAAAATATTGGCTATAAAAATAACGTTATTACTTTTCCATATTTTCTAACTTTCTTACTTAAAAGATACTTAAATGAGAAATGATTTTCTTAGCGCTTCTTACAAATAAATAACTTAATATTTCTTATCCTTTATCTTACTTAATTGACCTTAAAAATTCCCTATTGTTATCAAGGCAGATAGAATTAATTAATTTTTGCTTTCATCCATTTTTATTTGCTTTTGAATTTCTTGCGAGCCATAACAAATTCTTATGATATTAACAGTATGATCACTTTCATCTATAGTAAAGAAAACAACGAACCTATCTGCTGGCATTTTATGGATAAATATATTGTTTCGATGTTCAAAATCGATTAGTTGATATCTAAATGGCATCGATTGTAGAGATGAGATTTTTTCTTTAATTCGCACTATTTGGTTTCGAGCAACTTCTGGCATTGATAAAAAGTAGCAAATGTATATGTAAATGTTATTTATGTCTTTAAGCGCTTCTTCTGAATAAATGATTGAATATTGTGAGTTCATATATTGAACTTTTTACGCAATATTTCATTAACTTCTTCTGCGGTATATGTTCTACCTTCTTCCAGAGATTTAAGCCCTTTTTCTAGTTCGTCTTCTAATTCCTTTTTACTTAAGTTATCTAAGGAAAGGGGCTTTTCATAAGGAAGTTTTAATTCTAATGGTAGACCTCTATTTATTACTATTTGACTATATAGCATCTGTATAGCGCATGAAGGGGTTATACCTAATTGTGAAAGAATGTTTTCAGCGTTTTCTTTTAATGTTGTATCTATGCGCGCATAGACAACAGTTGTGTTTGCCATAATTGTTTACCTCATAGGAATAAATATAATTTATACTGATGTTAATTGCAAGCGATTGCAAGCAATATTATATCAATTAGAAAAAAGAAATGCGTAAGTCCTCCTCACTATTTAGTAGTGGTCACAATTCAAAATCTGAAAAACAACATTAATAATCTCTTGTTCCATCGATGAAATTTCTTAATTAAAAGACATCTAAATGAAAAATGATGTTTATGATTTGACATTAAAACATTTACAATATTGGCATGCCAACTTTTAAACCATTCATCGGAAAATGCATTGATATATCCTTTGAGGGAAAAGGTGTTGTTAAAACACTTTATGGGACTTGTTTTGTCGATGGCTTATTTATCGGCGAGGAAGCTGAGATTGAAATCCTTTATAAGCGCGCCGGATCATTCTTTGGAAAAGTTAGACGATTAATTAAAAAATCACCGGAAAGGATTCAACCTCTCTGCGGTGTCTGCACCGCCTGCGGAGGTTGTCAATTTCAACAACTTTCTTATAAGGCTCAGTTAGAATATAAAACTAATAAAGTTAAAGCATCTTTTAAAAGATATCATATGGATGATGTCGCTGTTCTTCCTTGCATCGGCATGGATGAGCCGTATCATTATCGAAATAAGATTCAAGTTCCAGTCGGTAGAGACCCCCATGGCCATATCGTCACCGGATTCTATAGAAGCGGAACCCATAAAATCATTCCAATTGAGCATTGCTACATCGAATCTTTAAAAGCTTCTAAGATTGTGGAAGTATTTAAGTCGTTATTAAAAGATTTCCATTATGAACCATATAACGAAGACAGTAGAACTGGTCTATTTCGACATATCCTCATAAGGACATCCTATCACTATGATGAAGTGATGGTGACGTTAGTCACCACGATGGATGAATTCAAAGGAAAGAACAATTTTGTCAAAGAATTCATCAAAAGAGCTCCATCGATAACGACAATTGTCCAAAACATCAATAGTAGGGACACCAACGTGATATTAGGTGATAAAGAAAGAATCCTCTATGGAAAAGGATATATCAAAGATTCAATCCTAGGAGTGGACTTCCACATTTCTTCTAAGTCTTTCTATCAAGTAAATCCTGTTCAAGTGGAGAAGCTATATAAGACTGCAATAGATTTAGCCTCTTTAGATAAAAGTCAAAACATTTTTGATGCCTACTGCGGAATCGGCACAATCGGTCTAATCGCTTCTAAACATGTTAAGTCTGTTTTAGGCGTAGAAGTTGTCAAAGAAGCGGTGAAAGATGCGAAAAAGAACGCAGCATTAAATAACATCAATAATGCATCATTCCTTTTAGGTGATGCTGGAATAGAGCTAGAGAAATTAGCAATCGAGAACATCTTTTTTGACACAGTCTTTGTCGATCCTCCTCGTAAAGGAGTGGATGACCGCTTCATTGCATCTTTGCTTAAAGTTAAGCCAAAAACAATTATTTATATATCTTGCGAACCAGAGACATTGGCTAGAGATGTTGAAAAACTTTTACCATCTTACGAAATAAAAACCATTCAACCTGTAGACATGTTTCCGATGACTTTTCA
>CAVKNZ010000017.1:0-29985 GCA_963657885.1 Bacteroidaceae bacterium
ATTACCTAAATTCAGAAATTAGAACTTGGTTAAATGATGATTTCTACAAATCCGCCTTTAACTTAAATTCATCGTTGGTTCAAACAACAACTGTCGATAATTCAGCATCTACAACTAATTCATCAAGCAATACATATGCATGCGCAAATACTGAAGATAAAATTTATTTGCTAAGTTATAAGGATTACACCAATTCTTCATATTTCTCAGATAGTTCGACTAGAATTTGTAAGACTACTGACTATGCTCGTGCTAATGGAATCTGGTATTCAACAAGTTCTTCGTATTATTACAACGGATGGTACTGGACTCGCTCCCCTTATTCTGGCAGCTCCCGCATCGCGTGGGGCGTCAGCTATGATGGCTATCTCAGCAACCTCGGCGTGGACGATTCTTACATCGGCGTCCGCCCAGCAATAACTATCGAACTTAACTAATCAACGAAGAGTGGCCTCCTAACCTAGCAAAGGAAATAAGCCACTCTTTTCTTATAAATTCCTCATTAAAATCATCCCCACAAAGTGTTAACACATTGGTTTAAGTAGATAAGCGATATTATTTACTACTTATCGTAACCTTCCATTTAAATAGTTTGAAAAACTATTTGTATAAATGTTTAAATAGTGCCTACTTTTACGGTATCAGTTCATAAATATCGGTCCTTTTTTTGCGTTCTAGATTATTTCCCGTTGGGAAATTGATCATGAGAATTGTCATAAGCTTTTTTGATATCATTTGGAAGTCCGTCAGGTGTTAATGCTTTTGCTTTGTCTTCGTTGCCATCTTCCATAGCTTGCGTATAATACCAACATTTGTAGGTGAGCATGTCCAATGTCTTATGTAACTGCTGGATTTCCGCTTCAACGCGTTCCTTTTGTTTATGGATAAGATCAAAGCGGTTGGAATAAGTAGCAGAGCCTTCTGCGCACCATTCCATAAAGAGTTTAATGTCTTTGATCTCAAGACCGGATTTCTTCAGGCATTCGATCACCCTGAGCGCTTCAATTTCATTATCGCTGAATTTGCGAATGCCGGATTCTCGTGTAAGCTGCGGGAAAAGCCCCTGTTTATCGTAATAACGGAGAGTAGAAATTGGTAAATCAAATATTTCCGCTACCTGTCCAATCGTATACATAGCATACCTCCAAAAAAATTAAAAACCATCTTGACCTAAAGTTAGGTTCATGGTTTATCTTGATTATAGCACATGAAATGATGTGCTTTAAAACACAAAGACAAGGAGGATTATTTCAGTGAAAAGACCATATATTATTTGCCACATGATGATGGCGGTGGATGGACGAATTGACTGCGCTATGACGGAACAACTGCCCGGTGTGCAGGAATATTACAGCACCTTGGATTCATTTGATGCGCCGACACGGGTCAGTGGACGAGTAACGGCCGAGTTTGAGATGGCTTTGCCGGGAAGATTTTTGAGCAAAGTTAATACACCGCTTGGAAAAGAAGCCTTTTATAAAGCAACAACTGCTAACGGATATGAAGTCGTGGTTGATACGCATGGTAGGTTACTTTGGGAAGATCAAAGAGATGCACGACGTCCAATACTCGTTTTGACCAGTGAAAGTGTCAGTCAGGAATATCTGGAATATTTAAAAGAAAAACACATCTCCTGGATTGCCTGTGGCAAGGAACATATTGATTTGAAGCGTGCCTGTGAGATTCTTGCAGATGATTTTGATGTCGAAAGAATGGCGGTTGTCGGAGGTGGACATATCAATGCGGGATTTCTTGCAGATGGACTCCTCGATGAGGTCAGCATTTTGATTGGATCCGGAATTGATGGTCGCGCCTCTATGAGCGCTGTATTTGACGGACTGCCTATAGACAGACCTGTTACACAGTTGAGACTAGAAGAGGTGCAGTCCTTTGATAGCGGCGCTGTTTGGATTCGATATAGAGTTAGCTGATAAATTGGAGGTATAGTCAATGAAATATAAAAACAAGGATGCTTTTAAGCAGCACAACATGTTTGGCACAGGAACAGCAAATATAGCATATGCCAACTACTTTATCGGTGAATCATTTTTAAATCCTCTTACAGATCCGAAGAAAGGATTATTTGCTGCCAATGTGACTTTTGAGCCGGGATGTCGTAATAATTGGCACATCCATCATGCCAAAAATGGTGGAGGACAGCTTCTTATCTGCACTGCTGGAGAGGGCTGGTATCAAGAAGAAGGAAAGGATGCAGTGAGCCTACATGAAGGAAGTGTTGTGATGATTCCTATTAATGTAAAGCATTGGCATGGGGCAAAAATGGATAGTTGGTTTTCGCACATCGCCATAGAAGTCCCTGGAGAGGAATGCAGCACTGAGTGGTGTGAACCGGTTACTGATAAGCAATATAAAAACTTACAGTGATAGAAGGAGAGATTATCATGACTAAAATTGTGCAGACTGCAGGAAGAGATGTGCTTAAAGATTTTGCTCCTGAGTTCGCTCATTTCAATGATGATGTTCTTTTTGGCGAAAACTGGAACAATAAGGATATTGATTTGAAAACTAGGAGCATCATTACAGTGGTTGCTTTAATGGCGCAGGGAATAACGGATTCTTCTTTAAAATTTCATCTTCAGAACGCAAAGAATTATGGCGTGTCAAAGAAAGAAATCGCCGCTATCATTACGCATATAGCTTTTTATGCAGGATGGCCAAAAGCCTGGGCTACGTTTAACCTCGCTAAAGAAGTATGGATAGAGGAAAGAAATGTTTTTCGAAATGAAGAAGTTCAAGAATGAAGTCGAAATTCAAGCATTGTCGTTGAGTGTTCGACTTATTGATTGATTATTTAGAACACTCATTTAGTATTCTTTGAAAGCATTTGCGTTACAAACTTGTAATGATTGCTAATTTCCTTCGGGGTGGTGTTCTCTTTTTTAATAAGGTTTTCGGTTGTATCAAAGCAGTCGTTTTTAGTTATATTTGTGAAATAGGATTGATGCAAAGTCAGTCCTTTTCTTTTGATGTTTTTACAATGATACTTTCTCATTTACGCATAGACAAACTAATAATGGATATAACTGATTTCAGTTAAACCAAATTTCATAATTAGTAAGAGTTCGATATGCAAACCAATTGGTTTTATCGACATAAATATCATATTTAAATAAATAATCTTTTATTTGGAAATGTTTGTGTTAAAGAATGCTACTATGAACAAGATTACTGTTAAAAATATAGAAATTTCAATTACTGGCATTGAGGATAATGATTACATCTCATTGACTGATATCGCTAGGCTTAAAAATGACGATGATACCAATTATGTTATAGCTAATTAGCTTAGAAGAGTTGATACTTTACAATTTTTAAAATTATGGGAATCCTTGAACAACGAAAATTTCAAACCCATCGATTTCGAGGGGGTTTTAAAGCAAACCTGGCGAGAATGCTTTTTCTATTTCTCCTAAAAGATGGATTGAGCTTACTAATGCAATTGGCATAAGAACGAAAGCTGGAAAAATTGGTGGTGGTACTTTTGCGCATCTCGATATAGCCCTTGAATTTGCAAGTTGGATTCCTGCAGAAGTTAAACTTTATATTATTAAAGAATTTCAAAGGTTAAAAATGCTTGAATCGGAACAACTTGAATGGAACGGCAAAAGAATGCTCACAAAGCTTAATTATCTTATTCATACTGATGCGATAAAGGCTAATCTTGTTCCTGTTACATTAACATCGGAACAAAAAGCTTATGTTTATGCAAATGAAGCAGACATGCTCAATGTTGCCTTGTTTGGAATAAGAGCGAAGGAATGGAAAATTAAAAATCCTGATAAAAAGGGCAATATAAGGGATTATGCTTCAACTATTGAACTTGCAATACTTTCGAATATCGAATATCAAAATGCTAAATTGATTGAACAAAAAATACAAATGAGCGAAAGACTAGTTTTATTAAACGCTGAGGCGAATAGAGAGAAATCTTTATTTAACAAAAGTAACGTTAAGCCAATTTATAGAATTAAATAATATTTTTGTTGCCGTTGTTTTGCTTTATCAACACGATTACATGAAGCCATATTTGTAAAATAGGATTGATGTAGCTGTCAGCCTTTTTTGTTCGGCAATAGTGTTTTTTTGTTTTAGATAAGCGTATTTGAAACCATTTAGGTTCGGACTCTTAATTTTATTTTGTTCTTCTTATAACTATGGATTTTTTCTTATCAATCATAACTCGACATTTTTTTGATTTTGTGTTGTTCAGCTTAACTTATTAGAAACTTAAACTAATCTTGTCAAAATCAAGGAGGAACAGAAAATGGAAGATTTAGACAAAGTTTATGCAAAGCGCATTGCAGAAGAATATGCGCCAAAAAAAGAAAGAAAGGCTCAACAACTTAAAAAGCTCGATGAGAAAGTGAAAAGACCAGCTTTAATATTTGCTTATTGCTTTGGCTCTTTTGCAACCTTAGTTCTTGGCTTAGGAATGTCTTTTATCATGACTGATTTTGGTCCAAGCGGAACATTAGGAATTGTGCTAGGAATTATCATTGGAGTCGTTGGTTTTCTTCTATGCGGATTAAATTATTTAGTGTATTCTAAAATTCTTAAAGCCCGTAGAGCTAAATACGCTTCAGATATTACTAGCCTAGCTAAAGAAATTGTTGAAGAATAACAAACGAAAGGAGCAATGCATATGAACAAAAATGAGAGCAGATATTTTGCAACAGCAAAGAAGATGGGTGATGCACTGCTCCTCCTTCTTGAAAAGAAAGATTTTGAATTTATCAGTGTCAAAGATATTTGTAAAACCGCGAATGTGAATAGATCAACATTCTATCTTCATTACGATAATACTAGAGATTTATTAGACGAGGTTATCGCTAATTCAAATAAAGAATTTAGCTTAGCCTTTTCTAATATCGATAAGAAAAATCCTTTATATTCAAATAAAGAGGAACTGATGTTTATTAAAGATGAATATTTGATACCTTATTTAAATTTCGTCAAGAAAAACAAAAAGCTTTTTCAAGCGCTGAAAAGTAATTCATCATTGTTTAACGCTGATGGATTAGAAAAAGATATCTATAAAAACATCATAGAAAAGATATTATCGAAGTTTGATATCAGCGATGAATATAAAGAATATTACTTTACTTATTTCCTTTCAGGTATAAAAGCAGTCATATTGAAATGGCTATATGATGATTGTCTTATCGATGTACAAACAATCGCCGATTTAATTAAAAAGTTAGTTATAGATGAAAAATATAAAAAACAAGAAACTTAATAAAACTATAACGATATTTTCAATAGTTACCACTTTAATATTTGCTTCTTATAATTTGATTGTAGGAATCATATATTTAACCGCGTGGAATTTATCGATTTCTATCTATTATTACCTTCTCTTGCTTTTGAAGGTATTTTTAAGCATTTCTTCTAATAAGCTTACCGATAATGATAAGAGGATAAGAAATTGTTATATTCTTTCTTTTGTCTTCTTGTTGTTATTAAATTTATCATTAATTGGTCCAGCTATTATATTAGTCAATAATAGTAAAGCAGTTTATGCGGATAAGATTATTTCAATAGTTATCGCTACATTTGTTTTTACTCGTCTTATTATATCTATCGTTAATATAAAAAGAGTTTATGCAAAAGATATCATTTTAAATAAGCAACTTAAAATGGTGTCTCTAGCAAGCTCGATTGTTTCGCTCATTGTCCTTCAAAACACCTTAATAAATGTCAATGGTTCTATGGAAGGAGGAATCTATATTCTTTCTTGCATATCCACTTTTGCTTTTCTAACGGTCTTGCTACTTTTAACCATTATCTCATTTGTAAGAAATATGAAGATTAGTGAGCTAAAAGCCGCTCACTAAAATCAACTAATTTAGCTACCGTGTTTGATTTGAATCAAGCTGTTTGGTTTTTTGAGGTGTTTGGTGCATCATTGAGCATTTTAGCCATTAAGAAACAATAGTATTGATACCAAAAATATCGGTTCTTTTTATAGCTATTTTGCTGTTTTTCGGCGAAGTGTCTTTTTTGCTGTTTTTTAATAAGTCGATTTTAGTAAAAACACGATTTTATCATCAAAAACGCGAATATATTTTTGTCCTTATTTATATTGACAAATGTTGATTTGCTCATTAATATAGTTTAGAAACTTAACTAATAAAGGAGAAGTTCAATGGAGTTTATACAACTATTTAATGAACTATATAACAAATTTATGGAGAGATATGTTGGAAGCGATTCTTATAAAAATTGTTTCTCAAACATGTCATATAAAGAGGTCTCCTATCTTTCAGAAATTCATATTCACAAAGGCATAAGTTCGGTAGACTTAGCTCGAAAGATTGGCGTCACGAAATCGGCTGTGAGTCAAATCATTTCTAAGATGTGTAGCAAAGGATATGTCGAAAAAAAGAAATCAAATGATGATGGAAGAGAATCCAATCTTTTCTTAACAGAGAGAATAGAGAGGGTTTATGAAGAAAACGACAAAATACTTGGCAAAATATTCGATGAATCTCTTTCATCGATTTCTATAGAAGAGAAAAAAACCCTTTGCTCATTGCTTGTAAAGATTAACAAGAACCTATAAGAGGCGTTAGTATGGAAGAAGTGATTGTAATAACTGGCGGAGGAAGCGGACTTGGCTTAGCCTCTGCTTTTGAACTTGGTAAGGCCGGCTATACCATTTTAATAAGCGGAACCAATGAAAATAAATTGCGCCTGGCGAAAGAGAAATTGGAAGATGAAGGCATAAATTGCTATTGCCATAAATGCGATGTTTCCAAAAAAGATGATGTCGACAATTTATTGAAATATGCAAAATCGCTAGGAGAAATATGGGCTGTAGTAAATGCGGCAGGAGTGGCTCCGCCTAGAGTAAAAGATGAAAAATCGGTTATCGATGTAAACGCAATGGGCGTATTTTATATGACAGAAGCTTTCCACAATGAGATGAAAAAAGGCGGAGCAATCATTAACATCGCCTCGATATGCGCTTATGAAATTCCACGCCTGTTAAGGCCAAAACGAATCTATCGACTTGTAGAATCAAAGTCAGAAAAATGTGAAAGAAAAATGGTAAGGCTCTCGAGGATTTTTGGCAAAAAGTATGCTGCTAGTCTTGCTTACGCAATTAGCAAATGCTTTGTAATTTATTATTCTAAAAAGATCGCCAAAAGATTATATGAAGAAAACGAAATTAGAATCCTTTCAATCTCCCCATCCAATTTTCTGACCGAAATGGGGAAAGCAGACATGGCTGAAAGGCCTGATAGCGTAGGAAAATATTTTAAAAAGCAGGCTATTGAGAAATCTGGTGACCCTCTTGATTTGGCTTTTCTTATCAAATGTTTGATAGATAAGAGAATGAGACTATTGACCGCGAGCGACATCCATCTCGACGGCGGATGGCACGGATATAACAATGGAAACGTGAGGTGGTGATGTATGACGATAATTTATTTTTCGGCTACCGGGAATTCAAAATACGTAGCAATGAGACTTTCAAAAGAGAAAGAAAAACTTCTTTTTATCCCTGATTTATTAAAAGGCGAAACGCTTGAATTTGATGATGATGTGATTGGAATTGTTTCTCCGACTTATTTTTGGGGACTGCCAAGCATTGTTAAAGATTTTTTGAAGAAAGCTACATTTCACGCTGATTATCTCTATTTTGTTGCCACATATGGGACGACTCCTGGCGCTACTGGTCCAATGGCAAAGGAACTTATAAAAGGCAAAACAATTGATTCTTTTTATTCGATTAGAATGGTGGATACATACACCCCAATATTTGATATATCGACAGCTAAAAAAAGAGAACGATTCACAAAAAACACAGAAGAAGAGATAGATAATGTTATTGAAAGCATTTCTAAAAGGGAACACAAGAGGAGGATGAATCGACAAGCTCCAATATTTATTGTGAATACGATTGCTCAGCCTCTTTATGAGAGTAAAAAGAGAATTACAAATCGCTTTTCTGTTAATGATAGTTGCATAGGATGTGGATTATGTGCAAAGAAATGTCCTGTAAATGCGATTGAGATGATAGATAAGAAACCTGTTTGGGTTAAAGATAAGTGTGCGTTGTGCCTTGGTTGTCTGCATCGCTGCCCTAAATTTGCTATTGAATGCGGAAAAAAGTCGAAAAAGCACGGGCAATATCAAAATCCATATGCGAAAATTTAGGGTGTATGCAAAACAGAGGCGAAATAGATGGTCATTGCCATATTTTATGGATAGAATTGATAACTTTAGCAATATAAAGCAGTTTACATTAAGTAAAAATATACTATATCTCATTTAGTCTCAAAGTTTATCCTCTAGTGTTGCAATTAAAGGCATTTTTTTGTATAAAAATTCCAGCCACAAAATTATAGGAGTTTTATATGAAAAACAAGATTAAAGTATTTGATAATAAGCAAATTAGAACTATATGGAATGACGAAGAAGATGAATGGTATTTTTCTATTGTAGATGTTGTCGCTGTTTTAACTGATAGCGTTAACCCTAGAAAATATTGGTCTGTTTTAAAGACAAGGCTAAATGAGGAAGGAAACGAGTTGACTACAATTTGTAGCCAACTGAAATTGCAGTCATCCGATGGCAAATATTATAAAACTGATTGTTCTAATTCGAGGGGCATTTTGAGATTAATTCAATCTATTCCATCTCCTAAAGCAGAACCTTTTAAGATGTGGCTTGCAAAAGTTGGAAGTGAGCGACTTGATGAAATAGTAGATCCAGAAAAAGCTATTTTGCGTGGTGCTTCCTATTATAGGGCTAAAGGCTATACGGAAGGCTGGATAAATCAAAGGCTTCAAACTATTGAAATTCGCAAGAAATTAACTGATGAATGGAAAAATCGTGGAATAGAAGAAGGCAAAGAATATGCAATTTTAACTGATGAGATGACTAAAGCCTGGAGTAGATTATCTATAAAAGAATATAAAAACTTAAAAAATTTAAAAAAAGAAAATCTTAGAGATAACATGACTGATATCGAATTAGTTTTAAATATGTTAGCTGAAGTAACAACGACTGCTATTTCGAAAAATGAAAAGCCAGCAACATTTGATCAAAATAAGTCTGTCGCTCATCGTGGCGGTAGAGTTGCAAATGTTGCAAAGCAAGAATATGAAGAAGCAACTGGCACAAAAGCCGTTTCTTCTGTTAACGCTGAAGATAAATCTGTTCTTGAAATCGAAAAAAAGCATAAAAATATCGATGATAGATAAATAGAATTAGAGCAAATCATTAAGCATAATAAGATATACCGTAACCGAAAATAGCGGTGAAAGCATAAAAATGGTTGGTGGTCGCTAAGATGAGTTGGTTCAGTTACATCATTATTTTTTTATCTTGCCATCAATCTTTTTTACTAAAGAGAGGCAATTTAATGTCGTAAATCAAGTTTATATGAACTAGCTATCATCCTTTAACATATGATGCTTTTAACGCTTCTAATATATTGTGGATTTTTCTATAATTTCCGCGATGAGATTGCCCATGTATTCATCGCTTTCTCTCATTCCATGAATTAGCCATTCAGTTATTACCGCTAAATAGCCGTTTGCTTGGAAATAAATGTAATATAGTTGGTCTTTTCCATAATCTCTAGCAAGAGGAAATACATTAGAGAACATTTTAAACATTTTGTAATCTAGCTGAGCTTTATGCATCAATAGAAAGATTTCGCTATGAGAACGAATATATGAGAATAATAATGTTGCATTTTTAATGTAGTCATTTCCAAAGGAGCCGTTTTTTACCATTGAATAATATTCATTTACATAGAAGGTAATAAAGCCATCAGCTAGTAAATCATCTTTAGATGAATAGGTGCGATAAAATGTGCTACGGTTATATCCTGCCTCTTTACAGATATCAGAAATTTGAATTTCATTATAGTCTTTTTCTTTTGACAGTTTTATAAGCGATTCAAAGAAGCATTTTTTGGAAAAGATATTTGTTCTCATGCAACATTTTCTCCTTTTTGTCTATTTTAGAAACACTTGTTATTAACAATGTTGACATTAATAGTCTCTCAAATTAAATTTGATTTATAACGCAACAAATGTTGCATTTAGTTTAGCATAGCTTAAAACATTTTCAAATTCTATTGGAGGACAAAAAGCATGAAAAACACAAAGAATAAGATTATTAATATTTTAAAAGTGTGCCTTATAAGCGTCACATTGTTGATGACAATATTAGCCTTATTTCTAATCAATGATGTTAAGTTATATTCAATCATTATATTGATCTTGAGTGTGGCCTACATTTTGCTAGATATAAAGCATCTCAAAGAGAAAAATATCCTTTCAATAATTGAGGATTCAATAATAGGGATGACATCTCTAGTCAATATAATATGGCTTATTTCATCATCGTATTTTTTATATTGCTTAGTTATGGTTTTGGAGTTGATTATCACTATTTATCTACTTGGAAAAGCAATTATCAATTTGTTTAGAAAAGGCAAAAGGAAAGCTATTAAGATTATTGGAGGAATAATATCTAATATTGCTCTTACTATTAGTTTTGTTATAGGTACTTTCTTAGCTTTGGTAGCAATAAATCCTAATGTCATAATTTCTCCAATGCAAAAAACCTACGCAGCGATTAATACATATTCGCAAAATCGTCCAACAGAAACAGTTGATTTTAAAAACAGCAATGGTGAAGTAGTTGGTAGTTACACGAATGATTTAGCATACACCGCCATTCTTAACGATAAACAATTAGAAAACAGCTATTTTGATGTATATAAAACTAATAAAGTAGCAAATCCAGAAGAGGCACCGACATATTTCTTCATTCATGGAGGAGGCTATGTTTGGGGTGATAAAATCGGCGGAGACCCAAATACAAAGGATAGCGGTTTACAGTGGTATGTAGCTAACTTTCTTGAAAAAGGCTACAACGTTGTTTCACCTAATTATGTATTTGCTCCAGAATATCTATATCCAACATCGTTACTACAATTGAATGAATGTGTTAGATATTGCTTAGATAACGCTGACTCATTACGAATAAATATGAATGAAGTCATCTTCGGGGGAGGTTCTGCAGGTGGAAATCTCGCTGGTATGTTAGCTCTTATCTACACCAATCCAAATGTCGCTAAAAATTTAAATACAACAGCATATCTTCCTGCTAAAAATGTAAAAGCATGCGTTTTTGTCTCCGCTCTTATTAATAATGAAGAATTTTCAATCACTCATAATAGCGTACTTGATTGGCTATTTCTACAGTGCGGAAGAAGCGCATTTGGCTGCGGATTCCTTCAAGGTAATGATATAGCTCATCGAACCAATATCACTGCCTGGGTTGACGAAAATTATTGTCCTTCATATATTTCTGATGGCAATAGCGGAACATTTTATTCTCAGGCTGAAGCTTTGCATTCTAGATTAAATGAACTTGGAGTTAAAAACCAACTCAATTTATATTCAAAAGATGTTGAAGTTTTATCGCATGGCTATGAAACCACAAAGGACAGTCCTTGTGCGCAAGACAATATGAAAAAAGTTCTAGCCTTTTTAGATTCAGTTATTTAAGAGGAAGCGAATTTAAATGAGTGAATCAAAAGTAATAGTTATAACCGGAGCTTCAAGCGGGATTGGCGAAGCTAGTGCTCGCTTACTTGCTAAGCAAGGTAATAAAGTCGTCTTAGCTGCGAGACGTGAAGAAAGGCTAAAAAAGATTGTTTCTGACATTGTTTCCGAGGGTGGGATAGCCATCTATCAACTCACAGATGTTTCTAAAATTGATGAACAAGAATTATTAGCTAAAAAGACCCTTGATACATACGGAAGAATTGATGTGTGGATAAATAATGCCGGCATCATGCCATTATCATTTATGTCTGAAGATAAAGTAGAAGATTGGGATAGATGCATAGATGTCAATTTAAAAGGTGTTCTTTATGGAATTCATGCTTGCTTAAAAATTATGCGTAAGCAAAAACATGGTCACATTATTAATATAGGTTCACTGTCATCGCATCAAACTGGTTTGACATGCGCTGTTTATGCTGCGACAAAATTTGGAGTTAGAGCTATTAGTGAAACATTGCGCGAAGAAGAAGCGTATGTAAAATCTGGAATACGGGTAACAATGATATCACCAGGAATGATAGCCACTGAATTACCACAATCTTTAACTACACCAGAAGGACGAAAAGGTATGCAAGCCGCATATGATGTACTTGCTATTCCTGCTGATTCAGTAGCTCAAAGTATTGCGCTTGCAATTAATATGCCCGAAAGCACATCGATCAACGAAATAATAATTCGTCCTACAGATCAGCAATTATAAAGAAAACATATTTATTAAATGCAAATAATCACCTTTTATTTAATCGATAACTTACTCTAAATGCTGATAAATTCAAGTAAAAAAAGCACTGTTCGGTTTTTCCTATCAGGTGTTCGGTTGTATTAAAATGCTTACATGGAGCCATATTTCATGTATTTTCCTTCAAAATCTTACCCAATGAAGTAAGATGCGATGGAGGTGATGTTTCATGCCCTATAAAATAGGTGGTGGTGGTATGCCTGAATTATATGATCCGAATAATGGTCAATACACCGATGAACAAAAGAGCAAGCTTTTAGAAAAAGAACTTTCTAATATAGTACTAAGATACATATTCGGTCTTAACGGAACGTTTGACCCTAGATATCCGATTTATGGTTTTCACTCTGATGAATATTGTGACTTATATGTTAAATTTAGGATTAGCAATATTTATAGAAATTTGCCGTATGACAAGATACGATATTTATTAACTAGTAGAAACAAAAATGATAAAAGCAATTTTTTTGGATTATTAGGTTATGAGTTAAATGACAACGATATTAATAGTTTATTTAAAGAAATTATTGATGGTTCTAACTTCGCTAAGATGCAATTCAATAAGTTAAATCAATATGGATTATTTGTTAAAGTTCCTACAAAAATTTATGACAAAAGAAAACTTAAATATATCCTTATAACAACTATTTGGAAATACACTGAGGATATGCAAATGCATTTTATAACCGCTATACCTAAGGTAATGGAGAATTGAATATGAAAAAAATTAATTTATATGATGTTGTTAAAGTGCTTAAAGATAAAGATTTTATTTGTCCTTATGAACATGTAAAAAAGGATTCAATTGGTACTGTTGTAGATATCTGTAAAAAGGATAATAAAACCGGCTACATTGTAGAAATAGATGATGAAGTATATGATTTCGAGGAAAATGAAATAGAAGTAATCGAATCCTTTAAATAGAAATTAATTAGATATGACTAAACAATTTACTTTTGTTAAAACTAAAAACGATAAATCATTTATTACGCCAAAACGTTTTGCTAAAGGTGGCTCATATGGTTATATTGTTGATATATTAACAAGCAACAGCAAAACTTTGTATTTAGTTGAATTAGATGACGGAATATTTGAATATACTGAATCAGAATTAGAAGTTGTTGAAAGTGGTAGTAAATAATATTTTAATCTGTTCTGTTTTCAACAAAAAGTGTTCGGCTGCATCAAAATACTTACATAGAGCCATATTTTATGAATAGGATTGATATAAAGTCGGTCCTTTTTAAGTTTTAAATTTAAATTACGAATAATCGTGATACTGAAACAACTATATTAGTAATACTTGTTATGCAATAGAAGGATTTATACTGCGCAAAAATATTGGATTCGATAAAATTGCGCAGTATAATTTAGTCGAGATAAAACTAAAAATGATTCTACGCGAGAAATATTTAAATGAAATTAGGCCCTTTTATGATAGCGATTTAGTAAAAATAATCACAGGCATTAGAAGATGTGGCAAATCAGTCATGCTTAGATCAATTTGCGATGAAATTGCTAGTCAAACTAATAACGTTATCTTCTTAGATTTCGAAGATGCTAATACTCTAAAACAGGCTGGAAGCGTTGACAAATTGCTTTCCTATGTTGAAAAGCATCGCAAGAAAGGGAAATGTTATATCTTTTTAGATGAAGTGCAAAATATTAAAGATTGGGCCATTGCCGTTAGAACATTAAGACTTCACAACAATTCAGTTTTTATTTCTGGATCGAATTCTGAATTATTATCTAAAGAATTTATAACTGAACTTTCTGGAAGATTTGTTTCCTTTAGAATAAGACCTTTTGTCTATAAAGAGATAATAGAATACGCAAAAGAACTTGATAAGAAATTCGATATAACCAATTACCTTGTTTGGGGTGGATTTCCTAAAAGATTTGAATTTTCTAATGAAGAGGATGCGATTAGATATCTTAAGGATTTAGAAGATACAATTGTAATCAAAGATTTGATTAAAAGGTATAAAATTCGAAAGCCGGATTTATTTAGAAAATGTGTTAACTTTGTGCTTACAAGTAATTCTAGACTTTTGTCCGCTCGTTCTATTCATAAGTATCTAAAAGGTCAGGGAGTAGAATGCTCATCTAATACCATACTTGGCTATATGCATTATCTTAAAGAAGCTTTTGTTGTTGAGGAGCTTCCTCAATATTCAACAAAGGTAAAACGAGAATTAAATTTTAATCCTAAAATATATGATGCTGATGTTTGCTTTAATTCATTAAAAGCTACTAATAACCGTTATGATTTAGATCACAACTTGGAAAATATTGTTTATAACGAGCTTTTATATATGGGCTATGATTTAAAAGTTTTTGTTAGCAATAAGAAAGAAATAGATTTCATAGCCAATAAAAATGGTAAGACATATATGATTCAAGTTGCATATTCTGTCGTTGATAGTAAAGCCTATGATAGAGAATTTAATGCCTTCAAAGATTTGGATAATCAAAATCAAAAAATTCTAATTACAAATGATACGTTGGACTATTCTACATCAACCGTTAGGCACTTAAAATTAGCTGATTTCCTATTAATGGATGAACTTTAAGAATTTATTTAGAATAATAGATAATTAACTTCTATTATTATTCAGCGTTTGAGTAAGAGAGATGATTTTCCCTAAAAATTATGCCTATGATGGCTTGAAGAATTGATGAATTTTTATTAATTGAAAATAAGCGAACACTCTGGCAGAGGCGTTACGAGAGTTATTGATACCTATGGTAAAGAATCATTTGAAATTGAAGCTGATTTTATAAAAGCCACAATTCCATTTTCTAGCGAAAGATTTCTCGGTTTTCTTAGTGAGCAAAAAAGTGAGCAAATTTATTAGGAATGCTTTTGCAGTAAAAGAAGTGATTGTATTTGCGATGAGAAACAATGTAAGCAAACGAAATGAAAAATAGGAAGCTTATTGAAGTTTTTCAATTTTGCCAACGCTATTGGCAAAATTATCTTCGTCATTTAATTCTCTATTGATCGACTAAGTTGAAGATGCTAATGATAGAATTTGCTACACCAAATAATGTTTTGAAAATGGTTGGAATTATATTGTCTAAATAGATGCGTCGCATAACGTTTATCACACTATCTTTTTTACGTTTTTTATCTTGCTTAATTTATTCAAATTTCTATTTTAAAAATATATAAAAATCTACTCATTAAAATATATAAAAATAAACACTACTAGTTATCGAATAATTAAAAAATAACCCTAAGTACTGCTTAAAAATATATAATAATGTAATTTTTATCTAAAACGAATTACATAAAATCTCACTGCGAAAATTAAAAGTTTTTAAATAAATGTAAGCGGTTTTATAATTAAGTTATGTTAAATAAATTTAATGCCGCTTTATCCCAAGATTTGAGCCTTTTTGAATGTGGGAAAGAAGAATGTAGAGTTGATAAAAAAATTGTCAATACCGCTAAACCATATCATCTTTTTCACTACATTTTAGAAGGTAAAGGCTATTTTGAATTAGATGGTGTTAGATATAAATTAAGCAAAGACACAATTTTCTTTATTCCTAATGGAGTTTCGGCTAGATATTATCCCGATCCAGAAGATCCTTGGGTTTATGAATGGTTAGGCTTTAATGGAACGATAGTTAATAAAATCTTTGAAAAGATAAACCTATCATCTAAAAATCCAATTATTTCATGCTCTAATCATGATTTTCGAAAATATTTTAATTCTATATATCTTAGATACGCTGAAAAGGGATTGCTCGATTTGAAATGCTTAGGAATGATGTATGAACTATTATCGACTCTTATTGATGAACTAGCTATTGAAAAAGAAAATGCATCATCGAAGAAAGTTCTCGTTTTACTTGCTAAGGAATTCATTAACAACAATTATCAATTTTCAATAAAAATCACTGATGTGGCGAAGAACGTGAATGTTTCGCCAAATTATCTCGCGAATATATTTAAAGAAACGACGAATATGTCCACGAAAGGATATTTGACTAAAGTTAGAATGGAAAAAGCCAGCGCTTTATTATTGAGTTCTAATTACAACGTTCAACAAGTTGGACTTCTAGTTGGCTATAAAAATCAACTTCATTTTTCTGGTGAATTTAAAAAATATTACGGAGTATCTCCAAAAGAATATATGAAAGGAACGACAAAATGAAAAAACACGGTTTGCTAGTTTTAGCTTTATCTGTTGCCTTTTTATCAGGCTGTGGAGGCAATAATGACAACGACGCATTATTCCATTATGATACAAGCGAAATTGAAGAAACATTTGGAAGTAAAACTAATTCTGAATCACATGATTACGAAAATTTAAACGTCAACAAAGTCGATACAGAACTAAGAGAAGATTTCGCTTTTGGTGTCGACGCTTCGATGACTCAAGAAGTCGAGAAATGTGGTGGCGTTTATTTTAATAAAGACGGTAAAGAACAAGATGTCTTTCAAATCTTAAAGAAAGCTGGCGTTAATTTTGTTAGATTCCGTCTATGGAATAAACCTTATACAAAATATAACAAGGCTTATGGCGGTGGAAATAACACAGTCGATGTTGACCTAGCTTTAGCAAAACGAGCAAAAGCAGCTGGATTAAATGTCATGATTGACTTCCATTATAGCGACTTCTGGGCTGACCCAGATCAGCAAAATAAACCAAAAGATTGGGGTACGCTTGAACAAGATGAAATTCCTAACGCAATAAAAGAATTCACTGTAAATACACTTACTACTTTTAAAGAAGCTGGCATTCACGTTGACGCTGTTCAAATTGGTAACGAAATCAATAACGGTATGTGCGGTTATGAAATAGATTGGAATAATACTGAAACTTCTTATGATGTTATGGCTAAGATGCTTAATGGCGGAATTGAAGGGGCAAAATCAGTATTTTCTGATACTAGAACCTTAATCCACCTTGCTAATGGAGGTAACAAAGAAGAATTTGAAAGCTTCTTTACAGCCATGGATAAACGCAATGTCGACTACGATATCATCGGGGCATCATATTATCCAAACTTATCTGGTGATCTTCCTGAACTGCAAGCAAATCTTGATAACGTATCTGAGAAAACGGGTAAACCGGTTATCATCGCCGAAACTTCTTGGGGCTTTACGACTGATTATAATGAATACACCGCGAATCAATATACAAGTGCAGATGAAGATGTTGGAGGATATCTAACTTCTGAACAAGCTCAAGCAACGGAAATAAGAGACATTGTGAACATTTTATCTAATGTTCCAAATAAAAAAGGTCTTGGCATCTTCTATTGGGAGCCAGGATGGCTACCAGTTGAAGGAGCAGGTTGGGCCACAAAATATGGTCAAGCTTATCAATATGAAGGTGAAGATGGAGGACATGCTGACTATCAAGATGGATTAGCCACTTGGTCAAATCAAGGACTCTTCTCATTTTCTGGAAAAGCTCTTTCTTCCTTATATACATTTAAATATTTAAAAGAAGGCTATAACCCTCATGAAGAAGTCTCCATTAAGGCTAGAAAAACTAGCGTTGAATACACTTTAAACCTTGCTGAAAATGAAACACTTCCTTCTACCGCGAAAGTGGTGACTGATTTCGACGCGATTAGAGACGCTAGTGTTGTTTGGGATGCCTCGGCCGTTGAAACTGTAAAAACTAAAGGCACACATACTAACTTAAAAGGTGTTGTCGATGGCAAATATGAAATAAGCGCAACTGCTCATTGCATTGAAAACTATGTAAAAGATCCAGGTTTTGAAAACCAAGGAACGACTGATACTGTTAAAGATCCTTGGGTTGTGGAATATTCAACTCCTGCTGATGACAAAGTAATAAAACTCGATAGAAAAAAAGACATTAGAAGCGGAAAAACCGATCTCAACTGGTATCACTCTTCTAAAGACTTTACCTTTAAAGTTAAACAAACAATCAAAAATCTCCCAGAAGGCAATTACTCCTTGACAACATACATCATGGGCATCGCTTATAAAGAAGTAGCTCACACCAAACTCAATCTTTATATATCTATTAATAATGGAACCCCAATGGTTCTTAACCTTGCTAACGCTGATTATCTACAAGGTTGGTCATCAGGCTATCAAACTTGCACGATTAGTAGTATCACTGTTCCTGAAGGTGCAACCGCGGAAATCGGTCTAGAAGGGGCCGCTAAAGCAAAAGCGTGGGCCCATAATGATGACTGGGAGCTTGTAAACACAAGTAATTAATATTTATGAAAAACGAATTTATAGTTAATATTATTCATCGACCAGAACTTTCTCCAGAATATGCGGAAAAAGCTCTTGGGAAAAAGGCGGCTAATAACGTCAGCAATGAATCGCTTGATATCTTCCTTTTTCAACAAGAAGTCGCCCATAAAAACGGACTAAAAACAACGATTCAATTAACATATGCCTCCTTGTTTTGTGATGAAATCATAAAGATTTCTAAAGAGCATCACGAAAAATATGGCGATGAAATTGGGCTTTCTTTATTAGGACTACCATGCAAACAATTCAAAGATAAATATCACACCGAAGATTTCTGCATTTGGATGTTTGATGAAAAAACAAAAATGGAAATTATCGATGATGTATTCAATATGTTTTTTGACAAATTCGGCATTTATCCTGAATCAACTTCATCTTATTTTCTCGATGCTTTTTGTCTAAATTATATTCACGAAAAATATCCTTCAGTGAAATGCGCAGTTGCAACCTGCTGGGAAGAAGGACCAAAGGCTTATCATACTTGCAATAATTCCTGGTATACATTTTTAGATGGCGGACCATGGAATCCTTGGATTGCTAGCAAAGTCAATTCTCATTGTCCAGCCTTTGGAAAAGATGATGACTGCGGTATAGTTTGCATTCCTCATCTATCGAGAGATTTGCTTGCCTGTTTTAACGGCAATGGTTCCAATTTTGGCACCCATCCTCAAAATGTTTTGCGAGGAATGATTTATTACGATGATCATGGACATATTGAATATCCTTATCTATATAACTTAATCGATGAATATCGACATCTTGGAAAATATAATGATGGCTTTTCTTACAACATGATGTTTGTTGGTCCAGGCTGGCTCAATAAAAGAGGTCGATGGGAATGCCCATATGAGCTTCTCGCTCAATCTTATGAAGATGGAATGGCCTATTATGGAAAACTAAAAAAAGAAGGTAAATTAATAGACATGACAATGTCAGAATTTGCCACATATTATCGAAAAAAACATCCTAATTATCAACGTGGCGAAATCGCTTTATGGAAAGACATCTTATATGGATCAAACAAACAATATTTATGGTATGCTGATCCATTTATGAGAACTTGTCTTGATTTCAACCAAGGCGGAGCGATGATTGATCTTAGACCTTACGCCGCCCGAATTGAGCAAAAAGTTGGCATCGGCACAGAACATGTCTACGATGCCTCCTATCCTTATCTAATTCAAGCAAATTATCGCGCGGGATATTTCACTCACTACGCCGGGGCAGGAACGATTAAATCCTGCAAAATAACATATAAAGGTGAATCAACAGATTTAGCTTTATGTAGAACTTTGGCTAAGTTTGAAAAAACTCCTAATGGAATTAAGGTCACCGCTAATCCAGTCACAGTGAGACTCGCGGGGAAAGATATTGAAATTCAATCTATCTTCGAAATAGAAGAAGGCTCAGGAGAGATGAAAGTCACTAGAAATATTCTCACTGATTTAAACGATGAAGAAATAACCATTGAAGAATATATGACCGGAGCATTTGGCTTAAATGAATATCAAGATGATATGACTTCATTAACTCTTGGAGTGGACGAAGACTTTATTAAATATGGCTATCTAGGTCGAAAAGTTGAACACGTAGGCAAAATAGCTTTTGTAAATATTCCACCTATTTCTACTAGAGTTGAACTCAAAGCGGACGATGCAAAATTATCCGTAGAAGAGGGAATTGCCTTCTCACCGGTATATAAATTATCAGCGTCAAAAACAATCAAAAAAGGAGGGCTTACAACATGGCTCAAGCTAGCAAGGGTAAATTAAATTTTAGATGTCCTTCTTGTTTTAGTAAAGACATTGATATGGATATGTTTTTCGATGAAGAAAAGCAAGAATATTACTGTTTAAGATGCTCGTATCACGGAACGCTTGAAGATGTTCTTAAATATAACGAAATGGCAAAATGTAATTACAAATTGCTTAAGAAAAGAGTCGTTTCTTTTAACGAAGATAACGAGCCTATAACTATTAAAGACCACGAAAGGGGAACAAAGTGATACTTGGCATTGATGTATCTACATATTTTGAAGAAAAGAAAGCTAACGCTCATTACTTTTTAGTTGGAAAAGAAGTCGACCCTTTAAAACTATTTAAAAGTAACGGCGTCACCCACATGAGAATCCGCATATGGAATAATCCATACAGTAAAGAAGGGAAGCCATATAAAGGCGGCACTTGCGATGTTACTAATTTATTGAAATTAGCTAAATTAGCTAAGGAATATGGCTATAAAGTTGTCCCTGATTTCCATTACAGCGATTTCTGGGTTGATCCTGGAAAGCAAACTCTTCCAAAAGATTGGGCAAACGATACATATGAAACTTTGCTTACTAAAGTTAGTGATTTCACTAGGAGCACTCTTACAAAATTAAAAGATGAAGGCATCGATGTTGATATGCTTCAAATCGGTAATGAAATAACTAACGGCATGCTTTGGCCAATCGGAAAACTCACTGATAATGGGATAAATGTTAGGCGCGGAAATTATGATAAATTATGCGGACTTCTTAAATCTGGCATCAAAGCTGCGAAAGAAGTCTATCCTCAAGCAAAAATCATTCTTCATCTTGAAAGAAGTAGCGACACAGTTGTCTATCAAGAATTCTTTGAAGAGATGGAAAAGCATAGTGTTAACTACGATGTCATCGGAGCCTCTTATTATCCGTATTGGCATGGTTCATTTAAGCAACTGTTCGCTAACTTAGATGCCTGTAGTGCTCGATTTAAAAAAGAAATCATGATAATGGAGCTAGGTTATGGCTTTACATTAGAGGATTATATACTGACTAATAATGGAACTCCTCATCTTGTCATAAACGAAGAAAAACTTAAAGAAATGAAAGAAGCTCTACCTTATCCTCTTAACGAAGAAGGGCAAGCTAAATTCATTGAAGAATTCTTATCTCTATGCAAAAAGCACGATGTTAAAGGAATCTTCTATTGGGAACCATTATGGATTCCAGGCGAAGACATTTGCTGGGCATCATCTGAAGGACAGCAATATATAAATGAGGTTGGAAAATCGCAAAGAAATGAATGGGCAAATCAATGCCTATACGACTATAAAGGTAACGCTTTAAAAGCTCTTAATAAATTTAAAATCTAAGGAGAAAACAAAAATGAAAAAGAACTTAATAAGACTCACTCTAGTGCCACTTATGCTAACTCTTAGCGGGTGCGCTGGCTCATCCACTAATGAAATTACCATCACGATTTGGGAAGATGAATCAAACATTGAGATGGTAAAAACGCTTGCCGATGAATATTTGACTAAATATAAGACAAATTATCCTGATTCACCGACTATCAAAATTGTGTTTGAAGAACAAACCGAAAAATCAGCAGTGGAAAAGATGTCGACTGTCGCTGCCGCGGGTGAAGGTCCAGATATTGCTGCGATTACTCACGACACGATTGCCGCGGGCGTCGCCGATAAGCTTTTAGCCCCAGTTTCTTACGATGAGGCTCTTACTTATAGGATGACACCTGAAGCGATGAATGCGGTGACATATAACGGAACTGTATATGGCTATCCTATTACCGCCGAATCGATGACGATAATGTATGATAAAACAAAGATCAGCGCGGAAGAATTGTCTAGTTTGGATAAACTTCTTGCCAGCGGAAAGAAAATCGCTTGGCAGATGACAGGAGACGATGGAGGATATTACACTTCAGGATTATACACTGACGCTGTTATCTTTGGTGAAGATGGAAAAGATTCTACCAAAGTTAATCTTGCGACCACTAAAGCAGTTAATAATGTCTATTCCTTCTTCCATGATTATGGTTCTTGCTTTGTCGATGCCTCTCCAGAAGCAGCTGTTTCTTATGTTTCTAATGGTACCGGCGGAGTTGTTGGACTTATGTCCTCGCCATTTATTTTATCGAGCATGAAAAATGCTTTAGGTGATAACCTTGGCATCGCTAAACTTCCAACAATTAACGATGAATCTCAAAGACCATTCTCAGGTTATAAAGCTTATGCGGTTTCCCGTTATTCTAAAAACGGTGTTATCGCTCAAGATATTTGTAACTTCTTAACATCATACGATGCGATGAACTGGAGACTTGTTAATGCTGGCTATCTTCCAGCGTGTCCTCTTGATGCAACTGAAGATATTAAAGAATCCATCAGCGAAAGCCCTGAAGCGCAAGTGTTTGCTTCATCTTTAGCGGATTCTTTCACGATGCCAAACATTCCGAAGATGCAAGATTATTGGCGACCAATGAATAACGCCACAACTAAATTCTGGAATCAAAAAGAAACCTTAACAAAAGAAGAGGTTAAATCAGCATTAGAGGAAGCTTCTAAAACATTACTTTCATAACGGAGCAGATCATGTTAACGGCAAAAAGAGAAACTAAATTAAATTCACTTCTTAAGCCATTTGCCCATTTTAAGGAGGCTTTTAGATCTTCAAAAGTATATATGAAGATTGTTTTAATTCTTCAATGTGTACTTCTTGGACCTGGCGTTCTTCTTAGCGGAGAGCTAGAACTTGGAATCATCTCTTGGGCGGTTTTATATTTTTTGCTTTTTGCTTCTGGATACATCACTTATGGCTACGTTAACAAAAATCTAAATATAACTGTATTTACCTACGTTGTAGTTTTCATAATTTTAATAGCTTTAGCTATTGCTTTATGGTATTTCATCTTCAATAGAACTGTTAATAATGCAAAGAAAAAGATAAAAGGAGAAACATATACTTTCTCTTACATTGCTTCTGGCTTTAAAAAGTTCTTTATTTCCTTTATTGGATGGTGGAAAGAATTTGACATTCAATATAAAGCTAGCGATAAGAAAGGGAAAACATCGCTAATATTGTCTTTCTTTGTCTGTGGTGTTCCATTATTAGTAATGAAAGAAACGGTTAAAGGTTTAGCTTTTCTTCTCGTTCAAGTTCTCACCATTTTATACATGATTGCTCGTGGTTTCGCGGATATTCAAACTTTCTTCCTTCTTGGAGCTAGTGATAAATACCAATCGCCTTTAATTTATGGCATCATCGCGATGGTTATCGTTTTGTTATATCTATTTATTTATATAGTTAATATCAAACAAACTCTAATCGCGGTGAACGATTACAATCTTCATAAATACGGTCCTGATTTTAAAAACCAACTCAAGGAATTAGGCAACAAGAATTTCTATGTGACATCATTAGTTGTTCCAGTTGTAGGAGCGATAGTCTTTACCATCATTCCTTTGGCTTTCATGATTGCTATCGCTTTTACCAATTATTCTCGAGTCGTTTCTCCTGGCTATTCTAGCACTGGCAATTTTGATTTCCTGCAATGGGTTGGCATGGATACGTTTAAAAGAATCTTTAATGAAACAGCCAATTTACAAGATTTATTATCGGTCTTTGCTTGGACGATTATTTGGGCGCTTCTAGCGACATTTACTTGTTATTTTGGAGGATTATTCCTTGCGATGCTTTTAAACAAAAAGTGCATTAAAGGTAAAGTCGTCTATCGATCGTTATTTGTCGTGGCGATGGCGATGCCTCAATTTGTTTCTTTGCTTGTCATGAGAACGATGTTTGAAGATTATGGTCCTATCAACACTTTGATGATGAATTTAGGCTTAATTTCTGGACCTATTGAATATTGGAAAACTGAATATTTAGCTCGAGGTTTAATCATCTTTATCAACATGTGGGTTGGTATTCCCTATTACATGCTTCTCATGTCTGGACTTCTTATCAATATTCCAAAAGACTATTATGAAGCCGCGACTATTGATGGGGCAAAAAAATGGCAGCAATTTAAGAAAATAACTTTTCCAAATATTTTGTTTATGACCGCGCCGATGCTCATCACCTCTTTTGTTAGCAACATCAATAACTTCAATGTTATATGGTTTTTAACTAATGGTGGACCTGCTAATTCAGATATAAGTGGAACCGCTGGTAAAACCGATATTTTAATCACTTGGTTATATCAATTAACTATGAAGCGTGGAGATTATAACTTTGGCGCTGCGATTGGCATCATCATGTTTATCATAACGGCAACGCTTTCGCTTATCATTTTCCGTCGCAGCGGATCATATAAAAACGAGGAGGCCTATCGATGAAAAAGAATAAAAATAGAAATAAGTCTTTGAAAAGGTCTCGCATCATCGAGGCTATATGGTCAAATGCTTTAGTAATTTTACTTGCTCTAATTTGGATTATGCCAGTTTTATGGATTATCATGGCTAGCTTTTCTAATCAAACAGGTTATATTTCGACAACCTTTTTCCCAAAGGTTGAAGATTTAACCATAAATAACTATGTAAAACTATTTACTGAAACTAACTTCCTCACTTGGGTGGGAAATACGATGATTGTCGCAGTTTTAAATACAATCTTTACTACTTTATTTACAGTTTTAACCGCCTATTCTTTATCGCGTTTTAGATTTAAAATGCGAAAAACATTTTTAAACATCACCTTGATTTTAGGCATGTTCCCAGGCTTTATGTCGATGGTGGCGGTCTACTTTATCCTTGCTGAACTAAATTTAACAAATTCAATTTTTGCTCTTTTAGTTTATTATGTCGCTGGCGCGGGCTTAGGATTTTTCATCTGCAAAGGCTATTTCGATACGATACCGAAAGATATCGATGAAGCTTTAATGGTTGATGGAGCTCCTCATATCGTTTCATTTATTAGAATATTTTTGCCTTTGGCCGCACCAATTATTATCTATACAGCTTTGATGGCCTTTATGGCGCCTTGGGCAGATTATATTCTCGCTGGACTAATATTTACAAAAGACTCTGCGAAAACTGTCGCTGTTGGTCTTTATGGTTGGATGGAATCAAGCAAAATTAATAGCTATTTCACCCTCTTTGCAGCAGGGGCGACGATTGTAGCAATTCCTATTGTTGCTTTATATATTGCTTTACAAAGATTCTTTGTTGAAGGCATTTCCGCCGGAGCGGTTAAAGGATAATGTTATGAAAAGAAAATTGTTAGACATATTATTCTTTGTTCCACTTTGTGCATCCTGCAGTGTTATTAGTCATTCAGCTACCTCGGAAGCAAAAGGCTTACGCGTCGATGATGTTTCCACTTACGTGTATGGAGATGTTAATTTAAACATTGAAAATTTAAATGATGAAGATTATTCGCTTTCGACTACTGGAAATGGTCTAAGAGTGGAAGATAAAAAAATCATTCCATTTAAAGCTAATACGGAAAATGAAGTGACTATTACCACGAAAAGCGGTAGAGTAGCTTCCTTTAAAGTGAAAGTGGAAAATCGAGAATATGTTTCTAAGCACGCTAGCGCGGAAGAAAGTGAAGGATGGTTTTCTGATGTCGATGTTAAGCCAATCGCTTCCTTAAATTCTTCCTTTGCTAATGGCATGGATATCTCTAGCGTGAAACAACTATATGACAATGGACAACAATTCTATAACGCAGATGGCGTTGAAGAATCTTTGTTCTATATCTTAAAAGAGGCTGGTCTAAACTGGATTAGACTAAGACTATGGAACGACCCAAGCGATGAATATGTTGAAGATGGTGTCACTAAAACATTTGAATACGGTGGGGGAAATTGCGATTTAGATAATGTGAGATGGATGGCTCATGAAGCCAAAGCGGCAGGGCTAAAAATATTACTCAATTTCCATTACAGCGATTTCTGGGCTGATCCCACAAATCAAGTAATTCCGAAAGCTTTGAAAGATATTTCTTCTTCAAATGAACTTGCCTTAGAAGTAGAAGAATACACCACGAAGGTATTAAAAGATTTAAAAGAAAATGATGCATTGCCAGATATGGTTCAAATTGGCAATGAAACTGCCGGAGGATTGTTCTTACAAAATCCTGGCGGAGTAACGACTTCTCCAGCAGGGGGAAATCCAAAATATATTAAAGATGCGACTAACAGAAGCAATGGTACAGAAGCAAGATACGATTACACTGGCTCAAAAAGTAGCAATACAAATCTTCGAAAATATGTTCAAGCCGCGATTGATGGAATTAACGCGGTTGATTCATCGATTTTAAAAATGATTCATTTCGTTAAAGGACTTTCTGATCCTGATACCAGCATTAAATTCTTTAAAACATTCGATGATCTTGACATCGATGTCTTTGGACTAAGCGCTTATTCTTATTATCACTGGGGTAACTTATCCACTTTAAAAGCAGGATTAAGTGCAATATCACAAGCTTTCCCATCCAAGAAGATATGTATCGCAGAAACTTCCTACGGTTTTACCTACGAAACAGATTCTTGGGCAGAAAATATATTCTCCACCAGCGGAAATGCCAAACCTATTTCTAATTATCCGTGCTCAATTCAAGGACAAGCATCGATTATTAGAGATACAACAGAAGTTGTTTCTAATTTAGATAATGGTTTTGGTCTATTTTATTGGGAAGGGGCCTGGACACCAACTAAATATTCAGGTTGGGCCGACCAAAATAGTGCTTCTTCATGGGCAAATCAAGCGCTGTTCTCATATAACGGAAAGGCTTTAGGAAGCCTTGAAGTCTATAAGAAGATGCAGTCTACAACTTAGTTTTCATTTTAAAAATTTTATAGAAAGGGAAGGAAAAAAATGAAAAAACAACTACTATTGTTACTCTCCTCAATGCTTCTATTAACAGCGTGTGGAGAGGATAATTCTGCTTCATCAGGATTATCGACACCTACTACTAGTGAAACAAGCACCACTAGTGGATCTTCGCAAACACCAGTTGAGCCAACCAAAATTGATGTAACGATTAAAATTACCGCTAAAGGAATTGAAGAATATACTGGAACTCATTCTAAGATTTACATCAATTCAAATTTTGATTCTGCTGATTGGTCAACATATGTCATGAGTCAAGATACAGAAGATAAGAACATCTGGACTTACACGTTTAGTGAAGTTGAAGTTGATGCTAGATACAAATTCAACACTTATTATGGCGGCGAGAGCACACCAGATTGGGCTAATGGATGTAACGCTGAAGTTGATTCTGAAAATTATCGTGTAGTTTCTATTAGCAAAGATAAATCTGTGTACGAATTTGAATCAACATTTACTATTCCTACAAAAGCATATTCTTTCACTCTTAAATTAACGCCTCACATTCAATCAACAGAAGGCACAGATGATAAAATGTATGATTCGACTTACCTTTGGATGTGGCACTCGCCAGACAATAATGATGTTTTAGAAAAACAATCAGATGGTACCTGGACATTTAAAGTAGAAGACTATACGGGCGGTGCATACGAATTCACACCATGTTTAGGATATGAATCCGAGATGAAATGGGGATATCAGCACGGAGCTTATGAAGATGGTAAATGGGTTAAATGGAATTCTATTAAAATCACTCTCGAAGAAAGCAAAACATCATATGACTATCAAATTTATTTCAATGGTCAACCAGATGAAATTACTGGCACAACATATTCTGTAACTTGGAATTATGCCCCTACTAGTTGGGATAATATTGGTTCTTCTATGTCTGTTCGTTATAAAGTTAATGCTGCCGCTGATTACTCTTGGTTAACAATGAATTGGATTAAAGCAGACAACAAATTTACTTATACTCTTGCAAATATTTCAAGCGGTACAGTCCTTACTTATAATCTCTATTCTTGGAAAGCGACTGGTGATGAAAGAACTTTAGTTGCAGATGATACAGGTGCTGATTTTTCAATCACAGTAACAAAAGATCTCGAATACATTCTTACTGGTGATTTTCCTGATGCAGCTGGTTTTGCTGTTGCTAAAGCAACACCTGTGGAATAATTCACTAAATAACAACAATTAAGCATCCGAGGAGGACTAACATGAAAAAGAAAAATGAAGTGGTATTAGAAGAAATACCTACTATTGAAAAAACTGATGATAGATTTGTTTCTTTAGAAAACGTTAACAAATTTTATGATAAAAATGTTCACGCTGTCATCGATTTTAATCTTGATATAAAAAAGCATGAATTCATTGTCTTTGTTGGTCCTTCTGGATGTGGTAAATCAACTACGCTTAGAATGATTGCTGGCCTAGAAGATATCACAAGCGGCAATCTCTTCATCAACGGAGTTTATTGTAATGATCTGCCTCCTGTGGATAGAGATATTGCGATGGTTTTTCAAAGCTACGCTCTTTATCCTAATATGACGGTATATGACAACATGGCTTTCTCTTTACAAGTTCGTCATTTCCCAAAAGAGGAAATTGATAGGCGTGTTAAAGAAGCGGCGAAAATTCTAGAAATTGAGAAATATCTTGATCGCAAGCCTAAAGCTTTATCAGGTGGTCAAAGACAACGTGTTGCTTTAGGAAGAGCGATAGTCAGAAAAGCTCGTCTATTTTTAATGGATGAACCACTTAGTAATCTTGATGCCAAATTAAGAGTTCAGATGAGAAGCGAAATCATCAATCTTCACGACCGACTTGAAGCTACAACAATATATGTGACTCACGATCAAACCGAAGCTATGACAATGGCCGATCGCATCGTCGTTATGAAAGATGGTCTAGTTCAACAAATTGGCACTCCAATGGAAATTTATAAGCATCCTGCTAATAAATTCGTCGCCTCTTTTATTGGCTCTCCGGCGATGAACTTCATCAACGGAACCTACTATAAAGGAGTCATCAATTTTAGCGATGGAACACAAATCAAACTCCCTCAAGATAAGGTGTTAGCTCATGACCAATTTTATAAAAACTATTTAAAAGAGGTTGAAAATGGCTTTGACTCATTTGTCGAGAAAAGAAAAGCTGATGCTTTAAATAAATCATCTTCTAATAAGAAGAAAAATATTGAAGAATATGACTCTAGCCTAGATCCTGAAGTAATAAGCATGAAAGAAAGAATTGAAAATCTTAAAAATATTGTTAAAGGAAATGATCACGAAGTCATCTTTGGCATTAGGCCGGAATCAATTGTTAGATGCGATGATGGCGATATTAAGACCACAATTAACTTATGTGAACTTCTCGGCGATGAATATTATGTGCACTTCACTTACGCCGGAAAGAATATTTTGGCTAAAGTGGCATCTGAGTCTCTTTTAGAAAAAGGTGAAAACATTACTTTCTCCTTTAAGAAAGATAAAATTCATCTTTTTGATTCAGTTTGCGAAAAAGCAATTTGCTAATTCTAGTTATTTCAATTATTAAAGCAATAGGATTGATGGATGCCCATCAGTCCTTTTTACTTTATAAAAGGTTCTATGAATTTATCTTTGATATTTATTCCTAAACTTTTCTACTAACATGCTAACGCGAAGTTGTTAGTATAAGCAAAAATACTTATGAGCACTTTGTGCTCATTTTTTATTGTACTATTTAAAAATATCGACTATAATGTTAGTAGTCTACTAACGGAGAAAATAAAGAAT
>CAVKNZ010000018.1:0-29355 GCA_963657885.1 Bacteroidaceae bacterium
ATAGCTAATTAATAGTTTTTAACTCGAAGTTCAAAATAGGCTTTTGGATGAGCACAAACTGGACAAACTTCAGGAGCGTATTTGCCAATGTGAATGTGTCCACAGTTTCTGCATTTCCAGACAGCGACATCAGGAGCGATGAACACTTTGCCATCTTTGACATTTTCAAGAAGTTTTAAGTAACGTTCTTCGTGTTCTTTTTCAACCTTAGCAACGCCTTCCATTTGCAAAGCGATTTTTTCAAATCCTTCTTCGCGAGCTACTTTGGCAAATTCTTTATACATTTCTGTCCATTCATAGTTTTCACCGTTAGCAGCTTCTTGAAGGTTTTCCGCGGTTGAACGGATTTCGCCACCTTCTAAATATTTAAACCATAATTTGGCGTGTTCTTTTTCATTTTCTGCAGTTTCTAAAAAGATGGCTGCAATTTGTTCATATCCTTCCTTTTTAGCTTTGCTAGCGAAATATGTATATTTATTTCTAGCTTGGCTTTCTCCAGCAAAAGCTGTCATAAGATTTTTTTCGGTCTTACTGCCTTTTAATTCCATAAAAAATTTCCTCCTATTGAATATATATTTACCACTATTTTCTAACAAATTAAATTTATTTTTCAAATCGAACGCTCAAAGGATTCGCTTTGATGTAGTTTATGTAATCGACTTTCTTACTATTATCGACAATCGAAGACAAAAAGCCATAGACTTGATCGCGTAAATATTTGATGTTTTCTTTATCGCTTAGTGTCGGGTTTGGATAAATAGGTTCGCTCAAAGTTATGGTAATTCGAGGTTTATGTCTAAGCGAAGAATTCCTTTTCTGCGGTCTAAATGTTGTAGCCATCGCCACAACTGGCTTATTAAATTTGACAGGATATAGAAAGGAAACATCATTAAATGGTCGAACGATTTGAGCATACGGCCAAATATGCGCCTCTGGAAAAATGGCGATGACTTGGTTTTGTTTAACTCTTAATTCAATCGCGGAAAGGAAGTTTTTCGTATTTTCCGGTGTTGTTGGAATTGGTAAAGCCCCAAGCATCATCACGAAATTATGAAGTCCCTTAATAGATACTGCATCTTGACTAGCGACTGTGTAGACCTTTTTATTGGTGGCAACAAAGCCAGGCCCTGTGACGCCATCCCAAGCGGATGTATGATTTCCGTAAAGGAAATATCCTCTTTTTCTAATTGATTTTAAGACATGCTTATTTTCCACTTTTATTCCGCGACACATTTTTCCGCCGATAAAGACTAAAGGTTTGGCAATTATCGTATAGACAATATGGGCTAAGAAACGCCAAATCTTATTGGTGTGAACATAGACAAAACCTTCTTTGAGCTTGTAACTTTTTATGCCATTACAGGCGTAGTCTTCATTTAATGGATCTAAATAGGTGATGACTCGATTTTTTAAGTTGTGTTCGACTTTATATTTACGAACTTCCACCGCTTCAAGCATCATTTTTTCCATGCGGTCCATGCAATGTTCATATTCAAAATGTTTTGTGAAATCTAGATATTCATCGCTTCTTTTTTGCTTTTCTAATGGATGCTCAATCCAATAGTCGATTTTTTTAGCTAAATCTTTGCTATTGTTGCAAGCAAATAAATCCATTTCATCGATAGCGAAGTTTTTAGTCGCGCTTCGTTTCGTGTTGTTAATAACTGGAACTAGGCCACAAGAAATCGCCTCTAAGCAAGCAATCGATTCAAGCTCAGCGTAGGCGCAGTGAACATATAAATCACTATAATTAATGACTTTGATGAGTTCATCTTGTGAATAAGTGCCAAGAATCGGCTCATTAGTCAAATTTTTCGATCTTTTAATGATTTTATTTCTTTCAGGTCCATCGCCAGCAAAGATGAGCTGAATATCTTTTTCGTGTTTGCTGTATTTTAAAGCATCAATCAATACTTTATGGTATTTTTCTTTGGAATATCTTCCTGTAAAAAGAATGCAGAATTTGCCCTTTAAGGCATCCGGTTTTTCAACATGTTTTCTAGTAAATGATTTTTTGACCCCGTTAGAGATGACATAGCCATTTGTCGGACCAACCGCTCTTTCAAAGTCATCTTTGATAAATTTTGTTGGGAAGTGAATCGCGTCGGCATAGCGATATAGTTTCTTCCAAAAGACATGATAGATAGTTGGGTTAACTGCTTTTAAGCGCATCGCGAAAAAGTGCGATGTAAAATTCTCCGCTTGCACATGAAAGCCGGCGGTCACCGGAATGTTAAGTAAATCAGCTATTTTTGAAGCATGTGCGCCTAAAGAAAAAGGCATCATGCAATGCACTAAATCGATATTTTTTAAAGCTTTACGAATGATGATTTCATCAGCTTTAGCTAAAACGACACCGTTTTTAGCAACGTAGCCATTAAATATGCCAAAATTTAAAGTTTCACAGACGAAAAAACCATTTCTTCCTTTTTTATCGCCATCGCAACAAAGAACTGTTACTTTGTGGCCACGTTTCGTAAGTGAATCGATAAGATTGTACGCGGCCATGGTCGTGCCGTTATTTTTTTCGCCGAGAACATCGGCCACTATTAAGATATTCATAATTTAATTTTCGGTTTTCCAAATTGTACTTCTATTAAAGCGAGTTGACCAGCGTTAAGAACATCGACTGTTTGATCAAATCCACTTAAAGCGAAACGGTCGACAGATTCCCAGACAAAAACCCAAGATAGAATCTGAAGTATTTCAAAGATGCGTCGAATGCTTTCATCTTTAGTGAAGACGCTAGCAACAACATATAAAGCAAACAAAACTAAGCCAATAGACAGAGTCAAAAAGCCAAACATTCGCGATTTATGCAAAGCGAAACGTTTGTCTTCATATTCCAAAGAATAATGTCTAATGACTGCTTTTTTAATGCTAGTTTTCATTTCGTTAGAATATTTGCCATCATCATCAAAGTTGATGACAACTGGTATATCAACAGGAAGAAACAAAGTTTCTTGGTTGATGTAGTCATATATTTCTGGATTGATACGATCTTCGTAAGAATAAATTGAAAAAGGAGAATCAACTTTAGTTAAGTCAACATTGATGTAGGCTTTGCCATCATCAAAAACATGCTTTTCTTCGAATTTCAAAGAATAACGATATTCAGTTTTAAAAAGAGCAGTTAATCGCTTTCTAAACAAACGGTTTTGCTCTTTTTTAATTTGTTTAAGTTGACGTTCCTTTTTTCTCTTCTTATCGGCCATACATCCTATATTATAAATAATATATTGCTTTTATGCAAAGCGAGGGCATCTACTCTTTGGCTTTACCTAGATAAAATAGCGATAGTAAACCTGGTCCAGCATGGGCTCCAATGGTTGGTCCCATTAGAAAATATTCAGCTTCTTTAAATTTCACTTCTTTATTTACTTCATCCACTAAAAGATGAGCTTCATCTAAAGAATCTCCATGGAGAACATAAAGGATTTGTTCTTCTGGATTAACGACTTCTTCTTTAACTAATTCCACCATCTTTTTGAAGGCATTTTTTCTGCCTCTAATTTTATGAGCGACTATAAGATGGCCAACCTTATCAGTGCTTAAGATGACATTGATATGCAATACTTTTGAAATTAAAGCTGCGCCTTTTGAAAGCCTTCCTCCGCGAGCAAAATAAGTTAAATCATCAGTTACATAGTAAGTATGTATGCGACTTGCGACATCGTTTAATGAATCAACAACATCATCAATTGTCTTTCCTTCATCACGCGCTTTTACGGCTTCTCTAACAATCATTAACGAAGCCAATGAACCGACTGTGGCATCAATTACTTCAACACGTATGCCTTTTTTTGCTAATTCTTTAGCTGCCGCTCTAGCGTTAGTTAAGCTTTCTGATAGACCACCACAGAGTGATACGTGAACAATAGGAAGTCCTTTCTTTGCCTCTTGAGCAAAAAATTCTTCATATTGATATTGATTGATTTGGCTAGTTTTAAATACAGTTCCTCCTCGCATTTGATTTAGATACCATAAGTTTTGCTCTTCACTCATTTCATCGAGATATTTGTTTTCTCCAGATGTGAAGGTATAGGAGATAAAATTGACATCAATTGCTTGTAGCTTTTCTTTAGAAGCATCTGAGCTTGAGTCAGTTGTGACATTAAATTTTCTTTCTTTCATAATTTTCACCTCGCAACAATTCTTATAAAAAAATAAAAATAAGACACGATATTGTCATCTTCACATTAGTAGAGTAAAAATTTTCTTCTCTCCCAGAAGTAGAAAAAGCGATGAAAACTAATTAATTTTGGTTTATTTTTCTAAATATGCCTGCGGAGGAAGCTTAGAAATAGCTTTTCGCATTTCTCTTTGAATAGAGCCAAAATGGATGTTGCAAAATATATCAGTAAATAAAATTAAAGCTACTAAAGTGAAGATAATAGCCACTAAAGAATTATATTCAAAGGGAACAACAAGAAGATATATTAAACAAAACAAAGCGTTATAACTTGCTTGCGATGTGCGATCGAGGAAACGGATAAAAGCGTTGCGTTTAACATTTCTTGCGGTAACAAATAAATATTTAAGGCTTCTCTTTCTTTTTAGATTAAATAAAGAGAAAAAGAATAGATATAATGCTTGAAGAAAGATAACTATTCCCGCAAGAAAAAGGATGAAGCAATAAGTGTCGATGTCGCCATTAACTAAAGAGATGCTATGTTTTATATGTCTATAAAATAGTCTTGCCCCCGCGATTGAAGTTATATTGACTCCATAATCAATTAAATAAATAAATGGTAAAAATAAAAGCAAAAGCGATAACGCTAATAGCAAAATTGAAACCGCAAATTTAATTGCTAAAACACCTTTGACTCCTGGCAGAAAATATGAGATAAAATTTTTCTTTTCTTTATCGATAATTTCATCGTATATTTCAACTTTCTTTTCTAATAGTTCGTGCTTAGAACCATAATAAAAAGGTACTCCGCAGTTAGGACAATTATTCCTTTTTCCATCAAAGAGGTGATTACATTTAGGGCATCGATAAAGCATAATGTTCATTCCATAGTAGCGAATTTTGCTACAATTTTAAAGTAAAATAAATGCGAAAATGTTAACATTTTCATAATTTAAAAAATAATAAGGATCAATTCTAAAAGTTATGAAACAAATAAAATCAAAGAAAAAGATAATCTATCTAATGATGCTATCTCTTCCTTTATCTAGCTGCGGAAATAGCAAAGTCATTTTAGAAAATGCTTCGATTAGCAAAGAAGAAAAATTTAACATGGTTAACGTTGATATATCTATTTCTAGCTTTAATGATTTAGGTTTTTCTTTTGGCGATAGCTGTGATGTCTATTTTTCTAATGGCTATACGCTTAACGATATCCCCTACTATAACGGCTATTATGTTAAAAACGGAGAGCCTTTAATCGTGGGCTATCCAGCAAATGAATGCATTTCTATCACCTACAATAATGAAGGCATCTATGATAGAGCAAATTTAACAGATGTAGACACTGTCACTATCTTACTTAAAGAAAAAGGTAAATATTTAGATGTCCAAGATGCTTTAGGTCATTCTTATTCACTAGAAAGAAAAGACTATTCTAGCGATGAAGAATTCGCTAATTTCCGTTCTTTAAAAGGCGGAAATTTAAAAGAAAATCTTATCTATCGCGGAGCAAGTCCTTTGGACAATTCACGAAACAGAGCTAAAACAGTCGATAATTTGTTGAAAGAAAATAACATTCAAAGCGTTGTCGACCTCGCTGATTCTCTTAAAGATGTCGAAAAATATTTTTCCTCAGATGATTTTGATAGTGTTTATGCTAAATCTCTATATGAAAACGGAAAAATAATATTATTATCAATGAGCTCTTCATATACTTTAAAGCCTTATAAAGAAGCTCTTGCAAAAGGCTTTAGGCATATATTAAGCACAACTGGACCATTTTATATTCACTGCATGGAAGGAAAAGATCGCACAGGTTTTGTTTCAACCTTAATTGAGGCCCTATTAAACGCAAGTTATACTGAGATGCGCGATGATTATATGCTTACTTACGCGAATTATTTCAAAATAAGCAAAGAAAAAACACCTAATAAATATGACGCTATTGTATCGCTATATTTCGATTCTTTCTTATCGACGCTTTCTGGCTATGATGATGTAAATACCTTAAAAACTCTCAATTACAGCGATTATGCGAAAGCCTATCTGCTAGATGGAGGCTTAAGCGAAGAAGAAATAAATCAGTTCGTAACACTTTTAAGTGCTTAGATAATGATGCAGTCGTGCTTATCTTTTCTTTTATTTAATTTAGCTATTAAACGTAAATAAATTGAGCAAAAGCATCGACGAAGTTTATACTAATTTTAGGAGGTCACCAATGAAAGGATTAATGCTATTAGCCAATGGCTTTGAAGATAATGAAGCCTTAACTGTTCGCGATGTTTTGCTTCGCGCTGGAATAGAAATAACCACCGCTTCAATCGATGAAGAAATTTCTGTTATTTCTAGCCATAAACTCAAAGTTTTCGCAGATGAATTATTAAAAAATCTAGATTTAGATAACTTTACTTTTCTCATCCTTCCAGGCGGAGGAAAAGGTACAGCGAATTTAAAGATGTCTTCACTTGTCAGTAAAACTGTTTTAGATTTCGCAACTAAAAATAAATTAATATGTGCGATATGTGCCGCTCCTGGAGTGCTTGGCCGCTTAGGCTTACTAAAAGGTAAAAACTATACCTGCTTCCCAAACTGTGAAGATGGAGAAGGAAATAACACCAATAAAGAAGTGGAAATCGATTCAAACTTCATAACTGCTAGAAGCATGTTTTATTCGATAGATTTTGCTTTAGCAATAATTGAAAAGCTTTTAGGAAAAGAGAAGAAAGAAGAAATCATAAAGCAAATAAAAGGTCTATGAATCAAATTGAAGAAATAGATAAGCTCATCAAAGAAAGTCGTAAAATAGTCGTTCTCACCGGCGCAGGCATCTCAACTGCATCTAACATTCCAGATATCAGAGGAAAAAATGGCGCTGCGAACAACTTAGAATTGAAAAAGAAATATGGCTATAGCTATGAAACAATCGTTTCTCATAGCTTTTTTATGGCTAAACCAGATTTATTTTATAGCTACTATAAAAACGAAATGGTCTATAGAAATGCTAAACCGAATAAAGCCCATCTATTTTTAAAAAAGCTTGAAATAGATCATCAAGTAACAATCATCACTCAAAATATTGATGGTCTACATTCTCTTGCTGGTTCAACAAATGTCATCGAGTTTCATGGAAGTGTTCAAAAATATCATTGCCTCAACTGCCATAAACAATTCAATTTAGATTATATTTTCCGCTTTAAAGACGCTCCATATTGCGATGTTTGCCATGGTTTAATTAAACCGGATGTTGTTCTATTTGAAGAAGGAATAGATGAGCAAAATATCATAGATTCTTTGAATGCTTTGCATAACGGAGATCTTCTCATTGTGATTGGCTCATCGCTCAATGTCTATCCAGCGGCCGGGTTAATCTATGAATTTGCTTCTAGAAACACTATTTTGATAAATAAAGATGAAACTCCTTTAGATGGCTACTTTAAAATTGTCGTCCATGATGATATTATCAAAGTCATAGAAAAACTTGATCATGGCTCATCCATTTAAACATTTCATACTTATAAGCAAACATCGACATCGAGTTATTAGAAATGCCTCCCATCTCGGCATTTTCTTTCATGCTTTAAAACACGATTTAACAAAATACTCACCTATCGAATTTTGCACCTCAAGCAAATATTATGAAGGTCATCATTCGCCGGTCTATGAAGAGAGACTATCAAATAACTATTTCTCGAAAGTGTGCCAACACCACACCAAAAGAAACGCTCATCACTGGGAATATTGGACAGATTTTTTCAATGGAAGAGTCTTAGCAAAAAGAATGCCATATAAATATGCGTTAGAATATGTCGCTGATGTTTTAAGCGCTTCTTATACTTATAATCCAACTAAATTTAATGGGGAAACTGCCTATAACTACTTCCTAAGTAAAAAAGATCATTACTTCATGAACTCTGCGACAAAAGAATTTGTCTTGTATTGCTTAAAGCAATATTCTATCGATGGTTTTAAAAGCTTAAAGAAGAAAAATACAAAGCCAATCTACGATGAATTAGCCAAAAAATATCCTGAAATAGAAATGTTTGATACATCACTAGATGTCTTACCTCTACCTGAACTAAAAAAGAAATAAAATTATTATTCTTTAAACAGTTTAATTAACTATGTTTTAAAGTTTGCACTTTTCGTGAGCATCCTTTATTCCAACTATGGATTTGATTGATGTAGAAGATTAGTCCTAAAACTGCGGTTACAGTCTCAGCGATTGGGAAGGCAATCCAAACATAATTGACTCCTATAAAACTAAAGGCATACATGATTGGCACTAGACAAATAAGTTGTCTAAGCAAAACCAAGATTGTGCTTTTAAAACCTTTACCAATCGCTTGGAAAAAGGTTGGTAATGATAAAGAAAATATCGCTGAGAAAAAGCTCGCCCCAATAATAGGAAAGGCAACTGAACCTAATTCGATGACATCGCTGTTATTGGTAAACATTTTCACCATCACTTGAGGAAGAAAGATAAAGCAAATCATACCGATGCTCATCAGTAATGCGCATATTAGCCAACTATATTTCATAATTTCTCGACAGCGATGATAATCTTCTCGTGCAGCGTTAAAGGAAAGAAAGGGAATGATGCAAGTTGTTAAGCCAAAAAGAGGAATAAAGAAGAAACTTTGAAGCTTGTAATATAGCCCTAAGACAGTGATCGCATTTTCGCCAAACTTAGCTAATATTAAGTTTAGTAGAACTATGTAGACGCTCATGAGGAGTTGCTGAAGTCCAGCCGAATAGCCATACAAAAAGATATTTTTAATGTAATAGGAATATTCTTTAAAGGTGGGACCTTTTCGATAACCTTTATAAAAACTAACTAAGAAGGCAACAAATTGGCCAATAACGGTAGCGATGGCTGCCCCGGATGCGCCCATCTGAAATGCAAAGATAAATAAGGGATCTAAAGCAATGTTAGTCACTGCTCCGGCAATTTGACCAATCATCGGCTGAATCATATTGCCTCGAGCTTGATGACTACGAGCAAAAATTGCTTCTAAAAAAATAAAAGGTGAACCAACGCAAGTGATAAGACCATAGATGAGTGCGTCTTGAATAGTTTCTTCACTGCGTGCCATGCTTCGAACATAAAAGTTGATGCTAACTAAACTAATAAGAGCAAAAATAAGCCAGAAGATGATGGCTAAGAAAGTGCCAACCATCACTGAATGTTCAGCTTCTTCTTTTTTGTTTAAAGCGTATTGACGCGCCATGAAGGTGTTTACGCCAACACCAATTCCAATAGATAAAGCAATTGCAACATATTGGAATGGATAGATGATTGTCAAAGCGTTTAAGGCACTATCGGAATAGTGACCTAAAAACAAAGAATCAACAACATTATATAAAGCTTGAATAAGCTGAGATAGCATCACTGGAGGAGCAAGTAAAAGTAGCGACTTAATGACTTTTTCTTTGCCAAACAGATATTCTTCTTTTCTACTCTCTTCCATACAATCGAGAATTATACTCTTTCTTTTATAAAAGAAAATAAGAATATACTTTTTCAGTAAAAGAGCGAATTTATCGAAAGAATTTTATCAATTCTAATGATGGTAGAGTTTAAAAGTAAAAGAGTAGAAAGAGAAAATAGAACTGTTTATATACAAAAATTGAAAAATAAATAAACTAACCTCGTGGAGGATTTAATCTATGAAAAAATGGAAAGAAAATATCGCTAATCTCGACGTCCCAGAATATACATCTTCACAAGATGATTTTAATTTTTATTCACATCTATTAGGCGTACCTTTAGGCATGGCTATTATCGTTGCTTCTATTGTTATATATTTACAAGGCACTATTAATGTAGTTTCCATGATAGGTTTATTGATTTTTGGTTTAACCGCGACAATCCTTTATAGCGTCTCCGCGATATATCATAAAACTCCTATCGATCATAAATGCAAAAAAATCAAAAGAGCCATCGACCATTCAACAATATACGCTCTCATCGCTGGAACATACACTCCAATATGCATCGCATTATTAGATAAAACTAATTTAGCCTTAATTGTTTTAATTCTTCAATGGGTTCTCGCTTTAGTAGGTGTCTTCATCAATTTATATGATTTAAAAAATAAATACATAAAGGCCATATCTATGGTTTTATATATCGCTTTAGGTTGGATGATTCTTTACACTACTTTATTTACTTATCTAACTAGTCAAGCATTTGTACTCATCCTCATTGGAGGAATATCTTATACATTAGGTTCAATTCTTTATGGAATTGGACACAAAAATCTATGGTTTCACGCAGTGTTTCATGTCTTCGTGCTTATCGGAACTATCCTACAAGCCATCGGAGTATTTTATCTATTTTTCTGATTTAGTATATTTTTCTAAAGCGTTTTGAATATCGATAAATGGTCGAGAAACTTCTTCGATAGAATCTTTGCAATCGTTATCGAGCCAATGGATCAATACATTGTATAAAGCTCCCGCGACAAAATAGGCGATATATTTATCAAATTTCACCGGTAAATTTTCTAAGAATTCTGTCGATAAAAACTTTAACAGTTCTCCATCAAGTCCGGCTTTTCTCAGACATTTATTGGCTTTGATGTTGGCTTTAAAGAATAAAAATAAGGCCAAGATGACAAGTTCATTGTTCTCAGGAGCGCCTCCACTCGTTAGTCTAGTCTGCTCAGTGAAACGTTTCTTCGTCAATTCAAAATATCGAATTACGATGTCCTCTTTTGTTGAGAAGTGTCGATAATAGGTAACTCTACTTAAGCCAGCTTCGTTAACAATATCAGTGATAGAGATGCTTTTATAATCTTTCTTTTCCATCAAAGAAAGCAAAGCTTCAGTGATTTTGGTGTCGATATCGTTTTGTTTCATATTTGTGACCTCCCGTAACGAAAATAGAACTTCTAGCTACATATTAATATAATTCGTAAAATAATTCATCATTTAATTACAATTAAGTTAGATTTGTTTCAAATAATGCTAGATCTGTTTCTAATTATGCAAGCTTATAACAAATTTAGTAATTCATGATTTACTAATTCATGATTTACTAATTTTAAAAACCCAAATAATCGCATCTAAAAAGGACTCTAAGAGTCCTTAATGTTTTGTTTAATTTCTAAATAGAAATTAGCACCAAATAAATTGGACAGAATCTAAATATAGAGCGCCATCATTGGAACGGAAACCAATATATGAATATGATTCATCTAATGTTGTAAGATCAAATGCAACTGTCGCATTAGTTCCATCGTATGTAACTGAACCAACAGATTTCATGTTACCTGAATACATATCCGAAATATCAAATGCTTCATTGCTTGCGTAAATGTCTATTGTTCTTGGCTTCAAAGTATTTGTATTAAATGTAAAAGAAATGGAAGAACAAGTCTTAGAAGCGTTTTGAGCAACTATTCCAGAATAAATACCATCAGTTTTTGATCTTATTTGAATGGTTGCATTTGCTGCCGCGCAAGTCGCTTTATAAGTTGTTCCGCTTTCTACTGAAACATAATCGGAACGAGTTGAATATGATGTCTCGGGTTTAGTGATGCCAAAACTAGCTGGTGTTAATTCATCAATAACTTCATTAATAACCTTAATCGTGCATGAAGCGGTTACTTCTTTTCCATCCACAGTTAATGTTGCTGTGATTGTCGCGGTCTCGCCAATAGTTGCGTCTTCCGCGACAATGACTGTTGCAGTTTCTTCATTAAATGTAATCTTTCCGGATTCGCTTTCGCATTTAAATGTTGGATTTCCTTTATAACCTTTTTGAACTAAAGATAAGGTTAATGATTTTCCGGTAGAAACATTATATGTTTCAGTGCTGAATTTAAATGTAGGAGTGTGCTCTTTGCCTTCTCCGGCATCAATTTGAATATAGGTTACTCCGCTTTTGTTATAGGCGTAGACGCCTAATGTACCGGTGACATCTTCATAGTAGAAGGCATCTTCTTCTTCACTAGAGAACCAAGCTTCATCAACATATTGTTGCTTATAAGCTTCATAAATAGAGCCATCTGCATCATAAATTGAAATGAAGAAACCAACATAGGTTAAAGCTTCTTCTTCGGCATATTCTTTTATTTTTTCATCAGTGAAATAATCACCAAACCAAGATTTATATAATTCATAATAGTAGTCATATATTTCTTGATAGTCAGTCGTGGAATTGCATGAAGAATATTTAACTTCTTTCGAACCAACATTTTCTAAAACTAATGGTCTAGGAGTGATTTTTTCACCTGTTAGATAGCTATCAATTTCACTAGTTGGCCAAGTCTTTGAAAATGTGCTTGTTGGCTTAGTAGGTTCTACTTTTAAGGAGAATCCGTCGACAGTTTCACCATCTGAGCTTGTATCATAGAAAGTTAATTTCAAAGTCTCTTCCCAATTTGAATATGAATTTTCGTCAGCGATAAAGCCCGCTTTTGTCACTGTTTCAGCGTATGTTTCTGCGATAGATTCAGTTGTTTCACATTCAATATAGACTGCACCATTTTTGGTGTAATAGTAATATTTTGATTTTGGCGCGCTGAATTCTGGCACTTTTATTCCAGCAGTTTCTTCAATGCTAGCTAAGGCATCGCTTGGCCAAGCGGAAACTTCAGTTTCAGTTGGATATAAAGAGAATTGGAAATAGTTGCCAAGACTATAATAAAGAATTGCTTGAACTTCACCTACTTCTTCACCTAAGTCTTTAGTCAAGATGTAAGCATCGTATTCTTCACTTGCTTTTTTATCTAATTCAAAGCCATTTTCTTGAAGTAAAGAAGCATAAGTTCCACTTAAATCAGTCGTGTATGAATCATAGATAACAACATCATTATCAGTTAAAGAAGAGTTATCTGCACTTGTATAGACTTCATAATCTTCTCCGAGCGCTAAAAATGGTAAATCAACTAATAAAGCATTTTTAATCGCAGAGCTTGCTTCACCCCAACTGGTATCTGTTGTTGCATCAATAACTAAATGGTTATAGCAGTCGATTACGTTACCATCGTCGTAAAAGTATTGAATATAATAGCCATATCCAGTCTTCGCATTAGCTTTGGTAAACATGAAGTAATCTGTGTCGCCATTAGGATGAGTTATGCCTCCAGATGGATTTGTAATCGCAGTCCAGCCAGCATCAACTAAATCTTTGTAGTAATCTTTGATGCCGTAAGTTGATGATGAATCATATATTTCATAAAGATCATAATAATAGCTATCATATCCTTCTTCTGCTTCATAATCGCTAGCTAAGCCTTCTGGGAAAGGTAATACTTCACCAGAATATTCTTCTAACATCTCTTTTTGCTCGCTTGTCCAATCAAGCGTTACAGGTGTGTCGCCTCCGGAAGTTGTGCTATCTCCGGTAGTTGCAGTAGTGATATCTTCAGGTGAATCACTATTTGGAGTCTCTTCATTGCAACTACTTAAAAGTAATGCAGTTGCACTTAGAGCCATGAGGAATCTTAATTTTTTCATGTGTTTTTGTCCCTTTTTAAATATAGACAATAGTATAAAGGAAAAAATTTAATGTAAACATTAGAAATTGAATTTTTTAAGATCCACGAACTTATCTTTATGTTTAAATTTCTTTTGTTCAAAAAACTAAATACCGGAATAAAAACCTTGTCGCTATCTTTTATATACGCGTATGCGCATTTCTTTCTATTTATATATAAAAGGCAAATAAATAAACAATAGATATCAATAAAGAAATGAATAACGATTTTCCGTTATCAATAAAAAGATTATTCATAGATAAAAAATCATATGTTGACCACCACTTTCTTACGATGAAATCGATATTTTGAAAAATAAACCTTGCTATATATATATATATATATGACAATAGAAATATCTTTTAAGCGGGTTTGATGATAGTCCGCTATACAAATAAGGGGTATAAAAGATATGGGAACAATAAAAAAGAGACTATTAAGTCTATGTTTAGGCTTTGTTTTAACTTTAGGCGTTGGAGTAGGTCTAAGTGGAACTCATAATGAGGCCACGAAGGTTTATGCAGCGGATGGCACACTAGTGACTTTAACTAGCGCAGATAGTGTGACAACTGACGATGGATTAACTGTAACCTTCGCTAAAAATACAGGATCAAATGCGCCGGCATGGTACGCAGCAGGCTTAAGATTATATCAAGGAAATACTTTGACTTTTGATGCTAGTAGCAACATAACTTCAGTGACATTTATTTGGGAAAAGCAAGGAAATAAAAATTTTGCAACTGTCAAAGCTGACGTTGGAACATATTCACATCCAACCGCTGCTGGAGAGGGTGTATGGTCAGGCTCTTCAAATAAGATTGTTTTTACTCTAAGTTCATCGGCTCAATTACAACTTAATAAATTTTATTATGTATTAGAAGCAAGTGAAACATATACAATTTCATTTGATAGTAATGGCGGGAGCGGAATAATGGATAATGTTTCAGCTGGCGGTCAATACACTCTTCCAGAAAGCACCTTCACCGCTCCAACAGGCAAAGCTTTCGCGGGATGGAAAGCAAATAACGAAGGCGATGCAATCGCTGTTGGCGATAAATACACAGTAAGCGCTGATACAACTTTCTATGCTCAATGGGCTAATTCTTATTCAGTTACATATACTGGCGGTGAAAATGGAACTGGTTCATATGTTGATTCAAATAAACCTGAAGGAACATATACTTTACCAGCATTTGAAGATTTAACTGGAATTACCGCCAATAGCGGATATCAATTCTATAATTACTCCGTTAATGGCGAAACTAAATACCCTGATGATGAAATCACTCTAAGTGGAGACACTTCTATTGATGTCATTTTTGACATTGAAAAACTATCTACAACTTATGATTTCACCAAAAACTTCAGTACGTACGCATCTTCGTGGAATAACTCCTATGCAAAACATACAGGTCTAAATGGAAAAACTACAATCGGCGGAAAATATGAAGCAACAATCGATTTATATTATGTTTCGAAACAAGGGAATACGATGACAAACATGCCAGTTTTTGCTACCAAAACGGCATCTGGAAGTTGGACAAAAGTTCTTCAATTCACATTAAACGAATCTGGATACAAGATAGATTCTATTACAGTTACTTTTGCCCAATGGACAACTAAAACTCCTAGTGTTTCTCTTTATAAGGGGGCAGATGCAACTGGAACTGCACTAGACACAGCAAAAATTGGAACAAAAAACACCTTAACAACGTCCAATTTTAACGGCACAATTTTTACAGTTGGTTATAGCGACGATAGTACAAGCAACGTTCAATCAGGCCTACAATCAATTTTTATTGAAATATCATCCGCTGATACTTTTGGAACTCTTGATCATATTAAAATTGAGCAAGAACCAACTAAAACCGTTTACCATGTTGGTGAAACATTTGATTCAACCGGATTAAGCGTTAAAGCTTATGATGGTGCAAACGAAGATACAGCCAACTTTAAAGATGTGACAAGCGAAGTTGAAATGCTTTTAGACAACACATATACATTTAAGGACACGGATGTTCCGGGAATGGATGAAGAAGTCACCTATGAAGGTGAAACCGCTACATTTCACGTCTATGTATATGAGACAGGAGAATATAGTTTAGTTACTAAAAATCTCAACAATTGGTCAGGCAAATATTTAATTGTAGGTGTCGATAAAAATAGCGATAGCAAAACAGTTGCAATGGATAGCTATTTAAGCGCGCCAGATAATGCAAAAAACTATGAAACAATAGATGATTCAACAACTACTATCACCGCTGGTCGAGAACTTGAATGGACCATCTCCTCAATGGATGGAGGATATTCCATTAAAGGACAAAGCGGTAAATATATTGGTTCACCTACAACCAAAACAAACGGAATGCTAGTTGGGGATGAAGCAATTTTGAATACTATTTCATTAAATGAAACATCTGGTGAAGTTACGATCAAAGGAACATCAGATTATTGTTTAAATTTCAATAAAGATTCAAGCGCGGATAGATTTAGATATTATGCCAAAGGCACCGTCAAATTGTATCGTTTAGAGGACACTGATGATGATCTTCTTGATGCTGAAATTTATGCTGAAAATTTCAATGCAGTAATTGGTTGTGATTCAGATGGTTTAGTTGAGCCAACAGGTTGGGAATATGCAATCGCCGAATGGAATGAAACTAGCGTAGGAGCGCAAGTCATTCTTTCAAATGTCGATTTAAGCACAGAGACGAACGAAGAAATCAAACAATGCATTACAACCTATGAATACATCATTAATAAATACAATGGTTCAAATCCAGAAAAATATTACGACTTCATGGGTCGAAATTTAGTTTCAACTAAATCCAATATTGTTTATAAAACAACTAATAGCAACACCCCAATATTAATTGTCGTGCTTGTCTCCTTTGTAAGTGTCACCGCTATCGGAGGATATCTTTTCCTAAGAAAAAGGAGAATTAATTAAAGGTACTTATCGACTTAAATAGTCATTAAGTATAAGCGCGTTGTTCTGCCCCCAGGCAACGCGCTTTTCTTTTGCTAAATATAGACTAAAACTTAGGCTTCCAAGGGAAGAACTTATAAGTCTTCCTTATAAGCTTCACTTCATCTTTATCATATTCATATATAGGATAATAAAGTTCATCAAAGTCTTCTTTAAGAGTGATGTTTTCATATACTTCATCTTCGTATCTAGGTTTATATGGTAATAGTTCTTCTTCTTTGATGAACTCTATTGAAGGATTTTGACAAAAGTCATAAACATCTATATTAAAGCATTTATATTTATTTCTTTTTTCATCAAAGGACATGATAAACATAACGTCTCCTTCATCATAGTTAGGAAAAGGCACATATTGAACTAAATCACCTTTTTTATATTTCATAGTTGTTATTTTAAATCCTCTAGGTTTTAAGAGTATATAAACAAATGCAATAAAAGCCATTAAAGGAGGAATGCAATTCTTTAAAAACGCGAATTAGATCGCGTTTTTGGCCTTTAAAGGGATCGATTGAATTCCTGTTGGAGATTGCTCCTTCTTCTAGGAAAATTTAAAGCTAAATTTAATGGAATTAATCGAAGAAATGATACTAAAACAGCCTTAGAAAAAGGCATCGAGCCTTTTCTAAGCGAAAAAAATTAAAAAACCGCTTGATATATATATATATATAGGAGTAAAATTTTGATTTGTCTAGCGACAAAAGGGAGAAAAACATAATGAAAAAGATAATAAGATTAATGCTAGGAGTCAGTCTATTGAGCGGACTTGCCTTAACAACAAATAACAACAATAAGGTTATAGAAACAAATGCTGTTTCAAGTAATTACACAAAAGTGTCATACCTAACCGACTTAAAAGATAATGACAGAGTAGTTTTAACAAATTTAAGTGTCGGTATTAGCGGTTTGTCAAATAATACACCTACAACATCATCGAGCGAATCTTCTTGGGTTCAATATATTGTTACCAAGACCACTACCGGCGGTTTCACTCTTAAAGTACCAAATCAAACTAATAAATATGTCTCTGTAACATATGTAAGTGATACGCAGCTTTATTTTACATATTCCAGTTCAGCAGCTACTCTCTCTATTGCATTGAATAATTATCTTGGAACAACAAATTATTCATATACTCAAGGAAAAACCTTATCATTTTTTCTTGGATGTAAAAGCGGCGAAACTCAGTATTGCTTCTATTATTATTACAGTGCTTCTGAAATCGTCCAATATGCTAGCGCAATGTCTGTATATAAGCTTACTGATACTGCTGCCGCTAAAGAATGGGCAACGACCTTTGAAAACAATACTAGCTCAGCGTGCAAGGATCCAAACGCTGATAACTCTGCTGCATTAGCTAATGTTTGGACTACACTTAAAAATAGCTACAACGCATTAAGCAGTACCGCTCAAGCAGCATTAAAGAACAACACTTCTGGCGATTCAACAATCGCGTCAGCGTTAGCTCGCTACACCCACATCGTCAATCGTTATTCTTCATTAGATGATTTCATGGGATTAAGAAGTTCAACTTCATCTATCTCAAGCATTGTTAATAGCTATAACAGCACGAATAACGCTATATCGATTGCCATTGTTATTGTCTTTGTCGGAGTTACCTCCATCGGAGGTTATGTCCTTCTTAAAAAGAAAAGACAATAAATACAATTAGATAAATAAAAAAGTATGCGATTAACCTCGCATCTTTTTTATAGATAATCTATGAAGAAGAATGTTCATAAATATATCTATTAAAGCTATAATGGATATAAAGATATATCCAATAAATGCTTCTAATTAATAGAATAATGGTATTTATTTCATAGCTATTAGAAGTAAATCTCTTAAAGAAAGGAGTCTTCTTATTCATTTAAATGAATAGGTATATAAGAAAATATGAGTCAAAGAATAACATTAAAAGATGATCATTTCCGCATCATCGGCTACGTTGAAATCGATGATAAAGGCAACAAGAAACTTAAAGATAGTCACTTTAAAATATTAGGCTATTATGACGCAGAGAGAAACGTTACAAAAGATGAACACTTCCGCATTGTCGGATATGGCGATATATTAACTACTTTGCTTAGATAATCTTTCAAAAAGCTTTTTGCTTTAACACCTTATTTTATTTATAAGATTTGATATGTTTATAATCTTGTATTTATCCTTTTAGGCGACCTTCAAGAACTTAGTTCTATTTAATTTTTTTTCGAAAACGGAAATTTAATTAAATAGGATATAGACTTATAAAATGACGTTTTTATATTTTAACTGAGAAAGATTTATTGATTTGCATCAATCTTTCAAAGCGGTAATTGGTACAACATAAACCCCATCATCTCGATAATAAGAAGCGTTAGTTAAACCGCAGATGACACAGAGTGCTCTCGCGGGTTTACCACCTCTATTTTTGATAACCTCATTGATGCGAACTAAGTTAGTCGCGGCTTCATCTATTTTGTTTGCTCCTAATTTAATTTCAAAAGCGCACCAATCGCCATCATCTAATTCAATAACAGCATCGATTTCATTGCTATTATAATCTTGATAATGATAAAGCTTGCCATTAAATGAATCACAATATGTCAATAGATCTCTTAAAACTAAAGATTCAAATAAATAACCAAATAATTCTAAATCATCTAATAATTTTGTTTTATTTAAAGATAAAAGAACACATGGCAATGATGGATCAACAAAGTGTCTTTTTTCATTTTGTTTAACTCTAAGTGAGGAACGTTTATTTATTGAAAAAGGCGGAATATTTTCTGTTATAAAAAGTCTATTAAGCAAGTTTAAATAGTCAGATATCGTGTCAATATTTACATCATCAAAATCATTTTCTGTAATATTCTTTTTCAAAGTTACTTTCGTTGCTGTAGTTGACTCATTTCTAGCTAAAGATTTTAGTAATAACTCAATTTTATGCGAGTCTCGCTTTATATTATCTATTCTATAGATATCTTCATTAAGAATTGATTTCACATATTCTTTAGCAATCAAAGTTGCCTTATTAAAATCTAAATCAATATTGGAAGGCCATCCTCCAGAAAGAATATATTCGCTTAATGTATCTAATGAAACATCTCCTGTGAGGCTATTTTTTGCTCGATTATAGCAAATATCTTTTAGCGATACTGTTCCACTAGATTTACCACTTTCAAATAACGACATGGGTCTCATTCTTAAATGAGCAATGCGACCAGTTCCAGAGTGGATATAAGAATTTTTATCAACAGTTGCTGAACCAGTAAGTATAAATAATCCTTTTTGAGCTTTTTCATCAACCGCTCCTCGAACAGCATCCCATAGAGCCGGCACTTCTTGCCATTCATCTATTAGTCTAGGGTTCTCCCCATTTAAAACAAGACTAGGATCAGTTAGGGCTAACTTTTTATTGTTAAAATTACCTTTAGGATTAGAGAGCATAAATTCACTTTTTGAAGCATTTTTTGCTGTCCAAGTTTTTCCGCACCATTTGGCGCCTTCAATTAAAACCGCTCCAAAAGTTTGAAGATACGTGTTTAATTTTTCATCAATTATTCGTTTTTTATAATTTTTTATTTCCTTGGTTTTTACCTATAAAAATAGTATTTCATTCCGTGAGATTTCCACTTTTCAATCCGTGTAATTTTCGCTTTTTATTCCGTAAGATTTTCGTTTGTTAATAGCAGTTTTGTGCTGGTATTTAAATGATTTATTCGGAATAATTAATCCTAGTTTTGCATGTTCTAACAATCTCAAAGCAATCGTAACATTTGCTAGTTCTCGCTCAAAAATCATTAGAGAATTTACAAATAAAAAAAGGTAACCATATTTTGTCACCTTTTTGTGGCGCCCTCAAGACGACTCGAACGTCCGACTCACTGCTTAGAAGGCAGTTGCTCTATCCACCTGAGCTATGAGGGCAAGCGATAACTATATTATCATTTTTTATTATTTCTTCAATCAAAATTTATCAAATGATTGATTGATAAAATCAATCTATTCTTCAACAATTTCAGGCAAGTAATCGCTTAATAGCAAAACCTTCCACAATGCTTCGCCTTTTTGATAGTCGATTTGGAAAGGAATGTAGTAAATTTTAACTGTTGTTTCTTCGTTTATGTAATTAGCTAACGGGTTATAATCTGCAAAGAGTTCTGTTTCAGATAGATTCCATAATTCATCATTTTCAAAAGTTACCATTTTATAAGTGCTCATCGCATTCTTTTTTCCACTTATCACAGTGCTACTTGTGTATTGCTTATCGCTCGCGGTGACATAATATTTATAGCTTTCAATGCAGTAAGAGACATAAACATTCGCATAATAAACTTCTTGATGGCCTTTAATGAAATCGTCGAACCGTTTATCTGTGTCTTCTTGACTCGCTTTTAAGTTAGCTCTTAAAGAATCGATGCTTACTTCTTTCGCACTTGTTTCTAACGACACTTCAACTTCAGCGTCGCTACTTTTTGTAGCTATAGCTACAAAAGCTGGTTCATAATTTAAGGTGGTTATTATTCCACTTACATCATAGACACTTCCAACTGTGAAGATGATGTCATTCTTACTAGAAATAACTTTAACTACTTTATTTCCATCGCTAAGAACATATTTGCTATCTTTTCTACTCGCGTAGATGCATTTAAGTGATTTAAGCGTGTAAACATCACCATATCCATGTCCTGCGCAGTTATAGATTATTTCGCTTGCTTTATCGCTAAATTGATCGATAGAAGTTAAAGTTTCGCTACTTGTGAAAGCATCAAATTTCTTATTTAAAGATGAATCCCAATTAAAGGAAGTAACATATATCTCTGGATGGCCTAGATATATCGATAAATATCCAGTTACGGAATAAGAGGACTGCTCTTGACCAACATAGGAGCCAACCTTAGCTAATAAGCTAGATGAAGCGCAGGCGATATAGCCAGTATCATCACCTAAAAAAACTTTCGCTGGATCAGAAACATTTAAACCATATTTGCTTGTAGTTTTATTTAATGTTGTTTTATAGAATGCTAATCCTTCAATCGTAACTATGTATTGCTTATTAATAGCGATTTTCGAAACATTTAAATCGCTTTCAGCGATATATTGCTTACAAAGATTTCTAGCTTCTAAGATGCTCTTTTTACCTAAATCAGTTGCTTTTTGTTCTTCATCACCGTCATCGTCATCATCTTTTGAATCATCGTTACTTGTGGTTGAATTCTCGCTATTACTGTTTTCACTTGTCGCTTCAGAAGATGAATTAACGTTACTAGAACTATTTTCAGTTGAGCAACTAGAAAATAAAATAGCCATCAAGGCTAACATTATTATTTTATTTCGTTTCATAAATATCTATTGTCCCTAATTTCAATTTAGATATTATAACGCGAATCTCTCTATTTTATTTTTTGAATTTTTTCTCTTAGTAGTTTTGCGACTTCAAGAGGCAAAAACTGCGACAATTCATCGACTGAAGCATTTTTGAGTTCATCGATACTTTTATAATGATTTCTGATGATTTCTTTTCTTTTATCGCCAAGCCCTGAGATATTATCTAAGATGCCTTCTTTAAAAGCTTTATTTCGCTTTTGATGATGAAAGCTTATCGCAAAGCGATGCACTTCATCCTGCATTCTCACCAATAGAAAGAATAATGATTTATTTTCTATAGGATAGACGTGGCCATCTTTATCGATGAGCCCGCTTGTGGAATGCTTATCATTTTTAAATAAGCCAAAAACCGGAATAGAAACATCAATTTCTTCTAAGGCAGAAATAGAGGCATGGACTTGTCCAAGTCCTCCATCAGTTAATATTAAATCGGGATATGCTAATTTTTCCTCTTTTAGTCGAAGATATCTTCTTTTAATGACCTCTTTCATCGAAGAATAATCATCGCGCTTCTCTTTACCTTGGATGTTAAATTTTCGATACATATTCTTCATGGGTTCAGCGTTTATAAAGACCACCATCGCTCCGACAGAGGCGTCTCCTTGAAGGTGAGAATTATCAAAAAGTTCTATACGGTATGGAGTTTTTATATCAAGTAAATTTCCTAACTCCGTTAAAAGCGATAATTTATCATCTTCTAATCTAGCACTTTGAAAGTGAAGATCTAATTCTTGCTTGGCGTTAGTCAACGCCATCTCAATGAGCTCAAGAAGCTTTCCTTTTGAGGCACTTATTATTTTAGTGTCAAGAATTTCTTCTAAGCTTTCTTTATTAATTGCTGTATTGATAACTATCTCTTTTGGAAGAGGATGATTTTGATAATATTGAAGAATTAAATCGCTTATTTGCTCACGCTCTTCTGCAAAGCGTTCAACGACATAGACATCTTTTCCTAATAAGATGCCGTTTCTAAGTGTTAAAACTGCGAGCGATAAATAATTATCGCGACTAGTGTAAGAAAATACATCGCGCGATATGTGATCACTATTTTCTACGACTTGCTTAGAGAGAATATGTTCAATCGAATCTAGCGTTTCTTTGCATTCCTGCGCCTTTTCAAATTCTTCATTATTTGAAAATTTAAGCATATCTTCTTTTAGTCTACTTTTAACGCTATCATCTCTTCCTTCAAGGAAAGCTTTAATATCATCGACTAATTTTAAATTTTCCTTTTCATCAATTTTATTGATGCAAGGAGCAAGACACTGCCCTAAATGATAATATAGGCAGGCACTTGTAGGAATGTGATCGCATTTCCTTGTAGGAAACAATTTATTTAATAATTTGATGATGTTATAAGCATAGCTACTCGTCGGAAAAGGACCAAAATATACATAATTTTTATCTTTATCATTTCTCGCGATTTTTAAATATGGGTCATTTCTTTTTAATGCAATGTAAGGATAGTGTTTTCCATCTTTAAGGAGAATGTTATAACGCGGATAATGCTCATGAATGAGATTTTCTTCTAAAAGAAAGGCTTCTTTTTCGCTTTTAGTGATGATTGTTTTAAAATGATCAACATTTAAAACCATCGCTAAAGTCTTACCTTCTTGAGGTCTAAGAAAATATTGTGACACTCTTTTATATAAATCTTTAGCCTTGCCTACATAGATGATTTCTTCATCTTTGTTAAACATTAAATAAACACCTGGAAGGTGAGGCAGTAAGGCAATATCGTTTTTAATTATATCGTTCATTTAAAAATAACTATCGTGGCTCCAGTGCCTCCAGTAAAGCTATCGGCGTAGTGATATTCTTTAACAAAATTGCATTTTGCTAGATATTCCCACACTGCTTTTCTTAACGCTCCGCTTCCCATGCCATGGATTATGCGGACGCTAGAGAAATGCTTCAACGAAGCATCATCAAGATATTTACTGAGAATTCTTATGCCTTCATCGACATGTTCGCCGATGATATTTAATTCCATTTTGACATTCATTTTATCCTTTATTAGTTCATCGACATTTGCTTGTTTAAAATTTCTTAAAACTGGCTTATCGATTAGTTGAACCTTATCTAAAGAGGTATTAACGCGCATTCCACCTAAAGTTATGACACCAATTTTATTGCCTTTAATTGAAACAATTTTACCTTGTAAGGCTAAATCTTTAACTTCGACATAGTCATTTATTTGTATTTCTTCAATTGTTTTATCTATATCTTCACTATTTTCATTTAGCTTATTAAGAGCATCCCTCGCTTTAATTAGTTCCACTTGCGAGGCATTAGGATTAGATTTGATGCGAAGAATATTTGTTATTTCTTCTTTAGCGTCATTGATCATCTTCTCTTTAGTTTGTTCGACATCTTTAAGTAAATCATCTTTCTTCTTTTGTAGTGACTTAACGTTATATTTATATTCTTTTTCTTTTTGTTCTAATTCGCGTTCTTCCTTTTTAAGCGCTTCATTTTTAAGTTCATTATCTCTAACTAATTTATTGAGTTTGTCGATGACATCATTAATGGAACGATCTTTTTGTTTGTTTAGATAAAAGGAAGCTTTTTCAATGACGCTATCCTTGAGGCGATATCGTTTTGCCATCACTAAACCATAGCTTCTTCCTGGATAGCCTAGTTTTAATTTGTAAGTCGGTTCAAGCTTATTTTCATCAAAGACCATCATCGCGTTAACCGTTGGTTCCACTCTAAAAGCATATTCTTTCATTTTTTCAAAATGGGAAGAAATCAAAGCAAAGGCTTTTAAATTAACTAAATAGTCAGTTATCGCTAAAGCGATAGACTCGCCCTCTTTAGGTGAAGTGCCAGTTCCAAGTTCATCTAAAAGGATTAAATCATTCTTTTTAGCAAAATGAGTAATCGTGCTTAAATTGCTTATGTGGGCGGCAAATGTTGATAGATTATCGCTCAACGATTGATTATCGCCGATATCGGCGTAGATCCTAGGAAAGAAGGATAAGCGAGCCTTTTCACTTGTCAACGTGGCCATGCCCATTTGATTTAGCATCACATTGATGCCAAGCGTTTTTAAAGCGACAGTTTTGCCTCCGGCATTAGGTCCACTTATGATGATGATGCGCTTATTTTCATCAAGATAAAAATCATTCGCGACAACGCGATTTTCATCAATCAATGGATGTCTCGCGTTCTTTAACTCAATTACTGGCTCATCAACTAAAGTTGCGATGTAGCCTTTCTTTTTAATCGCATAGCTAGCTTTAGAGTCTAAAAAATCAAGACGAGCGATGATTTCGTTGTTACGCAAAATATCATCTCCTCTTAAAGCCACTTTTTCAGTGAGTTCTTTTAAGATTTTACGTATTTCTTCTCTCTCTAAAGCCTTATATGAATATAGCTCATTAGATAGCTCCACTAATTGAGTTGGCTCAATAAAGGTGGTCATCCCAGAGTCGCTAACGTCGTGGATGATGCCATCTACTTTACCTTTAAGCGCAGTTCTAACTGGTAAAACAAAGTGGTCATTTCTAAAAGTAAGATTCTTTTCGCTTAGATAATCGCTAAATTTATCGATGAGTTTAAATGATGTTTCGCGAATTTCTTTTTCTAATTTATCAATATGATTACGAATTGAAAATAATGTATCACTAGCTTTGCTAGAAATAGTCAAATCAGGAAGGATAACTTTATTAATCTCCTCTTCCAATGAAGATAAATCAACTAAAGAAGAATAAATCTCATATAAATTAGTAAATTCTTTTTCGTTTACTTTCTTAAAAAATAGCACCAAATCATTTGATGTTTTAATGTCGTTAACAATATGAGCGAAATCTAAAGGAGTGAGGACTCCAAATCGCTTAGCAAGTTCAACATCTTTTAATAAGTTAATAGAAGCAGTAATATTTAATCTTGAATAACGATAGACAAGCTGAATCATCTCATCGGTTAAAAGCAATTCTTTTTTTAACAAAGAAAAATCTGAAAACATCTTCAAAGAAAGAATTCTTTCTTTTGCGATTTCACTTCGGGAAAAAAGTGAAACTTCTTCAAGCACTTTTTTAATTTCTAAAGTCTCATAAATATCAAGCATAGACTTATAATATCACACCTTCACAAGCAAGAAAGTATTTTACATTAAATTTTCACTAAAAAAGCATGTTCATAAAGTTTCGATTGTAAGCGATATTATTAAGATTTTCCCCCACTTTCGCGTCAGTATTTTTCCCCATTTTCGCGTCAGTATTTTCCCCCACTTTCATTTAAAGTAACTCACTTGAGCTAATAAGGATTACATGATAAAAATGTAACGAATTTAGTACCAAGATATAATGTAATACGTATGCCTTTTCTACTAATGCGATAAAGTATAATAAAGGCGGTTAATTGTCTGGAAGATATTCAATTAGCAAAGTTTAATATCAAAGCATAAATACAATCTGTAAATATCGTGTGAAATTAAAAGAACAATCTAAAAGGAGTGAATTCGATGAGAGCTGAATGTATTGAATCGCTGATTGTTTGCAATCGAGAAATTGAATTCACTTATAAGGGTAAAAGATTTTCAATTACTTACTACAATGATAAAAGAGAAAAATATATTTCCTTTTGTCAATTTTATCAAAAACCAATTGATGTAAGAAATTCCTGCGAGTTACTTAATCTAAAAATTGGTAAATTAACTTTAGAAAAAATATTTGCTAGTCTTCCAGATTCTGCATTTGATATTTATTAAACTAACGTTTAAAAGACCATTTGAATTTTCAATTGGCTTTTTCTTATTGTCAATTCAATTTAAATGCATATATAGATCAATTATCATTACATATAAAAAATGCCGGATTATTCCGACATTTAACAGTCTTGGTTGCGGGGATTGGATTTGAACCAACGACCTCCAGGTTATGGGCCTGATGAGCTACCAGGCTGCTCTACCCCGCGACATTAGAAATAATAATAATGATTTCTTCTTGCTTATGCAAGGGCTTTTTTACCAATGGTTAGTAACTTTTTCGGCAAAACCTAATAAATCGGTAAAAACGATGCGTTCATCGTCGACGGTAATAGTTCCGCTGAAGCGGCCAAATACTTGATTTTGAATCGATTTTAAAATGAGAACATTCATGGAGGCATGTCTATTTAAAATAGGTTGAAATATTAGATCTATTGCTCCATCGTTACTGCGAAATCTCCAAGGCTTTAAATAATCATCTTTTCCGTGCTTATCGATAGGAATGTCAAAGCGAACATCGTTTAATTTATAGGCTTTATCATCATAGAAAAACATGTTTTCAGTCGCGTTTGTTGTATCGCCAAAGCCATAGCCTAGATTAAAGCCAATTCTCTTCCCGCGACTAATTCCATTTAATGAAGCCCAATACCAAGTATTTTTATAGGTCCAAACTCCTCTACCCCAATCTAAAACACCATAAGAATCGCTATTTAAATCATAGATTTTGTCGCCAATTTTAAAATAACCGCTGGCTTTAAGGAGATTTATTTTTTGATTGTAATAAAAATGTTTTTTCTTCTTAAATGGAGTGGCGATAACCATGCTATCTTGATTAGTTTCTTCTAAATATATATCGCAACGGAAGTTTTTCTTGGCAATAAAGTTTTTAAATAAAACTTCTAGATGTCTTTTGCCGTTATTATTGTAAAAAGAAAGTTCACATTTCTTATTTTTAAAGAAAACATCGCCATTTTCTGAACTTGCTGGCAAATTAAGTTTCCCTTTAGTGAACCACTTCATCACGTTTTTAGTGACTTCTTTTTTATTTTGAAAATCTAAAAAGGAGACCCCTGCAAGTGCCATATAGGAATTATCAGCGATGGTAAAAGCAACGCCGTAATTATCGTTGCCAATATAGTAATAATCCCATTCTTTAATGCGGAATTTATTCGCTTTAATATCAGAACGGGAATATTTTTTAACTAATTTCGTGCTATATCCGGCTTCCGACAAAGAGCCATCAGGAAATAATAAACTTCCCGGTTCAAGAAGATGTTGTTCACTCATTATCGTAAAATCCTAAAGAATTAATATCGTAAGCATTGAAGAATTTACCGAATATATATTTATTGCTTGCTGATTCGGTAACTGTATAAAATCTTTTGTTCACTGGATTATAATCTAAATCTTCACTCATCGCTGGAGCCTTTAAAGAAATATAAGGTTCATCAAGGACATAAGTATCGACTCCATCAATAGATGTATCGCTTTTATAAATATCAGCTTGCTTATAAACATAATAATAAGAATGAGCTAAACCATAAGAAGTAGATAAAACGATGTCATCGTTATAGGCGATAGCAAAGCCTTGCACTTTATCAGGAATGCTATAGTAGCAAAGAGGGTTTTCTAGTTCCGTGTCGCTAAGGGCGTATTTTCTAACTATCGCCTTATATTCTTTTCCACTTTTCGTGGTCAATGGATGATTAGTGACGTAGTTTGTTCCGTAATTAAATTCACCGATATAGAGATATTCGTCGTTAGCGAAGACAAAAGAAGCCGATCCATCAACTTTTTTAAAGTTGTTTTTGGGGTCAAGTTCAAGCTCTACTGTATTGCTATCTAAAATCTTTTTCGCGTCGAGCATATAAACTCCGCTTCCAGAGCCATCGCCATTAGCAAGATAAAAGGTGTCTTTACTATATGCAATGCCTCCGCTATGGCCTAGGAAGGTTTCACCATTTTCTAAGAAAGTAATTTTTCGAACTTCATTATCACGATTTGTGATGTAGATGCGCGATGCAGTTTTATTCGATGTATAGCCTCCGATAGCCACCACTTCATTTTCATCATCTAGAAGCGTTAAGCCTTGCATCACGAAATTATCATCGATGCCCGGAATTTTAGCTACCGACTTTTCAATCGCATAATAATCGCGATAAATCGCAAATTTCAATAAATTGAGTCCTCCAATAAGAGAAACTATAGTCGTAGCAAGACCGCCAAGAACAATTAAGGGTATATAAATGTATTTTTTCTTCATGACTTTTATTGTAAAGCATTTTTTAAAATCTAATTAGATAAAATCTAAAAAGATATAAAAAAAGCCGGTCACCCGGCAAATTGGATAATTAAATAAATTATTCTTTGAACCAGAAGATTTGGTTGAATAAAATGATCCAAATTAAGTCTAAGATCCAACCAACAAAAGTGCCAAAGAAGACCCAAATAATCGCAAGAACTAAATGTAAAACATTTTTATTTACAATAGCTCCGGCAATACGATAGACCGCCCAAATGATATCAACAAAAGGTAAGCAGAATAGAATCTTCACTAATCGTGAACGATTGTTCATCCATTTAATAAATTTACTCATCGTTATTTCCTCCTGCGAAACATTATAGGAACTTTTAATAGTTATGTTAATAATTTTTCTTTTCTTTATAT
>CAVKNZ010000019.1:0-24844 GCA_963657885.1 Bacteroidaceae bacterium
ATTCTTTATTTTCTCCGTTAGTAGACTACTAACATTATAGTCGATATTTTTAAATAGTACAATAAAAAATGAGCACAAAGTGCTCATAAGTATTTTTGCTTATACTAACAACTTCGCGTTAGCATGTTAGTAGAAAAGTTTAGGAAATATAGATAATTTAACTCCATTTTCAGGACACGCATTAGTATTGTTTACCCGAAAATACTGAAATGAAAAACCCGAAATTACTGAAATAAAAAACCCGAAAATACTGAAATAAGATTTGAAAATTGTTTTGGTTTTGTTTATTATTACTTATGTAAATACGAGAATTACTTATGGCGACTTATAAGAAAAGAATTATTGATGATTTACTCGACAAGAAAAGTCAGTCTTTTGATGCTATTTTAATCGTTGGCCCTAAAGGATGCGGGAAAACTCGCACAGCTTCCGAGCGATGCAACACCATTATCGAATTTCAAGATGAAGAAAAAAGAGGCAAATATTTACTTACTGTTGAAACTTCGCCACCACTTCTTCTAGAAAATGATAAGCCTATCTTGTTTGACGAATGGCAAGACGCTCCTAAAATTTGGGGGACGATAAGAAAAGCCTGCGATAGCACCGATAATGTAGGGGAATATTATTTAACAGGCTCGACTAGCAAAAAAGTAAACACTCCACATACCGGGACTGGTCGCATAACTATGGTGGAAATGTCGACAATGTCTCTTTTTGAAAGCGGAGAATCTAATGGTTCTATTTCTTTATATGAAGTTATTGAAAACAAAGACTATAAAATAGATGGCAAGACTTCAAAATTAGATATCAAAGAACTAATATTCGCGGCTTGTCGAGGTGGTTTTCCTCGCGCGGTTGTGATGGCTAATAAAGAAAGTAGCCTTGATATTGCAAAAGATTATTATCAGCAAATATTTAAAAAAGATATATCTTCAATTGATGATGTTAGTAGAAATCCCTTATTAGCGAAAACGATACTCCAATCCTATGCAAGGAATATGGCTACTACAGTTAAAACTAATGTCATATATAACGACGTTAAAGCTAATTTTAATATAACTGATAGAACCTTCTTTGATTATGTTGATGCCTTAAAACGTTTATACGTTATAAAAGAAATTGATGCTTGGACTCCACAAATCCGTTCTAAAAGCGCGATTAGAGGCGCGAAGAAACGTTTATTTTTCGATCCTTCAATTGGCGTCGCTGCTTTAGGTTTATCTCCTCAATATTTCTATAACGATTTCGACTTATTTGGTCATGTATTTGAAAATTTAGTCTTTCGTGATCTTTTATCTTTTTCATATAAACATGATGCTCAAGTTTTACATTATCGCGATGATTATGGAATGGAAGTTGATGCAGTTTATCAGCTAAATAATGGCGATTATGCACTCATTGAAATTAAAACCGGAACTAGCCAAATATTAGAGGCTGAAAAGAAGCTTTTAAAATTTGTTGAATTATTAAAAAAACATAATGAAAACGTCGATAATGTGCCATATAGATTGCCTTCTGCAATCATCATTATTTCTGGAACGCTTGATGTGGCCTTCACTCTTCCTAGTGGAATTAAAGTAATACCTGTTGGATGCTTAAAAGATTAAATAAAAAGTAGAGCTTTTACTCGACTCTACTGATTTATTATTTAATGATTTCTTCAATGTCTAAGACGATATAGCCATCTTCTTCGATGAGGTTTCTTATTTTATTTTTATCGAGGGCTTCATCGCTTTGAATTTTTGTCTTTTTGAAGATGTGCGAAGATTTCACTTTCTTAACTTTGAAGTTTTTATTGATGAGATTATTGACATGAGCTTCACAGCCTCCGCATCTCATCCCATCGATTTTTATGATGTAGTTATATTTTGCTTTCATTTTGTTTTAACTTCTTTTTTATATTTCTTCCGATACGCTTTTAAAAGAGCATTCTTTTTACTGGCACAGCTAGCGCAATCACCTGTCGGGATATTATGTGCTTTCTTATATAGATATATTCCTATAAGTGCTCCTAAAAAGAGGATTATGGCGATGACCACGATGATTTCAATTAAAAGCGTATCAGGATTTTGAAACATAATTAGATATGAGCTTCCTTTTTAGCCCTGATGTATTTGTTGTAGTGGATGACACCAAAGACAGTGACAACAGAGAGTAGAATAATGATAACGCTCACAGGGATGGACCAAGCTAGTTTAGTTGGATCATTTGTAAACATTGAAGTTATTGAATATATTACTGCGGAGCCAATATATGAGGCAGTAAGCCAGAAGAGAACAGTCCATTTGAATTGTCCTTTTGGAAGTTCTGCTTTTGCGGTTGCGCAGGCAGCAAAACAAGGAATAGTAAGCATGTTGAAGGCGATAAAGGAAATACATCCTTGCCAGGTGATGCCAGTAGCAGCGATCATAAGTGTTGCTTCGTTGACACCATCTTCGCTAGCTTCAACTGCACCTTTTAAAGCCTCTATAGCTTCTTCTAAAGCTGAACCAGCTTCTGGAGTAAGCTTGCCAGATGTTACAGCAGTGGTGATAACTGTCGCTAATGTAAAGAAGGTTGCAATAACGTTTTCTTTTGCAATTAAGCCAGTGATGGCAGCAACTGCAAAGATCCAGCCAAAGGCATTGAGTTGTGAACCAAAGCCAAGTGGAGTAAAGAATGGTTGAATGAATTGGCCAATGCTTGCAAGAATTGATGAGGACATATCACCATCAAGATAAGTCCAGTTCCAACCAAAGTTAGTTAAGAACCAAATGATAATTGTCGAAGCTAAGATGATTGTGAAAGCCTTTTTGACGAAGTGTTTTGTCTTGTCCCAAAGGTGAATCATCAAGGCTCTAAATTGCGGCCAGTGATAAGCTGGAAGTTCCATGATAAATGGAGCGGCATCGCCTTTAAGGGTTGTGTTTCTCATAAGAAGAACACAAACAATCGCGGCGATGATGCCGATGACATACATTGAATAAGTGATGACATCAACATAAGGGAAGCCAAAGGCCGTAAACATACCTCCAGCAATAGCGGTGAGGATTGGTAGTTTTGCGCCACAACTGAAGAATGGAATGACTCGGATCGTCGCGGTGCGTTCTTTATCATCAGCAAGGGTACGAGTGTTGATCATCGCTGGAACAGAACAGCCAAAGCCCATAATCATTGGGATGAAGGCTCTGCCAGAGAGACCGAATTTTCTAAACATTCTATCTAAGATGAAGGCGACACGAGCCATATAACCAGTGTCTTCCATGATGGCGAAGAAAAGGAATAGAACCAGGATTTGCGGTAAAAATCCAAGAATTGCAAATAATCCTGATAGCACGCCATCGCAGAGGAAGCCTGTTAACCAGTGTCCTTCGCCGAGGGCGCTTACCATGCCTTCTTGCACTGCGCCAGTTATTAAATCGAAGGTGTTATTAAATAGATTTGCTAAGATGACACCCGGCGAATTTATGCCAGCATCAGTCCAGAATAATCCTTCATATGGTGAACCGGCAAATGATGGTTCAACTTCTGAGAATAATCCGCCTAAATAGAAGAGGTTTTCTGAGAATGTTAAGTGGAAGACTAAGAAGAGAATTGCTGCGAAGATGATTAAGCCCCAAACTCTATGCGTTAAGACTTTATCAATCTTGTCAGATTTATTCATCTTGACTTCTTTTTCTTTTTTATTATTTTGACATTCACATGTTTCTTCTTCGTGATGTTTAACTACTTTATTGAAGTTTGTGGAGATGTAGTTATATCTAGAGTCGGCAATGATTGCTTCAAAGTCATCGCCAAAGGTATCGTCTTTAAATGTCTTTTTAAATTCATCAACCATTTCGATGAGATCGTTATGGTTTTTGACTTCAAGTTCATCATTTTCCACAAGTTTAACTGCATGGAATAATGGATTTTCAACCTTTTTACCTTTAAAGGCGATTTCGACATCGCCAACTAGATGAAGGACATCTTTATTGGTGATGATAGTTTTTCCAACGCGAGGAGATTTACTAACTTCGTAAGCTTTTTTCATAAGCTCATCGAGGTTATCTTCTTTCATCGCACTTATTTTTACGACAGGAACGCCGAGCTTCTTTTCTAGTTCTTGCTCATCTAAGGTATCGCCTTGTTTATCTAAAACATCCATCATGTTTAAGGCGATAACCATTGGAACATCAATTTCTAATAATTGAGTGGTGAGATAGAGGTTTCTTTCTAAGTTTGTTGCATCGACAATGTTGATGACACAGTCAGGTTTTTCATCGAGAATATAGTTACGAGAAATGACTTCTTCGTTTGTATATGGTGATAATGAATAAATACCTGGGAGGTCAATGATGGCGATTGGCTCTTCAAGCTTTTTATAAGTTCCGCTTTTCTTTTCGACAGTGACACCAGGCCAGTTGCCGACATGAGCGGTGCTTCCAGTTAAAGAGTTAAATAGGGTTGTCTTACCGCAGTTAGGGTTACCCGCTAAAGCGAAACGTTTCATTATTTATCGTCCTCCTTAACTTCTAACGTCACAAGTTTAGCTTCGCTAATTCGAAGCGTTAATTCATATCCTCTGATTGTGACTTCAAGAGGATCGCCCAAAGGTGCTTTTTTGCGCAAATAGACTGTGGCACCGGGAGTAACACCCATGTCAAATAGTCTTCTGCGAAGGCGACCTTCACCTTCAACTTTTTTGATTTGGCCAGTCTCGCCAATTTGAAATTTGTCTAGTGTTTTTAGCATAAATCCTACCTTTCTACGCAACTAGAATCTTGCTTGCGACTTTCGCGTCTAAAGCAAGGCGACCTTCCTTAACAATGATGACAACGCCTCCATTAACTGAAGAAAGAACTCTTAGTTTTGCGTTGACCAATAAACCTAAGCTTTCTAAATGTTTTTTAAGTTTGTCATCTGCGAGAACTTTGACGACTGTGACTTCTTGATTTAATGGAGCTAATGTGATTGGCATAATGCGCCTCCTTTGTTAAGTTAGTCAAAACTAACATTGATAATATATAACTTGTTATTAATCGAGTCAATAAAAAAGTTAGACATCGCTAACTTGTTTAACATAGTGTTGATTTAATCAGTTATTTTTTGACGAATCTTTTTATCGCATCGAAGGTGGTTTGACTTAAGTCATGTTCGACTTTACAAGCATCTTTTAAAGCTGTTTCTTTATCGACACCAAGGGAGATAAATAAATCGCTTAGCACTTGATGACGTTCATAGGTTTTACTAGCTATTTCATAGCCTTTTTCGGTTAAAGTGATGTGACCTTTTTCGTCGACATCGATCAAATCGCTTTCTCTTAGCTTTTTCATGGCGATAGAGACGCTGGCTTTTGAAAAAGACATGCTTGAAGCAATATCAATGGAACGCACAAAATCTTTTTCTTTGGAGAGAATTAAGATGCGTTCGAGATAGTCTTCTCTTGATTCAATTAAATCCATAATTAACTTCCTTATCGCTTGATGATTTTTTCTAATGAGATAAATTTTACACCTATTTGTTTATATCGTTTGGACAATGTTTCACTTAAATTATCATTATCATCTCTTAATGAGGCAACTAAAATGCTTTCGACATCGTGCTTACCGATGTAGTGAAACATTTTTACATCTTCGATTTCATATTTGAGCTTATATTCTTGCTTATTTACTTCTAAGATTTTTTCTATTTCATCCATTCTATACATGCCAACTCGGCGATATAGTAGGGGTGCAAAATAATATAGACCCGGCTTATAGACTCCAACAAAGTTACCAACCTTTTCGATGATGGCAACGCATTTTTTCTTGACCACGATAAAGCCAGTTAAGGCAAAAAGAATGATGCCTAAAACGACGATGCCTAGCATTATAAGAGCGAATTGCCAAGTTTCTAATTTGTTAGCAAAAATAGTGAAAGCCATATAAAGAATATAGCACACTCCTAGAGGAAAATAACAAATAAAATCCGCGATATTTACTTCTAAATATATCTTTAAATTTTAGAATTTGTTATTATTAACAACGGTAATTATGAACTCTGCATCACCTATTAGAAGAATATTAGCCTTTGTCTTGGACTTTTTACTTGTATTGTCTTTCATCGCTTTATGTCTAACTCCTGCGCTTATATGCTTCATCGATTTAATGGGCAATGCGAAAACGTTAAATATGGTTTCAACTGCAATCACTTTCTTTGTTGGAGGGGCTTTAAGCATTTTGATTATCTTTGCCTATTTTGTCATCCTTCCTGCGAATTGGAATGGGCAGACACTTGGAAGAAGATTCTTTCTTATGCACATCATTAAAGCTAACGGGGCTAATGTGAACTATAAAGATATGTTTATTCGCGTCATTCTTCGCGTCTTTATCGTCTTAATTACTTTCGGTTTTTCGATAATTGTTGATCTTATAACGTTAATTTTCTCAACTGATCATTTAACGTTTTACGATATCTTGGCGTCTACAAAAGTTGTAGATTCAAAATCTTGAGGAGGAAATATATGCCAACACCACATAATGAAGCTAAAAAGGGCGAAATCGCCAAAGTTGTTTTAATGCCTGGAGATCCTAATAGAGCTAAATGGATTGCCGATAATTTTCTTAGCGATGTTAAGCTTGTCAATCAAGTTCGGGGAAATTTTTGCTTTACTGGCAAAACAAAAAGTGGAAAAACAATATCGGTGATGGCTTCAGGAATGGGTCATCCTTCCATCGGCATATATTCGCATGAATTATTCAATGAATACGATGTTGAACTCATCATCCGCGTTGGAACATGTGGTTCATATCAAGAAAACATCAATCTCCGCGATGTCTTGCTCTGCCAAGGTGCTTGCACGGATAGCAATTGGATGAGTCAATTTAAACTCAATGGAACCTTCTCAGCGATTGCTTCTTACGATGTGCTGGAAAAAGCGGTGGAAGTATTAAAAGGAAAGAATTTCCCATACCATGTTGGTAACATCTTTGCTGCGGATGTCTTCTATGACAAAGATAAAGACATCTGGAAAAAGTGGGCTGAATTAGGCTGCATGGGCGTGGAGATGGAATCTTATGCTTTATATGTTAACGCTGCCTTACTTCATAAAAAGGCCTTAACGATGTTAACAGTAACTGATAACTTTGTTAAAGAAGGCCGCTTGAGCGCAGAAGAGCGACAAGTCGGTCTATCAAATATGATATCCGCGGCGATCGAAACCGCTGAACAATTTGCGTAATGCTCATTTTATTTATCGTCTTTGCCTCCATCACTCTTTTAGCAATACTCTTCTTTGCTATTTTTCCTTTTATAAAAAAGAGGATATATATAAAAAATCCTAAGAAAGCTTATTGGAAAAGCATTTATCGCTTAGCAATGGATAATGATTATTATCTAATCAATAATCTAACCTTAGAAAATGTCGATGGGAAGAAGCTAATTATTGATCACCTTCTTTTCGGCGATAAATATTTATATTTAATCTATGATGCCTATTATGATGGGGCGATTAAATATAAAAAAGAAGACAATAACTGGATTTATTACTACGGCAATAAGAATAAGCCTAATCAAAAATATGTGAATAATCCTTTGCTCATCAACAAAAGACGCCTCAATAAATTAGCGGTCCAAACTTGCTTAGATGAACAATTTTTTATTCCTATTGTCTTAGTTAATGATGATTGTCTCATCGAAGAGATAAATGACTCGGTAGGAAATGAGTTTCTCATAAAAAAGAAACATCTTAAGCGAGTCATCAAAGATGTTGAAGCGCGTAATGTCCCATATCTAAAGAAGAATGAACTTGCTTATGTCGTTCGCGACATCGCTAAGATGAACATTAGGCCTTGATTTTGTTAACTTATTTATATTCTCCTAATTAGATAGGACCAGATAACATAGATATTCACTTATCGGCAAAAAAGTCAAAACTTGTGTAACTATTGTGTTTTTTGCCGTTAAAGATATAATTTAGTTATGAGTAAATACATTAACGTTAAAGAAGCATCACTAAAGTGGAATGTTTCTGAGAGAAGTGTTCGCAATTATTGTTTTTCTAATAGAGTTGAAGGAGCAATCTTAAAAGGCAAAACATGGTTGATTCCTTCTGAGGCAAAAAAGCCTAAAAGAAGCAATGAAAACGTCAATAAAAGCCATCTTTTAGATAGGCTAAGAATTGAAAAAAGATGTCAAATTAAAGGTGGCATTTATCACAAGATGATGATTGATTTAACCTACAATTCAAATCACATTGAAGGCAATCAACTTAGTTACGATGAAACTCGATATATTTTTGAAACAAGAACGATAGAGGTTACTGAAAAATCTAGCAAAAATGTTGATGATATTATCGAAACCATAAATCATTTTTCTGCGATTGATCGCGTGATAGATTTTGCTAATTATGAGCTCAGCGAATCATTTATAAAAGAGTTACACAAAATACTTAAAACGAACACTAGCGATTCTAAGCTTTCTTATTTTAATGTCGGCGATTATAAAAAGATTCCTAATGAAGTAGGAGGCATTGCGACAGTTCAGTCTCGATTAGTTAGCCCCGCGATGAAAGAACTTCTATTTAATTACAACAAAAAATCTTTACACACTTTTGATGAGATTGTTGAATTTCATTATAAATTTGAATGCATTCATCCTTTTCAAGATGGCAATGGTCGAGTAGGTCGACTCATTGCTTTTAAGGAATGCTTAAAGAATAACATCGTGCCATTCATTATTTTTGATGATAAGAAAATGTTCTATTATCGTGGGCTTAAAAATTTTGCAAAGGAAAGAGAATGGCTAATTGATATTTGCCGGGATGGCCAAGATATTGTTAAGTCTTATTTGGATTATTTCAATATTTCTTATATCGATTAATAAAAAAACATCTAATTGTTCGAACTAGATGCCTTTATTTCGTACTGGCGGAGCAGAAGGGATTTCCACCTATTTTAATTAACAAGATGAATATAATTCTCCTTGTTAAATTTGCAACTGAATTATTATTTTAGCTCGTTGACTTTCCTGAAAGTTCAAAAAGGTGTAGCAAAATTGTTGCACTTATTTTATTTTCCCTGAAATTAAATCTTGATTCTTGTTCTGGACTATCGGAAAATGAGAAAGGCTTAAATAAAGTTTTTGTGGTTAGTTTGTTAGATGCTTGTAAGCATTAAACAGATAGCAATGATAAGGATGATTGCTAAAACTTGTTTGAGCCTTTTCATTTTTCGCTCCTTTCTAAAATAGTGATTGTTGTTCTTTAAATAACAATCGCGATTAAAATAGGAAAGGTTGCGACTGGGTGTCTATGTTTATGAGGTTCGGGCGTCCAGGATCTTAATTCAAAATCGATTTAATTTTTATCAGCTTAATTTCTTCATCGGCTTTGATAGGATTATTGACTAATTCATCGATGCTCACTTTATAAATATCTGAAAGCTTATATAGAACCTTTAATGGGGGTTCTACTTTTTCATATTCATAACTACGGTATGTTGAAAGAGGAAGATCAAGTAAATTAGCCAGATCTGATTGCTTTAATCTTCTTAGCTTTCGATATTTTGAAAGATTAGTTTTCATTTATTGCTTTCTTGAAATGTTTTTATTAAGTAAGCGATTATTTCTAATTGATATTCGTTTAATCCCTTGGTGTTTATCTTGGTGCTTTCTAAGCTCATGTGCTTTTTAGATTCAGAAAGTCCAAGAAGATAATCGCTAGAAACATCAAAGATTTTGCATATTGTTATAAATGTTATATACGATGGATCTCTTGAACCGCGTTCATAGTGAGCATAAGTTGATTGGGTTACTGAAAGCTTCTTAGCCATCTCTTCTTGCGTTATGTCGTGGCGTTTTCTTAATTTTTTAATGCGTTCTGTAATTGTTTTATCCACGAAACTATCATAACAAGAACATTTTAAAAAATACTTTTTTAGTCTATTTTGCAATTTTTCCTTGCAACAAATAAAACGGTCGTTTTTTATAGAGGTTTTTCATTTTTGTCAATTTTTATACCCCTACGCGGTCGTGCAATAAATTATTACAAATCGCAATATCTTACCTACATATTAAATGACCGTTAAATATGTAGGTTCGTTAATCTGCCTGGCTAAATCGATTAACACTCTCATGCGGTGGCAAGGTTGGATTCCTTGAGCTGGGCTTAACTAGATATAACGCCGATTTGGCTTATATAAACACTTATTTCTGAAAGGAGAATCAATAGGTTATGTCAGAAAAAGAAAACAAGGTTTCAGTTGTAGATCCAAAAACAACTTATGCGAAGGTTAGAGATATGAGCGTTGAGCAAATTAATCTCCTCGACCGTTTCAAAACAACTTTAGTGAAAACTAAGATTAACGGTGTTCTTCGCTATCGCATTGAAATTGAGCTTGATGGCTTTATTCACATCAGCAATACGATTACGGAAGCTGTCTATGTTAACACGCTTCTTCAATGGAACGAAAGTGAACGTCGTGAAAAAGATCGTTTCTATGTCAGCAAGAAATGTCCAGTTTATTTAGTTCGCGGTGTTAATTCTGACCAAAGCGAATATATTTATTGGCAACTAATTCTATACAAAGGAAGAACATTCACTGGCTTATTAAGTAACGACCAGATTACAACAGTGAAGATTTTAGAAAAACGTGGCGTAAAAACTTTCACCATCGTTACTAAACCTGAAACAGAAGAAATTATCGCTGATAGCGTTGTTGAATAACGCATAGGTGTCCTCTAAGAGGATACCGCTTTAAGTTCATTGTTCTTGTTTACTCGTTCAGTGGACTTAAAGGGGTAAAACCTAGCATGAAGAAAGGAAAGATATGTCTAAAAATAACGATCATATATCAACTAAAAAGCCTTATTTTGTTTCTTATATAATGCGTGATATTCGTAAGGGTCGCATGGTTGCTAAGAAAAAGTTCTTTTCTACTTTTGCTGAAGCTGAAGAATTTCGTTGGAAGATATCTAGCCATGAAAAAGCTACTGATGGTTGGGCGTGTGCACTTTTTGCTTGGGGCAAATATGTTCAAAAGTGAATTAGATTGGGCATAAGTATCTATGAAAAAGAAAGTTTCTAAATCGACATATCCAAAACGTAAAAATGAGTTTCGTTATCACGATTTAATGGTTAATAAGGGCGGAAAAAAAGAAAAAGATTAAACATCCTTCTTATATATGGCAAGAACGTGGCAATTTATATGATTATCATTCGATAACTCATTCAAAAGAAATTGACGGCGTTAGATTAAAGAAACTTAGGTCTAATCCAAATCCATCTGATAAACGCGATTCTTATTATGACATTGATAGCAAAACGGATATTAAGTCATCGTTTGGGCGTAAGCGTAAGAAATGGAAACTTGATCCATTAGATAAGAAAGACATTCATGACAAATAAAAAATGATGATTCTGCAAGCTTATCGCTCTTACGCACGAGATGCCTTAATGGCTCTCTGAAATCATCTTAAATATTAAAACTCGTTCTTTGAAAAAAGTAAAGAAAAATGTCGGTATCGAACTAGCATCAATTAAGACAGTATATCAACCGACATCCATATTAAAGCATATCCATTAGCTTAAGTAAAGAAATGATGGATACCGCCTTAAGCTCATTGAATTATGATCCAGTGAGTTTAAGAGGGTAAGACCTAGCATGAAGAAAGGAAAACAATTATGGCAAGATATCTCTCACCAAAAGGTCAAAAAGAAGCTAAAAAGATTGGTTTAACAATCCTCGCTGTTTTAGCGGTCTTTGCGACTGTTACAGCTATTCTTTTGCTCATCAACGTTTATCATCCATTTATTGGAGTAGATCAAGCTGTTGATTCAGGCGAGCAAGCTACTGAGGCTGTCAAAGCACTTATTAGAACTGTGCGTTAAATACTGAGGGGATTTATTTCCCCTCTTAAGTAGCTATAAAAAAATAAGCGAACTAGCCTTATACACCTCATAGACTTTCGCTTGTGAGGGCTACGCGTTGCACCCTTGTGTATTCACACCTTTGAGGATTATCTAAATCATATCGAAAGGGGATTGACTATGTCAACTACATCAAAGAAGAAATACAAATTTAATCGTAAGAAACAAAATTTTAATGGTTTAAAGATTATTCACTCTGATGATGTTTTCAATGGAAAGAAAGTCCGAAAGAACGTGAAAATCGTTGGACGTGTTAAACGTGATATGCCTTATGTTACTAGGTTTAATCCTAGAACAATGAACGAATCTTATTTGACTGATTATTCTAATCTTCCTTTAAATTTGAAAAATCGGATTATTAAAGATTTTTCTTCTAAAGGCAATAGAAGAGTCTTGTATTTAGTCGATAAATAAGATTTTACATTTATCCGCATATACGCGGAAGAAAGGAAAATTATATGAAAAAATCAACTGTTGGTATTATTAGCTTAATTGCTGGCGCACTAATTCTAGGCGCTGTATGTGTAACAGTTCCAGCTGTTAACAACTGGTTTAGCGAACAAGGTGATAAGATTTCTCAACAATTTGATAAATCTGATTCTACTCAACCAGAAACTAAAAAGTATGTTGTATCTGATCTTCCTAGTTGGATTAAAAGTGATGACTCAGTTGTTTTTGCTTGGGCTGGCTCTGATGATTCTAATTATTCTTGGTATCAAACAACATTTTCAAGCGATACATCGGTTAGCTTTTTTGCACCTAGTAACATTTCAATCTGTGTTTTAGTTAGATGTGTAAAAGATACAACTACTCCAAGTTGGGATATTAAAGAAGGTTCTGAAATTGGACGTATTTTTAATCAAACTACTAATTTAACTATTTCCGATTCTATGAGCGCGCCTGAATCACTTTGGCAAGCTTATCCAAATTCATAAAGGTTTAATTATGTCTAACTTTACTAATAAAAATTTCGCTTATCAAAAGAGCCAAAAATATCACAAAAAGGCTTCTGTTGTTTCTAATTCTTCTCCAGCTTCTTTTTATAGTTTAGTGCTTTCTGATTATCACTTTGCTGTTTACGATTGGCAAAAGAAAAACGGTGCAATCATGCCAAAGAAGCTTAGAAAGAAATACTATCAAACAATTTGTAAGCCATCTTTATTACCTTAATTAACGAAAGGATCTTAGCATGAGAAGAAACTTAACTATCTTACCAATCTTAACTTTAACTCTTTTAGCTAGTTGTTCTTCATCTAGCTCTTCCTCTACTTCTAGTAAGGGAGCTAAGAAAGAGTATGAAAAAGTTAATGTTGTAAATTTTGATTTTTCAAAGTTAGAAAACATTGATCCAGATAATGCAATCGCAAAAGAAGATATCGTCGATGTTTTAAATTCTTGTTCAGATGTTGACTATAATCTCTTTTCTAACGTCAGCGTCTGTCAATATGTCTATGCCATTAATCATAAAAACGATGAAGGCATCAGCAAGAATTTATTGAAATTTTCTACAATTGAAAATTCGTTTTATAGATTAGGTGCAATTCATATTGATTTTGCTGATTCTATTACATTCAATTACGCGAAGATCAAATACTTAGCTAAATATAGCGATACCAATTCGATGTTTAATTTCGGCGCAACATATCTTTCTTTAGGAACAACTGATGTTGAGCCTGATGCTGATGGAATCGCTGAATATGGTTATTCGCTTGATGAATATAGCTATCTTGATTTATGCGCGTATAAGCAAGTTTACGTTGAATCGATGGAACTTGCCTTAATTAAAGAAAAAACGAAAGGATAAATTATGAAAAAAACTTATTTACTTTTATCTTTGGCAAGTATCTTCTTTCTAGCATCTTGCCAAGCTCAAAATGCTTCGCCTATTCCTGATAGCGATGTTCTATTAACTGACCAAGAAGGAATATCGGCTAAGCTAATTAACAAAGCCGTTAACGCGGATGGATATGAATATCTATCGTATTCTTATACAATCACTCCAGATTATCTTGTCGATGATATCGTTGGAGCATTATCTTGGAGTCAATCTGGTGTGAGCGATGATGTATCAACTTTTTTAACTGTATCGGTTAATAACAACATGCATCGATTTACCGTTACTAAGCTTAAAGATTTTTCTAATCAAGCTAAATTAACTTTATATTCTTATTCTCGACCTTCAGTCAATGGCACAGTCCTTATCGATTTAGCGCGTAAGTGGAGTGGAACGGATAATAGAATTTATGTTTTTGACTGGGTCGATAAAGAGACTATTGATCATGAAGCTATATCCAGTAATTATGAAAATGATGTTAATAATTTTTCAATAGGTAAGCTTAATAGTTGGATTGAAGAATCGTTTTTAAGTAAAACTTATACAGTTGATAGTTTTTCTTTTTCCAATGAGAGTTTTAATTCAGAAAATAAGGATGGAAATTTATGGAATCCTCTAGTTACTAAAAAAGTTGAAACAGTTACTACATTAACTTCAACTTCTTATCAATCGCAAGTTCTTTGCTATTGGTTAACTGGTGCAAATTGGACTTTTATTAGAAATAACGGTCGCATGATTACTGATGATCAAGATAGACAAACTTATTATTTAAGTTCGACAGATGATTTTAATTCTTTGATTCCTTCATCACAGCAATTCTATTATCCATATTATTCTTCAAATACTAGCTATTCTCAGGCTAAAAATTTTGATGAATATAATCAAGTTTATAACACCATTGGTCAAGTTGATGTAAGCTTTACAGGCTTTTCATATAGTGTAAATACGTGGAATTGGTTAAATACCGCAGGAGCGTCATCTAATTCTAATTCAACTAGCTCAACTGCTTATGTTGGCTTACCACTAAACTTTGAATATCGCGTATCAACTGGCTCTGTCAATAAAGTAGTTCGCGTCATCTATACGATGTTTGTTTCTTTTGATCCAACATCTTTATCTAACGCTTTTACATTAAGCGTTTCAAATATCACATTTTAAGTAATGGGGGCTAATTTATGAAAAAGGTCTATTCGATAATTCTTTGGATTATTTTCATCTTTATCATAATAGCCCTCGTTTCATTGATTGTTTATTTCGTTAAAAATGGAATAACTTTCGATGGTTCATCTTCTAATTCTTTGAACAGTAATTCAGGAAGTAACTATGGAACGCTAGATGGAATAGAACTGGAAGTTACTTCCATTCTCTTTTAAGGAGTGCTTATGAAATTATCTATATTATTCTTAGCTCTAAGCTTTATAACCTCATCAGGAGCGTTAGCTAAATCAAGTGAAATTGATGATCCAAATTCTTCTAATATCTATGTAAGTAATGTATTAGATGATTTAAGCGAAGATTCTTCCTTTAACAGTGAAGATTATTCTGGAATTGATTTTGGCTTTGTTCGCTTTTACGAATTTGGCTATTCTCCAACATCAAAGACCTATTTCAATTTGATTAGTTATTTCTACATCAATCCAGATAACATTCGCGATGCTTCTAATCCTGATGGCTTATATTCAACGGAAACGCTTTATATTCAAACTAAGCTCAACGATGGTTCATGGGGTAAAGTCGATTTAAGCGTTCTTTCTTATGAAAATGGTTATTTTAAGGCTTCATTAAAGAATCCTGATTTATTGTATAGCTCTTCTAAAAGTTCTCGCGTTTATGAGATATCAGGTTTGACTGTTAAGTATTATCAAGAAGGAAAAGCATCTAGTGAACACGAATTCACTGTTGCTTCTAAATACACTTATAGCGGTTATGCTAAATCGATGAACGGAAATTCTGTTTCTACTTTATCTTGTAAAGAAGATTCAACAACAGTTATTGAAGTTAAGCCTCAATTAGGTGTTTGGATGAGCGAATCTAGCGGTAACATCAGAACCGCGATTTATTATTCTTATTTCAACATTCCTACAAACATCTCTAACGCTTATGGTGAACTTTATCAAATCCGTTATCAGTATAAGCTCGTTCAACTTAAGACGATGTATGCAATGACGCAAGATCTTTATGATTATTACACTTACGATGGAGAAGAATATAAATGGAGAGTTTATGTTCGTTATCAGCATTCTCCTACTGAAGATCATAGTGTTCAATTTCCAACAGAACCTGAAGAGGGTGAATGGGTTTGGGAGTCTACTAATGGAAAAGAAGATATCATATCTAATAAAGATTTAGTTTTTATTACTAAAACTGATCGCGCGGATGTTACATCATCTGCTTTAGAAGCTCGTTATGCTGAAGTCGGAGATTCTTTAGCTTTAAATACTAAAGATTTTGATATAACTACTGAAAATCTTACTCAAAAAGTAGAAATCAGACAAAACAACTTAAATGGTTTAGAGAGATGGTGGCAATCCACCTTTCAAAATGTCGCATATTCTGACAAGAAATATAACGATATCAATACTTGGGATATTATTTCTTCTTCGACTTTTGCTAATTCTTCATTGTCTGATTTATCTGATGAACTCATCTGTAACAAAGAAGATTTAAAAAATATCCGTGATAATTATTTAAAGCTTGGTCAAACTACCTATTTATTTAGATATGAAACTCGTCCTTATTATTCTGAAGATATTAAAGGATTTATTAAGGATTTGCATCTAAATGCATGGGATTCTAAGAATGATAAGTATAGTTATCGATCTGGTCCTATTTTAACTTATAAATCTTCTGGAGAAGATGTTACTGGCTATTATTTTGATAGTTATGCGACTGTTGATTTTGATATCATTTCTTTCGTTTTTCAAAAAGATGGTTCTGTAACTCTTATTCCAGTTGTTCAAGATCCAGTTTCCAATTTTCCAAATCCAATCGCCCCTGATGTTCCTAATAAAACAGGAATTAACTGGAAGCTTATTTTCTATGTCCTTTTAGGAATCTTACTTGTTGTTACGTTGACAATTATTTTCATCAAAGTTTATCCGACTTTGAAGCTAGCGTCTGCGGTTAAAAGTAGTTCTAAAGGTTCATTGAATAAGAGGAGAAGAAAATAATGTCTTATAAGCCTTATAAAGGAAATAACAAATATCATTTTCGCTCTTACAAAAGAACGAAACATTTTGTCGCCGTTACTCATTCTGATCGCGAAAGAACTGAAGGCTATGCGATGACAACTTCGCCTATTAAGAAGAACATTGCTCATTATCATCGCTTAACGAAAAATCCTAATCCTAACGATAACAAAATTTGTTATTTACGTAACGGAAAAGTAAGTGATTCCAGCGGTCGCTTTTCTAAGCCTTATGGTTCTTGGAAGCTCGACTTAGAAGATGAAAAATATATTGATTATTTAGAAAGGCGTCGTAAGAAAAAAATAAAAAAGTAACTTGACACCACTTAAGGCAGGCTGAGAACAACCAAACGACAAGTTACATCGATTATTAAATTAAATAAATCGTTCCTTGTCAAGCAAAAGAAAGGAGAAACACCGCATGAGTTATCCATATCAAAGACATAAAATCTTAAAAATCTTTGTTCTTTTAGGACTTTGCTTTGTTTTGGTAATTCTTTATAACGCCTTTTCAATGGGCTTTGCTAGTCCAGTTATCCCTTCTGATCTAACTCAAGTCCAATATGTTAACTGGCGGTTAAATAAGTGTTTCTACTTTACTAATAATTCTCAAGCTTATCTATTAAGTGGTTATAGCGATGATTCATCTGGAATCTATCGTTGGCAAGTAAATGTATATTATGAGGCTTCATTAGTTTCTACTCATCTTTATCTTAGCGATGGAGTAGAAATTTATGAATACTCTTTCATCAAAGACAGTCTTTATACAGGCGATGTCCTTTATGCGTATAACGGAAAGATCGATTTAGGTCTAGTTCTATGAAGAAGTTTTTAAGAAATAATTACCGTTATTTATTTACGATCCTCTTTTTAGGCGGACTGTTATTTGTTTGCATTTATTTCTTTTATAACAATGTCTTTAGAATCTTCTATTCTTTGAAAAGCGGTTATGGCGTTTTACGTTACCTTTTCTTGCAACTATTTAAAAATGAAAAGGTCTATCCAGAATTTAGCTATTCAGAGATTATCAATAACTATTCTTCATATTATGGAGATATGCTCCCTTCTAATTGGGATGAATTTGGATCTAAATTTGCTTTATCGTTTAAATTACTATTCTTAGGAGATTTCTATTTCACATTCTTAGGAGATATTTCTCAAGGTTTCTTAACTATTCTTTTAATACTTCTATTTATTGTTGTTCTTATTCCTATTTTTATCATCTTAAAAGAGCAATTCTTTAAAGAGAACAATAGGAAAGGTGATTCTAAATGGCTCATTCGTTATAAAGCCTTTGAAAAGAAAGTAATACTTCCTGTTATCGACTGGTTCAAAGTGGAAATTTCTTTCATTAAGAATTGTCGATTCCATAAAGTCATTAAATGGATCTTCATTATTGAATTAGTCTATTTAACTAACGCGCTTGCATTTGCTATTTCTTTGATAAGTGGATTATATTTCTTCTTATTATCTTTCAATCTAAAAGGTCTTTTTGAGGTGGTTTTCGCTATCTTTGTCTTTATCTTAGATTTAATTAAAATCTTTACAATTCCAGGCTTAATTGTGATATTCCTCATCGCTTTTTATCTACTCAGAAAAAGCTTAGCTTATAAGAAACTCAATCGCCTTGAATCTTATAATCGTGTCTTTATTAGCGAGTTAGGAATTTTAACAGGTGTCTTTGGAACGCCCGGAGCTGGAAAGACGCAACTGGTAACTGATATGTCTTTATCTTCTCTAGCGATGATGAGAGATGATGCTTTAGCGATTTTAAATGAAGTTCATCTTCTCTTTCCAGAGTTTCCTTATATTAAGCTTGAACGCTGGATTGATAAACAATCTTTTAAAAACAAAGTGCAAGCTAAAAATGCCTTCATGGCTTATTTTGTAAAACATAAACGTTCTATCTTTGGCTATAAGCTAGATAGTAAAAATAGCTACGCTTATGACGCCTTGAAGATTCATTTTATCGCTGATGATCTTCTTGATTATGTTATGGCGTATTATCTTTATCGTTCATCGCTATTACTATCTTCTTATTCAGTTCGCATCGATAGAGATGAAATGAACATCGGACATTTCTCCATCTATTCCAATAATTACTTTAAAACCGATGGAAGTGAACTTCTAGAACCTTTATATAGTAAGGTTTTAGACTACGATGCTTTTAGAACTGGAAGAAAGTTTGTCTTTAACAATCCTTATAGCAATCTTTTAGATGGCTGTGTCTGTGCGATTTCTGAGATTTCAAAAGAGCGAGGAAATACGCTTGAAAATAAAGAACTTAAGAAGATGGATCTTGAAGCTAATCAGAAAAACGATGGTTTTAATGAAACGCTTAAGCTCATTCGCCATTTAACGACCATTCGTTATCGCTGTTTCTTTAAAGGATTTTGGGATGATCAGAGATTAGGCTCACTTGGCACGGATGTTAATTCGCTTTGTGAATCTAATATCTGGATGGAAAAGAATAAAGCGGAGTATAAATCAGCGTTTCCTCTTTTCTGGTTTATTCCGATGATCCTTGAATCAGTTGTTAATAGCTATAAATCTTTCTATGTTAGATTCCGTTTTTATCGAGAAGATAAAACGATATTTACTTATCTATTTTCTAAGCTTGCTAAAGCTTGCAACATTGCCTTACTTCGTTTTGTCAATACTTTCTCATATCGTGTCCAGCCATTAAAGCTTTCTCACGGTAGCATTGATGGCACTATTGGGATTGATGAAGGCAATCACAAATACTATTTGATGAATAAAAAGATATTCGCCGATAGATATTCAACAGCCTGCTATGAAGCTTTCCGTTATGAAGAAAAGATAAATGCAACGCATGGAATAAATGAACGTCCGTCCTTTTCTGATCTTGTCGCGTCGGTCGATGAACTTAAAAGTGAGCATAGCTACTTTATCGACCGCCTACTTAACGATGAAGAAAGAAAAGATGAAAAGCTTAAAGCTTCTTCTGATAGTAAGGAGGTTTCCTCCGTCTCAGAAGAAGCCAACGATTTCTTTGACTTCGGAGGTGGTTTTAATGACTAGATTAAATGCAATATTTTTAACCCTGGGTATGATGGATGTTTTAAATCAAAGATTTAACTTTAATTTGATGGGGATGAGTAACACCCATAGTAGATATATTTAGAAAGGATTGTAATTTATGGATCAAAAAGTAAATATCTGTATCGACTACTTAAAGATACGTTTTGACTTTAAGTTTTCTCAAGAAGAGAAGTTTTATCGTGAATTCGTAAAACTATTGTCTTTAAGTGTCAGCGATTATGAAATCGATAATCATTCATCGTTTGGTTATGATGATGGCTATTACATCGGTTCAAGCATTAACATCTTTTCTGGCGGTGAATTTACTAGAAATAAATATGGTGAAGAAACTTCGCTTTTAGAACTTAAAGGTTCGGCGTGTCGAGAATTTGAAGAACTCGGCGGTTCTTGGCTTTCATTATTTGAACTTATAAGTGAGTGTAATGGACACTGCACGCGTATTGATATTGCTATCGATGATTTTTCTAACGCAATCACAATTCCTGAGATAAAAGAAAAGATTGAAAAGCGAGAATATATATCGCGCATCCGTTCGTTGACTTTAGATAATTCAATTCCAATTGAAGAAGCTTTAGATAGCGATGATGAACAAGTTGCCATCCGTTTATCTAAAAATGGTGGATTTACTGCGACCTTAGGTGGAAGAAGTAGCTCACAATTATGTATTTATAATAAAAAGGCTGAAAGATTAGCTCATGGCTATTTTGTCGCCTTCCCTTCCTGGATCAGATATGAAAGTCGCTTTTATCATAAGACTGCTGAATCCGCGTTGGCTTTACTCTATCAAGCGATGATTGAAGATGAAGAAAACGATACGACTGATAAATATCCTTTATTATGTCTTTCTTTACTTACTGGACTTATTACATTTATCGATGAAAAAAAGAATAAGAATCTTTGTTTAAATAAGACTTGGCAAAAATGGACGGATTTTACTAAAAGCGTTGAAAGTTGCCATCCAGTAGTTCAATCTAGGCTTGAAAAAAGCATTCTTGATAACTTTGAGTGGTTCTTTCATACAAATCGAAAGATTCTTTTAAAGATGGCTTTAGCTGAGCCAAAGCTCTTTCAAGATTTTATGCTTTTCACCGCGCATAATGGGGGTTCGATATTCACCGCGAAAGATAGAGCCATCGTCAATAATTATCGAAAGAAGAACGATGAAAATATTTTAAGCGATGAACAAGTCAAACGATTTGTTTCTAACCTTCAAAAATACAAAAACGACGATATTACAAAAATTATTAGCTTGTCTAAGAAATATAGCTATGAGGAGTAAAAGCGATGGACTTAAGAAAATTAAAAAATTACGGTTACTACATTTATCTAAATGATTCTTTTAAAGGTAAATCATATTTAGAGTTTGGTGAAGATGGACTAGAGAAAATCTTTTATGCAATATGCGTTTCTTCATCTACTAGAAAAAGCGTCAATCATTTTTTATTCGTTTCATCGATGCTTAAGCTTATTCGTTATGGAGTGGTTTCAATCTATGATCCAGTGAAAGATTTAGAGATTCAAATTCGCATCGCCAATTCGAAAAACTTTCCTCTTATTAAGGATATCGATGAATATGAGTATTATTTACAAGCTCTTTATTCTTTTATCTTAGAAAAAGACATTGAGCTTACAGCAAAAAGAGCTATAAATAGAACTAATAGAGAAAAAGAATATCGTAAGGGTATTTAAGATGCGTGGCAAAAAATATCCTGGTGTTTATAAAGATAATAAAGGACGTTTGTTCGTCAAATTCTCTTTTGATGGAAAGATATATTTTTTTCGTAACAATTCTGGAAAAAGGTTTAGCTCTTATCAGGATGCTTATGAATTTTTGACATTATATAAATATCGTTTAGGTCAAAAAGATGAAGCTGATGAAGAAACTAAAAGCGATAATTTTATTCATAAAGCTTTTGAAAAGCATCTGGAAGATAATTTTAAAATTACAACTGCTTATTCTTATATCAATAAGGTTCGACTTCTTTATAAGATGATTGATTCATATAAGCGATTAGATAATTCAAGCATTATTTTGCTTAGCGATAAAATCAATCAAAAGAGGAAGAATCCAGAAGTTTATATTTATCTAGCTAATAAATATCTGGATTTTTGTTATCTCAATGGTTTTAAAAAGAAGCTATCAAACAATAAGCTTGTTGTTAGTAAGAAAACCTTAAAGAGCGAAAAGAAAGATATTTCTTATTGGACTTATCCAGAATTTAAAAAATTCATTAAAAAAGTCGATGATCCATTTTATGAATTGCTCTTTTCGATGCTTTATTACCTTGGACTTAGAATCGGTGAAGCTTTAGCCCTTTCTTGGAGCGATATATCTTCTGATCTTATTCGTATTAGATTAGCATCGAGCAATAAAACATTTTCTAAAGGTCGCGTTCTTGTTCCAACAAAGTCTAAATCAAGCGTCCGCGATTATCCGATGCTAGATGTATTGAAACTTTTATTGGATAAGATAGATAGAAAGGGTGAATTTGTTTTCTCCATCGATGGAAAACACGTTATAGGAGAAACAACAGTTCGTCGCGCGTTATTAAAATATATAAGGATCGCGCATGTGAAAAAGATTTCTCTTCATGGTTTTCGCCATTCTTGCGCATCCTATTTAATCAATAATGGTGCAGATTATATGCAAGTAGCTTCTTGGCTTGGACATTCTTCTCCAGCGATTACGCTTTCTGTTTATTCACATCTTTTTCCATCCAGGAAGAAAGAGATCGCTCAGATGTTTGATAAAATTAAATCTTGATTTCTGCTTTTAAGTTTTGGAAAATGAATTAAGAGTTCAAATTGTTTCGCGTTATGTTGAGTTAGTTATTTAGCTAACATCATTAAGCAGAGTGAAATTATAATTATTAGTCGGATAATTATTTGAACTCTTTTCATTTTTCGTTTCCTTTCTTATGATTGCTAGTCTTTCTAGGCTAGAAATCGATGCCAAAATAGAAAGAAAACGACTGGGTGAGCTATTGATTATTCAATGGCTAGGCAGGGTGCTTAAAGTAACTTAAAAGTAATAATAAGTTGCACAATCGTTGCACTTTTGCCCTTAAAAATAAAAAAACATAGATTACATCTATGTTCCAATTTTTATGGCGGAGCAGAAGGGATTCGAACCCTTGCACCAGTTGCCCGATCTAACGGTTTAGCAAACCGTCCCCTTGAGCCTCTTGGGTACTGCTCCAGCAAGAAGTATTATAGCAAAATAGAATTATTATATCGATATGCAATTTTACTTTTTTATTTCTTGACTAAATCTTCCTACTTATATGAGAAATGTTGATTATTCATCGCTCTTTTTTGAATAGTTTATTTCTTTTAGTTTACCAATTTGTAAGTCATCTAAAAGAAAAGGAGTAAAGTAATGAGGCATATTTACAACTAGATTTTTTTCATCAAAGCCATATTGGGATGATGATATCTTAATTGCTAAATGCTTGGGATTATGTTCTCTAAATTCTTCTAAAGATTTCATCGAACCTCGATTTTTCTTTACATCAATGGGTATTATTTTAGAGTTGACATCTAAAACGAATTCTAGTTCAGAATCTCTTTTCCCTTTCCAATAAAATAGTTTAAATTGGCGGGAATATAGCTCAATGGCGACATAATTTTCATAAAAGTAGCCGCCGAATTCGCCAAAAAGATTGTTGGTGAAGTCCACGCTATTTAATTTGCTTTGATAGGTATATATTCCGATGTCCGCTAAATAGAGTCTAAATAAAGAATCGCTAGATGGAAGCAGGGGTGATGTTACTTTTTCTTTTAATTCCTGTGACTTGATGGTTAAGCACGCTGTTGTTAACCAATCGATTGGAGAGAGCATGTCTCTACTCTTACTTCCTTTTTCAATCATCGAACATTTGAAGTTTTTGTTTTCTTTATTTAGTTGAGCATAAATATTTTCGAATATGCTTTTTGTTCTAATTATCGCTTCTGGCGATGCTTGGAATAATTCCATATCATCGAGATAGTTGCTATATATATCGTTTAGTATTTTTCTAGCCTCGTTTAAGGCATTTGGATTATTGTTTTTCTTACATTCAATATAGGTATCAACAACTTCAGGCATACCTCCAATGGCGATGTATTCATTAAAAACTTTCATGCACATTTCATGCAATTCGTTACTAGATTTCCTTTCAACGTATGCTTTTTTTATTTCCTCATAGAGATTGCTATTATAATTCATTAAAAATTCATCGAAAGTCATTGGATAGATATTTATTTGATTTATCTTGCCAACAGGAAAAAGAAATTTGCTTCTTGAATATTGTCCTCTTTTTTTAACTTCTCTTTTGATTTTGATGCGAACCATCGATCCAGTTACAATGACAAATAAATTTCGCCTTTCTTCACAAAATTGCTTCATCATCGATACAACTGGTAAGCATTCTTGTGCTTCATCAAAAATGAGCAATTTATCATCAGTGATTTCGAAATTGTATCTAACAGAAATGAAGTAGAGAATATCATCGATATTGTCATGCTTAAAAGCGTAGTCGACAAAGTCGCGTTCTTTTGAGCAGTCGATTCTAAGATATTTATTTTTAAAATAGACATCAGCGAATAGATTTTTGATAAGGTAGGTTTTACCAACTTGCCGCGCTCCCCAAACCATTAACGGCTTACGTCTAGGATCATTTTTCCAGGCTAATAATTGGTCAATGTATTTTCTTTTCATGGCTCAAGATTATCATTAATTGCACCTTTTTGCAAGTTTTTCAACTTCATTAATTGCACCTTTTTGCAGGTTTTTAGACTTCATTAATTGCACTTTTTTGCAACTCTTTTACATAAAAGTATGCACTGATGTGTACTGGTAACCTGTTATGATGTGACCCGTTGTCAAGCACTAACTTACTGAAGTAACGATTTT
>CAVKNZ010000020.1:0-23626 GCA_963657885.1 Bacteroidaceae bacterium
TAAGTCGTAACAAGGTATCCCTACGGGAACGTGGGGATGGATCACCTCCTTTCTATGGAGAAAGTAACCTAGCAAAAATTGTCTAGGTTGTACATTAAAACCTAAATTTTTAGTTATTTACTGGTGACGTTGTGCCAATTGGCATCTGTTTAGTTTTGAGAGATTAGTATTCTCTCTAGGATTGTTCTTTGGAAACTGGATATTATAAAACATGTTCTTTCTGTTATGTTGCAATTTCATTATGATTTCATCATGTTGAGATTTGCGTAACAAAATTAAGCAAAAAAATATTGCGTAAGCAAGACAATTACTAAAACCTATATTTTACGAAGTTAAGTTAATAAGGGCGTACAGTGAATGCCTTGGCACTAGAAGGCGAAGAAGGACGCGACTACCTGCGAAAAGCGACGGGGAGCTGGAAGTGAGCTTTGATCCGTCGATGTCCGAATGGGGAAACCCGGCACGATTTATCTCGTGTCATCCTGCGGGGAATAAATATCTGCAGTGAAGGTATACCTAGGGAATTGAAACATCTTAGTACCTAGAGGAAAAGAAAGATTTAATCGATTCCGTCAGTAGCGGCGAGCGAAAGCGGAACAGCCCAAACCAACACTTGTGTTGGGGTGTGGACCACAATGTGGGATGTGTTATGAATAAGGAGAATGATCTGGGAAGGTCAGCCATAGCGGGTGAGAGCCCTTTATCCGTAGAATCATAACCCCCTAGTGAGATCCTGAGTACGGCGAGGCACGTGAAACCTTGTTGGAAGGAGCGCAGACCACTGCGCAAGGCTAAATACTAGCTAGTGACCGATAGTGAACCAGTACCGTGAGGGAAAGGTGAAAAGAACCCCGGGAGGGGAGTGAAAAGAATCTGAAACTGTATGCTTACAAAAAGTCAGAGCCCGTTAAAGGGTGATGGCGTGCCTATTGAAGAATGAACCGGCGAGTTATGATGTCGTGCAAGGTTAAGTCGAAGAGATGGAGCCGTAGCGAAAGCGCGTCTGAATAGGGCGACAGTACGATTTCATAGACCCGAAACCCGACGATCTATCCATGAGCAGGTTGAAGGTGGGGTACAACCCACTGGAGGACCGAACCGACGTTCGTTGAAACGCCCGCGGATGACTTGTGGATAGGGGAGAAATTCCAATCGAGTTGGGAGATAGCTGGTTCTCCCCGAAATAGCTTTAGGGCTAGCGTATGAACATTGTTTGGTGGAGGTAGAGCACTGAATGTCTGATGGCCGAGCCTATCGGTACTGAATACAATCAAACTCCGAATTCCATCAAATTTACTCATGCAGTCAGACTGTGGGGGATAAGCTCCATGGTCAAAAGGGAAACAGCCCAGACCGTCAATTAAGGTCCCTAAATTCATGCTAAGTGTTAAAGGATGTAAAGGTACTTAAACAGCTAGGATGTTGGCTCAGAAGCAGCCACCATTTAAAGAGTGCGTAACAGCTCACTAGTCGAGCGCCTTCGCGCCGAAGATTTACCGGGGCTAAGCATGATACCGAAATTACGGATTTTAGATTTATCTAAAGTGGTAGGGGAGCGTTCCATGTGGGAAGAAGCGATACCGTAAGGAGTCGTCGACCGCATGGAAGTGAGAATGCCGGTGTAAGTAACGATAATGGGTGAGAATCCCATTCACCATTAGACTAAGGTTTCCTGGGGAAGGTTCGTCCTCCCAGGGTTAGTCGGGACCTAAGGCGAGGCCGAAAGGCGTAGTCGATGGACAGCAGGTTTATATTCCTGTACCCGTATATATGCGATGTAGTGACAGAAAAGGCTAACTATTCCCGATTATTGGATTTCGGGCGAAGCGAAGTACCTGATGGATTGGCAAATCCGTTCATCGTTAGGGGAAATCGTGAGGGAGCGAACGCAGCAATGCAAGTAGTGAAGATAGCGATGCCAGTTCTCTAGAAAAGCTGCTAGCTTAAGTATATACGGCCCGTACCGAGAACGGACACACGTGGTCAAGGAGAGTATCCTGAGGTGAGCGAGTTAACTGTTGTTAAGGAACTCTGCAAAATTACTTCGTAAGTTAGCAAGAAGAAGTGCTCTCGCGAGAGAGCCGCAGTGAAGAGGCCCAGGTAACTGTTTAACAAAAACACAGCTTTATGCTAAGCCGCAAGGCGATGTATATGAGGTGATGCCTGCCCAGTGCTGGAAGGTTAAAAGGAGGAGTTAGCCGCAAGGCGAAGCCCTGATTTGAAGCCCCAGTGAACGGCGGCCGTAACTATAACGGTCCTAAGGTAGCGAAATTCCTTGTCAGGCAAGTTCTGACGCGCATGAATGGTATAATAATTTGGGCGCTGTCTCGACAGCAGACTCGGTGAAATCTTATTACCTGTGAAGATGCAGGTTACCCGCGACTAGACGGAAAGACCCCATGGAGCTTTACTATAACTTAATATTGATTATCTGTAAGTCATGCACAGGATAGGTAGGAGACTTTGAAGCTGGGACTTTGGTTTCAGTGGAGTCGACGTTGGGATACTACTCTTGGTTTACGGATAATCTAACCTTCGATCTCACAGGTCGGGGAACAGTGTTAGGCGGGTAGTTTGACTGGGGCGGTCGCCTCCCAAATTGTAACGGAGGCGCCCCAAGGTACCCTCAGTACGGTTGGAAATCGTATTTCGAGTGCAAAGGCATAAGGGTGCTTGACTGCGAGACCTACAAGTCGAGCAGGGACGAAAGTCGGGCTTAGTGATCCGGCGGTTCTGCGTGGAAAGGCCGTCGCTCAACGGATAAAAGCTACCCTGGGGATAACAGGCTGATCTGGTCCAAGAGTTCACATCGACGACCAGGTTTGGCACCTCGATGTCGGCTCATCACATCCTGGAGGGGAAGTACCTTCCAAGGGTTGGGCTGTTCGCCCATTAAAGTGGTACGCGAGCTGGGTTCAAAACGTCGTGAGACAGTTTGGTCCCTATCTGTCGTGGGCGCAGGAAGTTTGAGTGGATCTGTCCTTAGTACGAGAGGACCGGGATGGACATAGCAATGGTCTATCGGTTGTCACGCCAGTGGCATGGCCGAGTAGCTACCTATGGAATGGATAAACGCTGAAAGCATCTAAGCGTGAAGCCAGCCACAAGATGAGACTTCCCATTCGTAAGAAGTAAGACCCCCGTAATGTTAACGGGTTGATAGGTCAGAGATGTAAGTGCAGCGATGCATTCAGTCGACTGATACTAATAGGTCGAGGACTTAATTTCATAAAATTTAAGATTTACGAATCAAAAATATAGAAAGTAAAATTATAGGGTAATGTAATATAAGAGCAGAACATGTGAGCGATAATATCTAGTTTCTAGAGAACAATCTTCTCTAAAGAAAAAGTCTGGTGGTGATGGCGCGGTGGACACACCTGTTCCCATCCCGAACACAGAAGTTAAGCACCGTAGTGGCGAAGGTATCCGACTTGTCGGGGAGAATAGCGAGCTGCTGGGCTTTTTCTTTTTATCAAGATTTTGCTATAATAATTTTATGAAATTTAAGAACTTATTTTTATCTATATTAGGCGTTAGTTTACTATCATCATGCGGTAATTCCGTAGATGAACAAGCTATCGCTGATGAAATTGCCGACTGCGCGGCAATTGCCCAAATTTCCCGTGGACGTGATGGGGTACAAGTGATGTATTCTAGCTCAGATACATATAATTTGATTTTAGCTCCTTATACACCTTCGCGCGAAGAAATGAAAAATGGCGCTAAGCCAATTTATACGCATACTCTTTTATTAGCCACCTGGATGGCTTTAGAACGCGATGAAAGCATCGTTGGAACAATTGATTGGACATTCTCTAATGACTATTATGTTGATATTGTTCCTCCAATAAATGAAAAAATACCTCATGAAACGGTGACATTTAAAAATTATCCTGCTTATGGAGAGGATGTTAATTTAGTGCTAACAGGAACCGTTAACTATAAAAGCGCATCTTCCACAGTGAATTACAATATCGTCATTAGAAACACAATTAAAGATGCGTAAAGATCAGTTCATTTTTCTTAGTAGCGATTTATCGAAAAATGATTTAGCTTTAGAAAAAAGAACTGGGCAATATTTAAAAGAACTTGATTATACAAACATCGATTTTAAAGACGATGTTTTTTTCATCAAATCTGGGGGATCAGAGGAACCATTTCTAAAGATTTATAAATCGCATAAAGCACCCTTTTATTTGCTGGCTACAGATAATTCAAATTCACTTGCTAGCGCTTTAGAAATTATTAGCTTCTTAAAAGCAAATAATATCGAATGCTACTTGTTTTCTGGCCGGCCCATAGATGTGAAAGAAAAGATGAAAAATATAGTTAAATCCGAATTTAATTTCATTAAAATTAATAAAAAAATTGATCTATTAAATGGAACACGATTAGGCGTAATTGGTAAGCCTTCTGATTGGCTCATCGCTAGTCAAGTTAACTATAAAGAAGCTAAAGAGAAATTCGGCGTTAATTTAATTGATGTGCCGTTTAGTGAACTATTAGACGAAATCAATAAAATTGATGATTGTGACGCTTCTAAATTTAGTTTAGACGTTAATGAAAAAGTGTCTTTTGAAGAAATTAAAAAAGCCTACAAAATTTATTTAGCTTTAAAAGTCATCATTTCACGTTATAAATTAGATGGAATCACATTACGTTGCTTTGATTTATTGTCTAGTTATCATTCAACTGGCTGTCTTGCTTTAGCTTTATTAAATAGCGAAGGCTATATCGCTAGCTGCGAAGGCGATATTCCTTCACTTTTATCGATGATGATTTTATATAAAGGATTTAACTTATTAGCCTTTCTAGCAAACCCAAGCTACATTAACAGTAAAGAAAATTATATATATCTCGCTCACTGCACTTTACCTTTAAAGATGGCCAGAAAATATAATTTCGACACTCACTTTGAAAGTGGAATTGGCGTTGGCATTCATGGCGAATTAGCTATTGGTAAAATAACTATTTTTAAATTATCGCCTAAATTAGATACTTTTATCGTTAGCGAAGGTGATATTGAAAAAAATATGTATAAAGATGACATGTGTCGTAGTCAAATAAAAGTGAATGTTAAAGATGTTAATAACTTTTTAACTTCACCCTTAGGCAATCATTTACTTGTTAGCTACGGCTCATTAAAGGATAAATTGATCAAATTATTGGCTTAATGCATCACTAAATTTATTGATTAATGCTAGATTAATTAAATATTTACGTCCATATCGAGTTGGTTAGTTTGCTATTGAAAAAGCAATATGCTATATTAACGACTAGATAAATTATTTATCTAAATTTTTATATGCCAGTCAAACGAAATACCAAATACGGTGGAATATTAATATCAAATGAAGCGATTGCAAATGTTGTCGCGGATGCAGTTTTATCTTGCTATGGTGTGGTTGGCATCTCTAAAAGAAGTTCCACTCATGAAGCAATTATTGAAATATTGAAAAATGGCTCCTTTTCTCAAGGCGTTTTTGTCAAACAAGAGAAAAATAAAGTGAGCATTGATTTGTATGTTGTCATCGCTTTTGATGTCAAAATTACTGAAGTCTTATTCGAAATTCAAAAGCGAGTTAAATATTGTGTCTCTAAGACATTTAATGTAGATGTTTTCAAAGTCAACGTCTACGCTCATAGTTTAAAGAAGGTTAATTAAAATGCGTTCAATAGATGGTCAATTATTAAAAAATATGCTGATATCAGCAAGCAATAATCTCTATAATCATTACCCAGAGATTGATGCTTTAAATGTTTTCCCTGTCCCTGATGGTGATACAGGAATGAATATGAATTTAACTCTCTCTAGCGGTGCTAAAGAGATTCAAAACCGTAACGATGAAGATGTTTATATCATCGCAAATACCTTTTCTCGAGGGCTTCTTATGGGAGCTAGAGGAAATTCTGGAGTTATTACTAGCCAAATTTTTCGAGGTTTTGCCTCTTCTCTTAAAGATAAAAAGATTATTAAAATCAATGATTTAGTTGATGCTTTTTCTAATGGCAGCAAAGTTGCTTATAAAGCAGTTATGCGTCCAGTTGAAGGAACAATTCTCACTGTCATTAGAGAAGCTAGCGAAGCGTTAGAAAATGAAGATTATTCTAATTTCTCTATCGAAAAAGCGATGAAATTTCTCATCAAAGAAGCGAGAAATTCTTTAGCTAGAACTCCTGAATTATTGCCAGTTTTAAAAGAAGTCGGTGTCGTTGATAGCGGTGGAGCTGGTCTAGTTAAAATTCTTGAAGGTATGGATAGCGCGCTTAACGGCGTATTCATTGAAAAGAAGTTAGCAACTAGCATCGAAAAGGGCGAAATCGAAGTTGGCGGAGGCTATGAGATGGCTTTTGATTTAATCTTAGGTTCTCTCTCAGAAAAGAAATCCTTCAGTGAAAATCGCTTTGTTTCGACAATGTCAAGCCATGGAAAAAACATCTCCATTAATCGAAATGAAAATATTGTTAACGTCTCTTTGTTAACTGATAATCCTGGTTCAGTATTTACTTACGCCCAAAACTTTGGCGAATTTGATAATGTCAAAATCGTCAATAAAAAAGTCGAACATGAAACAGTTAAAGTGGATAGTAAACCAACTGTTTTTGAAAAAGAAAGTGCAATCGTTGCCATTTCAAGTGGAAAAGGCATCGATGAATATTTCCTCAATTTAGGTGTTGATAAGCTTGTTAGTGGCGGTCAAACGATGAATCCTTCAACAGAAGATATCATCTCTAGCATTAGATTCACTCACGCGAAGACTGTTTATTTACTGCCTAATAATAGCAATATCGTTATGGCCTCTTTACAAGCGCAAGATGTTTTAGCCGATGAAGTTGATGTCAAAGTTATCAGCACAAAAACAATTCCTCAAGGCATTGTTGCAGCTTCTTCATTTAATCCTGACGCCAGCAAAGATGAAAACTTTGAAGTAATGAAAGAGTCTTTTGCTAATCTTAAATCTGGATCGATTACTTACGCGATTAAAGACACAGTTATCGATGGCTTTAAAGTTTTTAAAGATTATTATTTAGGCATTGAAGATAAACACATTGTAGTTTGTGAAAAAAATAAAATAAAAGCTCTTTATAAGCTGCTTGAAGAAATGGTTAATGATGAATCTTATTTGGTTACTATCTTTATTGGTGAAGATGTGACTAGTAAAGAAGAAGATGAACTTCGCGAAAAATTAGTTGAAATATATCCTGATATTGAATTTGATATCGTTCGCGGAGATCAACCAGTTTATTCATTCTTAATTGGGGTAGAATAATCTATCCCCTTTTTATGTCTTTATTAACTAAATCAGAACGCATTAATAATTGTCTAAACAAGATGAAAATCTTTTCTTTTAAAGATGTTTTGCTTCATTTTCCTTATCGATATGATGATTTAGCTTTAACTAAAGAGATTAACTTAACTGATAAAGAACATGTTGTTTTCTTTGGCAAGATTTCTACTCAATTGAAAGAAAGTTTTTTTAATGGGAAAAGCGTTGTTCAATTTGAAATAATCACGCCTGTTGGCAATAAATTTAATATTAACGCCTGGAATCGAGATTATTTGACTAAAGCCTTCTTTTATGCCCAAGAGGTGACAATTTCTGGAGTATATGATGCAAGAAGAAGACTTATAAATTTAGTTAGCATTTATAAAGGAGAGATAGACGCGGATAAAGCTTTGAAGCCAATTTATTCCTTACCGCAGAATATATCGAATGCCGAATTTATTAAAATTGTCGATAGAGCGTTTAAAAACATCAATGTTACAGATTTATTTATTGATGTTCCTAAGCCTTTTATTGATAAATATCAACTTATAAGCAAATTAGAAGCTTTAAACTATATTCATAAACCAAAAAGTAAAGATGAAATATATAAAGGCTTACGCGTTTTTAAATATGAAGAGTGTCTACATTTTTCTATAAAATCAAAACTCATACGCGAAGAAAACGCATCGCTTATATATTCTTCTAAGACTCCAATTGATTTAGATAAATCGCGTGAATTTATTAGAAATCTTCCTTATAAATTAACTGCTGATCAAAATAAGGCAGTTCGAGAAATTGTCTTTGATATGAATAAACAAAATCTCATGTATCGACTGCTTCAGGGCGATGTGGGAACAGGTAAAACCCTCGTTGCGGAAATTGCTTTATTCGCCAACTATACGCGCGGTGATCAAGCGGCCTTTATGGCTCCAACGGATGCGTTAGCTAAACAGCATTACGCCAATTTAGCAAAAATGTTTGCGCCTTACAATGTTCGTGTGGCTCTTCTTAGAGGAAACTCTTCATTAAAAGAAAGAAGTGCGATAAGACAAGCACTTATCAATAAAGAAATCGATATCATAGTTGGAACCCATATTCTCTTTTCAAAAGATATAAATTATTTATGTTTAGGCTTAGTCATTATTGATGAACAACATAAGTTTGGCGTAAACCAAAGAATGCAGCTTCTTAGCAAAGGTGATAGAGCTGACCTTCTTTTGATGAGCGCAACACCGATACCGAGAACTTTGGCCTTAACTTTTTATGGCGACTTAGATATTTCCACTCTTTCTATTTTCCCTAGTGGGAAGCATCAAATAGAAACAAAAATTGTGAAGTCTAACGATAAAGAGATCATCTCTTCTATTCAAGATTCTCTTTCTAAAAATAAGCGCATTTACATCGTTGGTCCTAAAATTGCTGGAGAAAATAGTTCTTTCTCCGTTGAAAGATTATATTCCTACTATTTGAAGTTATTTCCGGGAAAAGTTGCCCTTTTGCATGGAAATTTAGATCAAGATGAAAAAGATTTTGCTTTAAAAGATTTCTATTCAGGAAATTGTCCAATTATCATTTCTACAAGCGTTATTGAAGTTGGGCTTGATGTTAAAGAAGCCAATTTGATGATTGTCTATGAGGCTAATCATTTTGGCTTATCAAGCCTTCACCAGCTTCGTGGCCGAATTGGTCGAGATGGCTCAACTTCAAAATGTTTACTAGTCTACGATGAAGATGATGAAGAAGCTTATGATAGATTAAATGTATTAGTTAAATCAAATGATGGCTTTTATATAGCTGAAGAAGATTTACGACGTCGCGGTTCAGGCGAACTAGGAGGAGTTAAGCAATCCGGAAGAGATAATTTCACTTTCGTGAATTTAGTTGAAGATTATAAAATTTTTGAAATTGCTCGAAGTGATTCGCTTTTCATTTTATCTCACCGCAATGAAGATGCTTATTCATTATTTGTAAAATCAATCATCTTAGAAATTGAAAATGATAAATTTAAAAAGCAACTAGATTAAGCATTTTAATTATGCTTAGATTATTGACCATGCTAAAATATAGCGAGCTAAAGGAAGATATAAAGTTATGATTAAATTAGTAATTGATATGCTTGGTGGCGACAATGGAGTCAACGCCACAGTTAACGCGGTTAATCGCTTTTTAAAAGAATATGATGATGTTTCTATCATCGCCGTCGGAGATAAAGATAAATTAAGTGGACTTGATTCTAGAGCTAAAATAATAGACGCCAAAGAAGTTGCTCCGATGGAATGCCATGTTCTTGAAGCTGTTAGAAATAAAAATACTTCTATTTATAAGGCGGTTGAAGCCGTTAAAAATGAGAACGCAGATGGCATCGTAAGTGCTGGTTCAACAAGCGCTTTGCTTGCTTTGACAACTTTAATTATTAAAAAGATTGATGGAGTTGATCGTCCAGCCTTAATTACACCTTTTCCAACATTAGTGAGCAATAAAAATGCGGTTCTTCTCGATGTTGGAGCAAGCAACGAAAATACGCCGATTGAACTGAAACAATTTGCTTTGATGGGCCAAGCTTACTATAAAGCGATTTATGGAAAAGAAAATCCAAATATTTATTTAGCCAGCAATGGTAGTGAAGAAGGGAAAGGTTCACCTTTAACTTTAGAAGCTTATAAATTATTAAAAGATAATCCTGATTTTAAAGGTAACATCGAAGCTCGTTACGTGTTAAAAGGTGATGCTGATGTTGTCGTATTTGATGGTTTTACCGGAAATGTATTTTTAAAATCAAGCGAAGGCATGGCAAAGATGATGTCAGCGATGATTAAAGATGCTTTCATGAGCTCTTTTTCTTCGAAGATTGGCTATCTATTTGCTAAAGGAGGCTTTAAAAAGCTCAAAGCTAAAATGGACTATAAAAAAGTTGGAGGAGCTTTCCTTGTTGGAGTTAACACAATTCCAGTTAAAGCCCATGGTAACGCCACAGATGAATCCTTCTATTATTCAATGAAGATTGCATATAATCTTGCTAAAAAAGATATTATCAACGCAATTAAAGATAATTTAAAAAGATGAAAGATATTACCGATTTATTAAATAAATTTAAAATTAAAGCCAACGATATTTCCTTATACGAATTAGCTTTTACGCATGGCTCACTTAATATTGATGCTCATACAAAGCATCACGACTATCAACGCCTTGAATTTTTAGGCGATTCAGTTTTAGGATGCATCGTCGCCGAGCTTGCTTATAAAGCCCGTCCTGACTTTGACCAAGGCGATTTAACTAAATTAAAAATATCTTTAGTTAACACAAATGCTTTAGCTAATTTTGCTAGAGAATATCACTTTGAAGATTACATTCGCGTAGGTAATTCCTTTTCTGGGAATATACTTTCTTCGCCTCATTTATTAGAAGATGTCTTTGAAGCATTTCTAGGGGCTCTCTATTTAGATCAAGGCTTTGTTAAAGTGCGTAAATTTTTAATTTCTACGCTTTATAAAGATGTTCAAAAATATAAAACTGACGATGTCATCGACTATAAATCCAAACTTCAAGAAGAAATGCAAAGTGAACATCGTGAATCTGTTCAATATGAAGTTATAAAAACTACTGGACCAGCTCACGCGAAACACTTTGTTGTAAAAGTATCTTTTGAAGGCGTTGTTTTAGGAATCGGTGAAGGCTCTTCTAAAAAAGAAGCTGAAAAGAACGCGGCGAAAGAAGCTTTAAACAAAAAAGCAGGAAGATAAAATGGGTTTATTTAAATTACTAAAAGACAAATTTTCAAAAAAGCCTTTAGAAAGCGATGACAATTACATCAAAGGTCTTTCTAAATCGCGAACTAATTTTGCTTCTAAATTAGATGCACTGTCTAAAAGTTATAAGGAAGTTAATCAAGAATATTTTGAAAAGCTTGAAGAAATACTCATCGAAGCAGATGTTGGCATTGAACTATCGCTTAGAATAATTGATGAAACTTTAAATGAAAGTAAAACAAATAACATTAAAGATCCAAAAACCATCAATGAATTAGTTGTCGATAAAATGTTTTTAAATTATGCGACGAAAGGTGGAAACATTCATAACGAAATTGAATTCGTTTCTTCTGGTCCTACCGTTTTACTTGTTGCCGGTGTCAATGGTGTTGGAAAAACCACTACGATTGCTAAACTTGCATACCGTTACATTCAAAAAGGTAAAAAAGTTATGCTCTGCGCAGCAGACACATTTCGGGCGGGCGCAATTGAACAGTTGACAGTTTGGGCAAATAGATTAAATTGTCCAATTGTTGTTGGTAAAGAAAATTCTGATCCTGCAAGTGTCGCTTTCGAAGGGGCTAGAAAAGCTAAACAAGAAAATATTGATTTGTTAATCGTTGATACAGCTGGACGACTTCAAAATAAGATCAATTTAATGAATGAATTAGCTAAGATTACTCGTGTATTAGCTAAAGAAATTGAGAACGCTCCGCATGAAGCCTTTTTAGTTATTGATGCGACAACCGGGCAAAATGGTTTGATTCAAGCAAAACAATTTCTTGATTGCATCAAATTGACTGGCATCGTTATCACCAAGATGGATGGCACAAGTAAGGGCGGAATCATTTTGGCGATTCGCGATAGCTTAGGCGTTCCAGTTCGCTTCATCGGATTAGGTGAAAAGATGACTGACTTAGAAGAATTCGATTTAGATAAATATCTATATGGTTTGTGCTTAGGAGAAGTTAATGGATAAGCACCTTTTAGATACTTTAAGAATCAATCGCCTCTATGACATTTATGGTGATTTACTTCCCAAGAGTCAAAGAGATATTTTGTATGATTATTATGAAGCAAATCTTTCATTAAGTGAGATTGCTGAAAACAAAAATATTACGCGCACCGCCGTTAGCGATGCTTTAAAAAAAGGACGCGAAAAACTTGAATATTACGAAGATAAAATCAAGATTTGCCAAGTTTTTGATGAATATAAAGAAAAAAACGAAGAAGCAAAATCGATGATAGATAAATTAGAAGAGGAATTGAAAAATGGCATTTGAGTCGCTTAGTGAACGCTTTCAAAAAATCTTTAAGAAAGTCCGAGGTCAAGCTCGTTTATCTGAAGCTAACATGGATGAAATGCTTAAAGAGGTCCGCATCGCCCTTTTAGAAGCTGATGTTAATTTTAAAGTAGTTAAAGAATTTACCGAACAAATTAAACAAAAAGCCATTGGCGAGGAAGTTTATTTAAAACTTAATCCTTCCCAAATGGTCGTTAAAATTGTTCACGATGAACTAACTGAATTATTAGGAAGCGATTCAAGTGAATTAATTTATCAAAAGAATAAACCGACAATCATCATGCTTGTTGGTCTACAAGGAACAGGAAAAACAACCTCAGCTGGTAAATTAGCTTATTTGATGAAAAAGAAACTTGGCAAAAAAGTGTTGCTGGCCGCAGGTGATGTTTATCGTCCGGCCGCTATTGATCAATTAAAGCAAATTGGTTCGCAAGTAGGGGTGGAAGTATTCTCTTTAGGTAGCAATGTTTCACCTGTTGAAATAGCTATTAAAGCCAAAGAAAAAGCATATAACGAACATTACGATGTTTTAATTTTAGATACTGCCGGTCGATTAGCAATCGATGAGCCTTTAATGAAAGAATTAAACGATATCACGAAAGCAATAACGCCTGATGAGACACTTCTATTAGTGGACGCTATGTCAGGACAAGATGCAATTAATGTTGCTAATACTTTCAACGCTCAGTTAAAAATAACCGGTATCATCATGTCAAAACTTGATGGCGATGCTCGTGGTGGTGCAGCCTTATCGATTAAATATTTAACTGGCATCCCAATTAAATTTGCTGGTGTCGGTGAAAAATTGTCTGATCTTGATGTATTTCATCCTGACCGTATGGCCGATCGCATCTTAGGAATGGGCGATGTACTAACTTTAGTCGAAAAAGTTCAAGAAGAGATCGATGAAAAGGAAGCTCGTAAAGATGCAGCTAAGTTTATGAGCGGTGATTTCACACTTGATGATATGCTTCTACAAATGAAGAAAGTTCAAAAACTTGGCTCTCTTGGTGGTTTATTAAAGCTTATTCCTGGCATGCCAAAAATAACTGATGAGCAAAAAGAGATAGCTGAAAAAGAAATGAAAAATCTTGAAGCCATCGTTAATTCGATGACTAAAGAAGAAAGAGCACATCCTGAAATATTAAAAAATTCTCGCAAGGTTAGAATTGCTAAGGGTTCAGGAAAAACAAATGCTGATATCAACCGTGTTTTGAAAAAATACGAACAAAGCAAAGAAATGATGAAACAAATGAAACAATATCAAAAAAGTGGCCGTATACCGCCTAATTTTAACGGTCAGAAGCCACCTTTTTAATTAATTGTTATTTTATAAATTTTTTACCTTTTTCTAAGGCATCAGTTAACCATTTAGGATTTTCAATTCCTTCATCTAATTCCTTAAGCAATTTTTTATCAAGTTTAGTTAATTCGTGTTTATCGAATAAATCTTTACGAAGTTCTCTAGTTACCTTTAACGATTCTTTTCGGCGATATTTTTCTATCGCTGTGTGATTACCAGTATAAAGAATATCGGGGACTTTATATCCTTCAAAATCTTTTGGTTCGGTATATTGAGGATATTCAAGAAGTGATGAAGTGAAACTTTCTTCTTCTAATGATTCTTTGCTTATTGCTCCATCCAGAAGGCGAATTACTGAATCAGCTATTGCCATAGCTCCGATTTCGCCACCGGTGAGAATATAATCGCCAATTGATATTTCTTCATCGATGTAATTTAAGATGCGTTCATCTACGCCTTCATAATGGCCAGCGATTAGAATGATATCTTCCTTCTTTGAAAGCTCAATTGCCTTTGTTTGGTTAAATGTTTTTCCTTTTGGAGAAAGGAGAATTTTATAGCTTTTAGAAGTAGCGTTTTTTCTTAAAGCGTCCACGATTGGCTGGCATTTTAGTATTAATCCAGCTCCTCCTCCAATAGGCGGAGTATCGACTCGCTGATACTTATCAAGTGTATAATCGCGAAAATTAATGAGTTTAACTTCGACCACTTTTTTATCGATTGCTCGCTTAATAATTGAGTTTTCAATTAAGCCAGAAAACATTTCAGGAAATAGCGTTAAAATGGTAATTTTCATAATAGTCCTTCTATCACTTTAACAATAATCTTCTTTTCTTTTATGTCGACACTTTTGATGAAATTTTTAACAAAAGGAATCAAGACATCTTTATTTTTTTCTCTTGAAATTCTTAATGTCGCGTAGCTTGAATATTCTTCTACTTTTTTCACTTTGCCAATATAGTTATCTTCTTCATCATAGACACAGCATTTTTCTAAATCGACAAAGAAATATTCGCTTTCTTTTAAAAAAGAATCATCTTTTAATACAAAAAGATCTTTTTGGACAAAAGTTTCGACATCTTCAATTTTATTTAATCCTTCAAAAGCGATGATGTCTAAACCTCCGTTTTCTCGATGAGATCGAATTGTTAGTTCTTTATATTCGTTATTTAGCAAAAGAAAAACGTGGCTAGATTTTTTAAATCTTGAACCACGAAAATGGGTAGTTGGATAAACTTTAACTTCGCCTTTTAAGCCGACAGTTTTAACAATTCGACCAACTGTTAGATAATCCATTATTTACTTTCTTCATCAAAGGATTCGAATTTAAGATGAATTCTTTTTCCTTCACTTTTTCCGGCTATTGAAACTACTTCTCTAAGGGCATTAGCAATGATACCTTTTTTGCCGATTAGTCGGGCGGTATCTTCACTTTCGCTAGCGATTAAAAGAGTGATTTCATCTTCTTTATCGCTATTTAATTCACGAATTAATAAAGCGTCTGGATTGATGAGAAATGGATCAACAATTGTGTGAATGATTTTCTCGAAATCCATTATTTTGCTTCCTTTTTAGCTTTGGCATACTTTTCCATGATGCCTTTACGGTTGAATAAAGCACGGATTGAATCGGAAGGGATAGCGCCTTTATTTAACCAAGCTAGTGCTGCTTCTTCATTGATAAGTGCGCTGTCTTCGCCTTTTGCAGGATCAAAATAACCAATTTGTTCAATGTAGCGAGCGTCGCGAGCAAAACGGCTATCGGCGACAACGATACGATAAATTGATTCTTTGTGACGTCCAATGCGTGTTAATCTAATTTTTACTGACATGTTTTTAATCTCCTTGTGTGAGAATAGATTATTCTTTTCTATTACTGGTGTCAAGCATTTTTGCTTAACAGTAATAAAATTTTCAATACGTATTATGTTTTTAATGACATAAAAGCAAAAATTTAGCTAAATAAATATTTCTTATTGATATTTTTGCCCATTGAAAAGAGCAAGTTCTCCTTGCTACAAAATAAATATTTTGCTATATTACTTCATGCGTGATTATTCACGATGCAGACGTTCCGCTTTCTTCTTGATATGAACGCCCTAAGATAATTAGTGAAAAGGAGGCAAGATTCATGAACACAAATTTAGTTAATGAAATCACTGCTCGCCAAATCAAAAAAGATGTTCCAGATTTTAAATCAGGTGACACAGTCAAGGTGAGCGTTAGAATCATTGAAAACAAAAAAGAACGTATTCAAGTCTTCCAAGGCGTTGTCATGAAACGTCGTGGCTCCGGTGTCAGTGAAACCTTCACCGTTAGAAAAATCTCTTCCGGTATTGGGGTTGAAAGAACATTCCCTGTCAATTCACCAGCTCTTGCGAAAATTGAAGTGGTGAAACGTGGTAAAGTTCGTCGCAGTAGAATTAATTACTTGCGAAAATTGTCTGGTAAAGCCGCTCGTATTAAAGAAGTACTCTAATACAAAAATTACGATTAACCTTCCTTATTTGAGGAAGGTTTTTCTTTAATAATCGTTTATAATAGACTTATGGCCGAATCGCTTTTGAATTTATCTAAAAAAAGAAGAATAATCAAAAATGTCTCTCTCATCGTAGGAAGTCTTCTTTTAGTTGCTGTTCTTTGCTTAGGCTCCTTTTTGATTTTTAATAACGTTTACTACACACCTTTTTGGGTGAATGGACAAAGCATGTATCCTACTTTTAATAAAGATGCAAAACGAGAAGATGGAACTTTGCTTGGCGAGACCGGTGGAAATGCTGTCGCTAATTGCTATGATATCGACTACGGCTTTATGGATGAACACGCTGATGCAATCAATAACATCAAACGTTTCGATATCATTGTCTGCAAATATTCGTTAAATGATTCTTCCTATAAGATTAAACGCGTCATTGCTTTGCCTAACGAGACTTTTTATATCAATAATAGCGATGATAAAGGCTCTTTATATGTAGTCAACGCGAATAATGATGCTGAAGTAATTGCTCAGCCAATCGATGAAGCAATGATTAGAAAAGGCAATTATCCAGAAAATTATTCAAAACCTACAACTTTAAATAGCGATGAATATTTTGTTCTTGGCGATAATAGAGCAAATTCGCTAGACTCTCGAAGTGTTGGCCCGATTAAAAAAGAATACATTTTAGGTGTTGTTCGTGGCTTATCAGGTAGAGCCAAAATTGGCTACGACAACGATGGAACGACATTGAAGCCAACTTATGTTCATCACTATTTTCCGAGGTATCTATAGATGAAAGACATCCATTGGTATCCTGGACACATGAAGAAAGCTTCGAATCAAATCGAAGAAAAACTCAAAATTGTTGACTGCGTCATTGAACTTTTAGATGCTAGAATCCCTTTATCTAGTCGTAATGATGAACTTTTTAAATTAACCAAAAATAAAAAACGTCTCATTGTCTTAAGCAAAACTGATCTAGCAGATTTAAATGTTACAAATTATTGGATAAATAAATTCTCTAATGATGAAAATAAAGCTATTTTCGCTAATTTAAATAACAATTCTGATATTAAAAGAATCATTAAAGAAGTTGAAAATTTAGGAAAAGAAAAAGAACAAAAACTTTTAAATAAAGGAATGAAAAAGCAACCTATCCGCGCGATGATTATCGGCATCCCTAATGTTGGTAAATCTACGCTTATAAATAAATTAGCTAACAAAAAAGCTGCCGGCGTTGAAAATAGACCAGGCTTTACAAAGTCGCAACAATGGATAAAAGTTTCGGATAGTTTTGAACTATTAGATACTCCTGGCATTCTTCAAACTAGCTATAAAGATAAACAAAAAGCCATCAATCTTGCTTTGTGTGGCTCTATTAATGATGATATTTTACCAACCGACTTTTTGGCGTCATATTTATTAGATTATTTAAAAAAATATTATCCAAATGAAGTCAAAAATCGTTACCATTTTTCTAATCTAGATTTAGATAATTCTCTTCTTTTTTCTGAGCTAGCTAAAAGTCGCGGATACCTATTAAAAGGCAAAGAAGACATTCAAAAAGCCGAATTTAGTTTCCTCAATGAATTTAAAAATGGCAAGATTGGTTGCATCAGTTTAGAAAGAGAAATTTAATGGCATTAACTTATCAAGAACAATTTTATAGCGATAAAGTTTCTTTTATTGTTGGAGTTGATGAAGCTGGACGTGGTCCTCTTGCTGGACCAGTCGTCGCCGCGGCAGTTGTTTTCTCGCGCGCGTATGTAAATAAAGAAATAAATGATTCCAAGAAACTAACTAGTAAAAAACGGGAAGCTCTTTTTGATGAAATTATTAAGAACGCTTTAGGTTATGGCATTGCCATTGTTGAGGCTAAAACAATTGATGAAATTAATATTTATGAAGCTACCAAAGTTGCTATGAAAGAAGCCATTAAACAAATAAAATGCCAATACGATTTGATATTAACCGATGCGATGAAGCTTGATAATTTAGATGCTGAAGTAATTCCTATTATTAAAGGTGATGCTAAGGCTCTTCCAATTGCCGCGGCAAGCATCTTAGCGAAGGTGACTCGTGATCACATCATGGATGATTTAGCTAAGAAATATCCTCAATATCATTTTGACAAAAACAAAGGTTATGGGACCAAAGACCATTTAGAGGCTTTAAAAAAATATGGCCCCATTAAAGATATTCATCGTTATTCATATAAGCCTGTATTTGAGTCACGTTTTATAAAACTTGATTTATTTAAAGACAATTAGTCTCAAACTTTTAGCACTTTTTCCTTCTTTCTTAATACCTATATATGGAGGTATTTATGAAAGGAAGAGAAGTAATAGCGTTTCTTGCTTTAAAGCATAACGGAGATTGGGATTCTATCTATAAAGACATCCACGATAAAGCTTATGTTGGAAGTGAAGAAACAGTAAAAAAGGCATTAGAGAAATTGAAATGCAACTACATCACCATCATTGATGATGAATATCCACGATGTTTGAAAGTAAACTATAAACCGCCATTTATTCTTTTTTACTACGGAGATATAAGTCTTCTTAATAATTTTGAGAAAAATGTTGCTGTTATTGGAGCAAGACATTGTTCATCCTATGGAGCGGATATGACAGAGAAAATAGTTTCCTCGATTGCTAAGGATGTAACTATCGTCAGCGGACTCGCTCGTGGGATTGATTCTATCGCCCATAGAAGTGCAATTGCTTCAGGAGGAAAAACGATTGCTGTTTTAGGATCAGGCATTGATTATTGTTATCCTAAAGAAAATAAAGCTCTATATGAAGATATCAAAAACAATCACCTATTATTAAGTGAATATCCTTTGATGTGTGAGCCTAATAAAGATAATTTCCCTTTTAGAAATAGAATCATAGCTGCTTTATCCAAAGTTATAGTTGTAACTGAGGCAATGTATAAGTCTGGCACATCCACGACGGTGGGTTGGGCACTTGAATTGGGAAAAAGCGTTTGTTGCTTGCCTCATCGCGCAGGAGAAAACAGCTTATGTAACAAATTAATTTCAGAAGGCGCTCAACTTATTGAAACTGGTAAAGATATTTTGGAAGAATTGAAGGATTTTTCTCAACCATCGAACAGTTAAAAAAACTTAAAGAAATATATATTCTTTAATAAAAAATGTTTTTGACAAGGCTATAAACTACCTATATATTTGTATAACGAATTTAAAGAAGTTATGAAATTAATCATTGTCGAATCCCCACATAAATCACAAACAATCGCGAAATTTTTAGGACAAGGTGAATACCTTGTAAAGGCCAGCAAAGGTCAAGTTGAAGATTTAGCTAAATGTTCGAAAAATGGCTTTGGAGTCGATGTTGAAAATAACTTTAAGCCTACTTATGTAATAACTTCTACCCAGAAACAAGTCGTTTTAGATTTAAAAAAATGCGCGAAACAATCTAGCGAAGTCATCCTTGCAAGCGACCCTGATCGCGAAGGAGAAGGTATCGCTTATCATTTAGCTCGCGTTTTAAATCTAGATCCAAAAACTGCGAAAAGAATTGAATTTCATGAAATTACCAAAGATGCGGTAACACAAGCATTAGAAAATCCTAGAACAATCGATATGGATTTAGTGTCCGCTCAAGAGACTAGACGAATAATTGACCGCGTCATCGGCTTTAGATTGTCATCCATTTTGCAACGCAAGATGAAATCCCCATCCGCTGGAAGAGTGCAATCTGCTACCTTAAAACTTATCGTTGATCACGATAAAGAAATTGAACAATTTATCCCTCAAGAATATTGGCAATTTTCTCTTGATGCAAAAATAAATAATCAGGTTGTTACTTTATCTTATTTAACTAATAAAGAAGATGAAAAGATTACTAATAAAGAAATGTGCGACAATTTGGTCAATAATCTTGATAAAGAAGTCAAATTAATCGATATTAAGAAAAGCGTGAAAACTATTGAATCTAAGCCTGGTTTTTCAACATCTTCATTGCAGATTGAAGCCTTCAATGTTTATCATATGCCAGTTGCTGTTACTAGCAAAGCCGCGCAGGAATTATACGAAGGTGTTAAAGGTCTTGAAGGTTTAATTACTTACATTCGTACTGATGCAACAAGATTTAATTCTTCATTTGTAAAAGCGGCTCAACAATTTATCAAAGAAAAGTATGGTGAAGAATATATTGGTAAGTTAAAAGTTGTTTCGCTTAAAGGTGCGCAAGACGCTCACGAAGGTATCCGTCCGTCATCTTTAGAAAGAACACCTGAATCTTTAAAAGGAATTTTAACTTCAACGCAATATAATCTTTATAAACTAATATATGAACGCACTCTTGCCTCACTCATGAAAGGCAAAAAAGAAGAAAAAACCACCTATATTTTTGAGTCTGGAACATCGAAGTTTAAATTGGAAACAAAGAAGATTTTATTCGATGGATACACAGCAATTTATAAGCATGATGAAGATAACGAACTTCAATTATTGCTCAGCAATGTTAAAGTTGGAGATAGTTTCTTAATCGATAACATCAATACCAAACAAGAATTTAGTAAAGCGCCACTACATTATAATGAAGGTCGCATTGTTAAACTCATGGAAGATAATGGAATTGGTCGTCCATCAACTTATTCAACGACAATTCAACGTTTGAAAGTTCATGGCTACATCGAAACTAAAGATGGTTTAATTCAAGCCACCGAAGCAGGAAAAAGAACTGTTATTGTTTTAAATAAATATTTCCCAAAATTCATCGATGTTAACTATACTGCTTCGATGGAAGATAACTTAGATAAAATTGAACAAGGCGAAGAATCGGAATTAAAAATCTTAAATGAATTCTATTTCCCATTTATGCAAGAAGCGGATAACGCTGAAAAAATCATGTATAAAGATGATGATGAATTCGTTGGAAGAGCTTGCCCAGTCTGTGGAGCGCCTTTAGTTAAAAAGAAATCTAAATATGGTGAATTTATTGGCTGCTCGAATTTCCCAACTTGTAAGTACACTGAAAAAGAAGAAAAAGTTGTTGAATACGTTGGACGAGATTGTCCGAAATGTGGAAAACCATTAATATATCGAAAAAATAAAAAGAAACAAAAGTTCATCGGTTGTAGCGGTTATCCTAGTTGTGACTATTCTGAGATGATTGAACGTAAGAGGACTTATAAAAAACGATTCTATAAAAACAATAAATATACAAAAAAAGTTAGCAGTTAATCTGCTAATTTTTTATAATTTTGTTATGAAAAAAATAAATGTCATTGGTGGCGGACTTGCTGGCTCAGAAGCTGCTTACTATCTTCTTAAAAAGGGATATGAAGTTCATCTTTATGAAATGCGACCAAAAGTTAATGATGATGCTCATCAAAGTGATTTATTTGGCGAACTTGTTTGCTCAAATTCTTTAAAATCCAATCGCCTTGATAATGCTTGCGGATTATTAAAAGAAGAGATGAGATCTCTTGATTCACTTACCATGAAAGCCGCGAATCATTCTCTTGTGCCAAGTGGAAATGCTTTAAGCGTCGACCGCATAGAATTTGCTACTTTCATTACAAAAACTTTAAAAGAATTCCCTAATTTAGTTATCCATAGCGAAGAAGTAACAACTTTTTTAGATGGCATAAATATAGTTGCCACTGGGCCTCTTACAAGCATCGGAATGTTAGAAAATTTTGAAAACGTATTAGGAAAATCGAATTTATTTTTCTTTGATGCGAGCGCCCCAATAATTGAAAAAGATTCTATCGATATGAATATTGCCTTTAAAAAATCGCGTTATGATCAAGGCGATGATAGCTACATTAACTGTCCGTTCTCTAAAGAAGAATATGAACTATTTTATAACGAGCTTATAAATGCTAAATTAGCCCATGTTCACGATTTTGATAAACATTATTTTGAAGGTTGTATGCCTATTGAAGTATTAGCTAAAAGAGGTATTGATACTTTACGTTATGGTCCCTTAAAGCCGAAAGGATTACAAATCATGTCGCGACCAAAGTTTTATGCTGTCGCTCAACTTCGACAAGATAACTTACTTGGTAATTTATATAATCTGGTGGGCTTTCAAACTAACCTTACTTATCCTGAACAAAAAAGAGTGTTTTCTTTAATTCCGGGATTAAAAAATGCGAAATTTGTCCGTTATGGTTTGATGCACAAAAACGCTTATTTATGTTCTCCATCAATTTTAAATTTTGACTTATCTTTAAAAGCTAATAAAAACGTCTTTATAGCCGGTCAACTTTCAGGTGTTGAAGGCTATGTCGAATCGTCCGCGATGGGCATTTTAGTAGCGATGTTTGTTGATAACATTATGCAAGGAAAAGAAGTTATTAAACCTCCTTCTTTAACGATGCTTGGTTCTTTGTATAATTACATTATTCAAGCAAATCCAGGCAATTTTTCACCTATGAACGCCAATTTTGGCATCGTTAATCAAATTGTTAAAGATAAAATAGCTTTTGCTAAAAATTCTCTAGAATTAATATCTAGTTGGAAAAAGAATTATGACTAATATAAAAGAAATTGATGAATTTTTAGATTATTTAAAATACGTCTTAAATTATTCAGATAAGACTATTTCTAGCTATAAAATTGACATCGTTTCTTTTTACAATTTTATTTTTTCAGAAGCGATAGATATCGATGATGTCGATGAAGGAATTATTCGCAATTATTTGTCGACTCAATTATCTAATAACATTTCTAAGAAAACTTGTTGCAGACGGTTAAGTGCTCTTCGACATTTCTACTCTTATTTGGTTGATAAAAATATTGTTGAACACAATCCTTTTATTTTCGTTTCTTCTCCTAAAAAGGAAATACGTTATCCTCGTGCTTTATACATTGAGCAAATCGATAACTTATTTAAACTAAATTCAGAACGAACAGATGATTTGATGCTTCGCGATCAATGCATTCTCGAACTTTTATATGCATCCGGCGTTCGTGTCAGTGAATTAGTGAAAATAAAACTTGTGGATATCGATTTTCATGCGCGTTCAATTCGCATTTTAGGCAAAGGCAAAAAAGAACGCATCGTTCCTTTTAATAAAAGTGCCCAACTAGCATTAAAAAATTATGTTTCAAAATCGCGTGACAAATTGATTTCAAAGCACCCAGATTCTTTGAAGGAAGATTATTTATTCTTTGATGCGAATGGACGAGTTTTAACATCTCGAGGTGTTGAATACATTTTAAAAGAAATTGAAAAAAAGACCGGATGCAATTATGGTCTTCACCCGCATCTACTTAGACATACTTTTGCTACTCATTTGCTAGAAGGTGGGGCAGACTTACGAGTAATTCAAGAACTTTTAGGTCACGAATCATTGAATACAACGCAGATTTATACGCACGTGACAGAAGAGGCAATGAAACATCAATTTGAAGTATCACATCCTCGTTCTAAGAAAAAATAAGATACATTTGTTTCAAAAAAATAATCTAGCAGTAAAGAAAAAAGTTGGTAATTAATTTTGTTTTCTTTTCTTATAAACACCGACAAACTTCGAATCATC